>JAZKEA010000399.1:0-9066 GCA_040387315.1 Armatimonadota bacterium | reverse complement strand
AACCCCAGTTATAGAAGCAGGATTTTAGGTGCCACCGCTCACACCGCACCCCCGTCAAAAGACCCCATCACATGCTCGCCCCTGAGCATCGGTGGAGCAACATACTCTGTACACCATTACCGCCGCATCACACAACTTCGTTGTGATGATGTCCACCACAACGAAGTTGTGAAAGGCATTCCAGCCATGCAATGGACCTGCGCCGCTTCCACCGTGCCATCGTCACGCAGGACAAGCCTTGCGTTCATTCCGGACCGAACGCATACTTACCGATCCCGACGCCTTTACGGGAATCGTAGTAAAACTCCTGGACACCATTAAAAACTTCGTTACCCTTAGGATCGGAGTCATCACCATTAACAGAGTAGATACGATCCGGGCGAACACTGATTTTAGCGAAACCGTCAGGAACGGACCGTTCGATATGAGGTTCGAAGTACGTCTTGTATTCGTGCTTCACTTCTTTCGGGTCTGTATTCTCTAGTTCAATCTTCTCATGACGGGCGATCCGCTCCGGGCTCATCCTTGCCAGAAAGAGCACATAACGATTTCTTGAGCCATATTTCATCAGAACAGTAACGGCGTCGGCTTAAACGTTCAGTTTCGACGCCAGCAGACGCTGAAACCTCTGCTTTTCCGCCGCGTGCGCTTTCTTTTCCACCTCTGGAAACAGCGTCGCGGGACTCAGTATCATCACGCCAAACAGCACATAAAATAGGACAACAGCAGCCAGTACACTGGCACAGCTTTTTACTTTAGGGTTCATAAGCGGAACTGTCTACACTACTCGAAGCGCTTCAGATCATAGAACTCCGAGATGCAGACCCGAAAAAGATAGTACTCCCCGTCCAAAGATCCGTCGAAGTTCACGTTTAGCGGAGTAAAGTCCAGTATGCCATCAAAGATGACATAAAGGGGTTGATCTTTATGCGACCCATTCCCGAAACCTTTGATGGTGTCCACGATCTCTTGGGGCATTTCTGTTCCTTCTAAGTCAAGAGAAACGGCGCAATTGACGGGCAGTGAAAAGCCCCAGGGAGTACGGACCCGAACGTATATATGGGAGTGGTAGCGCGAGAGCTTTAGAATGCCATGATGCGTTCCCTGCTGTCGGAAAGGGAGAGCCTCAGGCCGATATGCATTGCGCATGGATTACTTGCTCAGTCTCTTCCCTTCGACCCGCATGCACAGGTATGTGCATGAGAGCTCACGTCCTGCTGGAGCTGCAGCGCCATCATCTGGTCACCTGGTCATCAGCAGGCTTTCCGCGTAGCCGGTACTGTCCCCGTCTTCATCTACCCCGCCGCGTTCTTTGTCTAGGATCAGCGCCTGCCCAAGTCCTCCGGAGAACCGTTCAATGTCACAGCAACGGCTGACGCCGGCTCAGCCAGTTTCATTACTTGGTCACTAATGCACTCTGGCTGCCTTGACTGCCTTGACTGCCTTGACTGCCTTGAGGGGGGCTTTCGGTGCCGCTGATACGGCGGGGGCCGCTTGCGGCTTAAAGCCGTAGAAAAGCGTGACGGAAGTATGGGTGTTGATCGTGTCCTGGATCTGCAGCAGAGAGCTGCCCTGTAGTTCTGCCCGATCCGTTTGTCCGTTCAACTGATACTCGCCTTCTTTTACGTAGACAAGGTCGAACACTTTTGGTTTTGCTGCCTCGCTGAAAATCTGCAGTCGCTGCTTGGCATCGGTAAGCGCGGCTTTCAGGGCAAGATTACGTCCTGCTTTCTCGTCGCAGGAGTAGCCGACCGTCACCAAACCCTGAGCGCCGGAGAGCCGCATCGCGGCAAATGCCGCCCGCATCTTCGCTGGAGACTCTGCACCAAAGTCAAACTCCGTGGTCACCTGAAAAGTATCGTCGGATGTGCTTGGGGTCGACTCGGCAGCAGCAACCACGCTAAACGGAATCGCTCCCATGACTCCCTGATAACTGGACGGTCCGGTGCGACGCAGTACCTGATACAGCGGCTCGCGGCTGTCGGGAAGAGAAATGCCACTTTCCCTGACTCCTTTCTGAGCGGCTGTCAGGTACTTCTGGCACTCGGCGGCCACTGATTTTTGTCCCTTTCCCTCAGCGCGGATGGTCACACGGGCGTAGAACCCACTCGCCGTGACGGGCCCATCACCGCTGCCCTCAACTACCAAAGCTGCCTTTTTGAAGGCAGCAATTGCCTCAGTATCGCTGCTGGCGACCTGGTATGCGTAACGGTATGCATGGGCGGGAGCGGGAGAGAGAGCGCCAAGAACAAGCGTGGGAAGAATCACGAGGGAGACAGCAAAACGCGCCGTGGGGCGGACATAGGAACTTAGAGCAGGCATAGTAGGCATAGTAGGCATAGTGGAGTGGTTGGTTCCTTTTGAGATTAAGACAACGAACGTAGGCGACCGTGGAACTGTGACAGCAAATTCTGTGCTTTCGGATGATCTCTTCCCTCTTGCTTATTCTTCTTATTCTTCGTCATCAGTCCCGTCCCTGTGGCCCTTCGATCTCGCTGCGCAGTTTCACCGCGAGACCGCCGCCCCACACCGCCAAGAGAGCCTCGATTACCAGTCCCACCACCAGCAGAGGGCTGGGCTGTCCATCTACGAACACACTGAGTAGTCGTCCCAGAGCAAGACCCGCCATAAAGACGGTTTCTGCTATCACGGCTGTTAGCGTTAGGCTCGGCAGGTAGGCACCTGCAATCCACAGGAAAGACATAGCGAGATACAGACCCATTATGGCGCGAAAAATATGCGTCAGGTCGATCCCATCCACGGCGAGATCAAGGAAAAGCGGCAAAATAAGACCAGGAGCGACACCGTAGCCGAGTGCAATAAGACACAGAAGGGACGCAGAGAACAGAAGGTAGCGTCGGGTCATCCTATTTATCGTATTTATCGTAGTTATCGTAATCACGGACTTGCAGTCATCAGTCTCTCCCTGCCGGTCCCTGGACGTCCTGGCGGAGATGCAGGGCTATCATCTGGTCATCTGCAGGTTTTCCGCGTAGCCGATACCTTCGCCGGTGCCATCAATCCAGCCGCGTCCTCGTTCTACCGTCTAACGTTTAACGTCTACCTCCTCCACAGCTGTTGCTGCGGTCTCCAGTGCAAGGAGGAGGTTTCGGCCAGCGTCGGTCGAGAGAAGGGACAGCAGAACGGTTCAACAATTCACCCATCACCAACATCACTGACTACCAAACCTAGTAGTCCAAACTCATCTTTGCCTTTGATCCGTTTGAGATAGCCATGCTTCTCCAGAACATCGAAAGCACGCGCCGGGTCATGATAAGTGTCCTCGAATAGCTGCTGTACTTGCTGCAGTTCCGGTGTCGTAGAAACAAAACGGGCAAAAAAGTACGGATCAAGAGCACCGAATTCATGGAGAAAGCCTAGCCGAACTTCTACCTCCTGTCCGGTCTGCCGATTCTCAAAAGCACACTCGAATCCGTGAAACCAGAAAGTCCACCCATTCTCCAATTCACCTTCGGGTTGCGGCGCTCCCGGAACATCTGTCATACGGAACAATGGGTCGGCAAACGCCTCAAGAGGAACTCCCAGCTTCCTTGCAAGATGGTTCATCAGCTCGTGAGCTGTTTGGCGAAACAGTCGTGCGGCAGAGATGATCTGCTCCGCATTTGCCAGAACCTCAGACTCCGAGATAACCAGCTTGATGGTTATCCAGGTTGTGCCTGTTGTACCCGATGTACCCGATGTACCTGTTGTATTGCCTTTGTGCTTCCACAGTCTAGCGATGGTTCCGCTAGGATTTTTCGCTTGCTGAACACCGCTGTTGAAGACTCTGTGCCCCGGCAGCTGCTTTGCAAGAGTCTCGATGAGTTTTGCTTTTCCGCTTTCCATCTCCGGTGTGGAAGGGAATTGTAGAACCACGTGATTCTGCGCAGTAGTGAGCGAGATAAGATGTTCGAGAGAGGGAAGATTATCAGGTCCGTTGCAGTGAATTCTTATCGGTTCGCTCATAGTCTTCCTCCCGGTTCTCCGGCCTTCCTAATCCCGTCCCTTCGGCCCGCATGCACATACCTGTGCATGAGAGCTCACGTCCTGCCGGATCTGCAGGCTTTCCACATAGCCGATACTCTCGCCGGCACCATCGATCCAGCCACGTTCACGGTCCCCGGTCCCCGGTCCCACGGCTTGGGCATTACGCGCTGATCCCGTGGCTGACAAGTTGGCGTGCCTCCTCGGTTTGGCTAGCCCCAAGGTTCAAGAGAATGCGGCCTGCCAAACCTTCGCCATCGCGGATCAGCGCGAGAAGAACGTGTGCGGGATGTACCAAAGTACTGCCAGAAAGGTATGCCTCATTTTCTGCCAGGTCCGTCACGTGAATGGACCGCATGGCTAAGGGGAGTTCAGGTTTTCCTGCCGAGGCTGCTGTCTGCGCAAATGGAATGGCAGGCTGAATATTGCGATCAATGTCGTGTCGAAGCTTTTCCAGAGGAATGTTGAAGTGTTCCAGCAGCCGTTTCACTTGAGGATCTGGTTCGGCGAGTATCCCCAACAGCAGGTGCTCCGTACAGACCTGAGAATCGCCGAGACGCTGTGCTTCGTTTCGGGCGTGTGCGATCGTCTGCAGTGCTTGTTCGGTCCATTGTTCCCAAACCATGATCTAAACTCCTTTCTGGTTCCGGTCCACCGCTTCAGCGGCTTCCGTGATGATTCTCCATGAGGATTTCCTTCTTTGTCAGCCTTGCCCCCGCCGAAGGTGAACCTGCTCAGATACTGCTTCCCCTGCCTGTAGCCCGGTTTTTAGTCCCGTTGTCGATCCAGATGTCCACGCTGGTGCAGTCGCAGAACGAGAGTCGGCAGAAAAAGAACCATCGGTCAAACCGTCTACTTCTTCCACCGCCGAGGTGACCGATGCGGCTTCACGCGCCACCTCTCGAACGCTTTGTACGAGCCGCGTCAGGTCCGCCACATCGCCCGCTCCGGTGTAATAGGCAGCAAGTCCTGCCCGCAGGGCTTCCGTCTCCGCTGCCATCTCCTGGCGCAGCGCAGACAGCCGCCGAACCAGCGTGTTGGCACGAGCCGTTGCATCTGCCCGCCTATGCAGCGCTTCCACCTGACGTACCAGAGAAGCGGCTACCACGCGGTCCGGTTCTGCCTGCGCTTGCCTCAGCGTCTCCTCTGCCGTTCGCCGCAGCACCTCGGTCATGATGTCCGAGCGCTCATTGCCACTGCCATTGCCCACAACACGACCCGTCGGCAGCCGATCTATTGCGTCTCCTAGAGCCTGCAGAGCTTCCCGTAGATCAGCCCGCGGACCGGCATCGATGCCCGCTGCAGCCTGGGACGCGACCTCCTGGCGGCTGACATCCATCACGAGCGTGAGATAGCTTCGCTCCAGTTCATCACCGGAGAGCGGCAGAAGGGATGCGATCTCCGCAGCGCTTAGTGGTTTCTCTCGCATCTGGCGAAGGCGAGCGGCAACCAGAGTCCGCGGCCGGCTGACGGCACAGAAGTAGGAAACGAACGACGCTCCCACGAGCCAGGGAACAACGGCTTCAGGATGCCCATAGTAGCTGTTGTTTGCCTCAGCGAGAAAGATGAACAGGGAAGTGCTGGTCGGCACAGCACCCAGAAGAGACCAAACCCTGAGGCGATGGCGCAAAGACTGTAGTGCTCCAATAGCCTCATCCTCCGTGATTCCTGTTAGAGCACTACTCTGAGGCGGCTGAGTTGTCTGAGATTTACTGGTGGCTTTAATAGCTTTACGATTGGGCAGCCAGAGGCGACCCCAGAAACCGACCTGAGCAGAATCACCATCTGGGAGCGGCGAAGAGACGACGTGAGGGGGCAATCCTGCTCGTCGAAGAAGGAGAGTCCTTGCACGGTTCTGCCCCAAATCTTGCGGGAAAAGTTTCATGTTGTGTTTTTGTATCCTCTATCCGTTCGTCTGCTTGTCGGTCCGTAAACTCAATTACTCAGTTGTTGCCATTCTGTCCGAAGACTTCCACTTTCACCCATTGCGCTAGTATTGCTGCGTTCTCGGCCAGATCAAGAACCGCGCCCGCCCTCGATTCTATACTGCTATTTCGAGGCAATAGCTGCCCGCACGGCTTTCTCCAGATCATCCGTTGGGCCGCCGAAACCGATACTGGAGTCGCGAATGATGCCATTGGTGTCGATGATGTAGAACGACGGAATCGCCGTCACTTTGTAGAGGCCAGCCGCGATAGTCCCCAGCGGCACGGTTCCTGAGTCTCTGTGCAGGAACGTCAGTGCATCTAATTCCTTATGGTCCTTCACCCACTTGAGGAACGGTTCCCTAGCCTCCGAGTTGTCGAGCGCCAGCAGAACTACGGGCAGGCCCTCACTCTGAAGCTTTTTGGCTACCGCTTGATTGTGTGGCATGGCGGCGATGCACGGTGGGCACCAGGAAGCCCAGAAGTCCAGGATCACCACCTTGCCCCGGTAGTCCGACAGATTGACGCTTTTACCGTTTAGATCCGTGGCTGTGAAGTCTGGAGCGGCGATGCCGTTTGCCAGGAGCGGGGGGCGCTTGATCTCCGGGGCCTTACGCTGCGTGACCGGGGGTGGCTTGGATGGGGTGACGCCTTTCGGAGGAACATAGGCGAACACAGAGCGGGGACTCACCACAGGGGCATTGACCACGATGTTGCGGAGCGTCGCCTCCCGTACATAGCCTTTCCTGCCTTCAAAATCCATGCGCTCGACATTCCGGCGCACCAGCCCGTCCTTCACCCCCACGTACCAGGTCGTGCGATACTCAATCCCCATGCCTTCATAAGAAGTCTTCATGTGGGTGACAACCTTGTCGCAGAGCACCCCGTCCACGGCTTCCGTGCCGTCCCGGCGCACTTCCAGCAATCCCTTTTCCTTTTGGATGTACATCAGGAACGCGTACGGAGAGCTATCCCGACTGTAGAAGCCGCCCCAGGGTTCCAGGCTGGTGCTCAGACCACCAGGTTCCGTTCGTTTGTCGGTGTTGTAATAATCACCGTACTGACGCCAGTTGGTTTTGCCGTCGCAGGCGAAGGTGAGCCGGGGTGTCTGGCTTTTTCGCTTCCAGGCGAACGGGGGCTGTCCCGCGAGAGGTCCGGTCATCTCCCAGGAGTCGTAGCGCATCAGGTTCGGTTTGGCGGCAACCAGTGTCGCCATCTCGTAGGAGACTCTACCAGGCTCGTCAGACGACTTGGGGTCGTGCTTGATCCGGGTCCAGCACTGGGCGCGGTAGCTCTTCAGGTCGAACATGGCTGTCTCGCACCGCTTTAGCACCGCTAGGGCGGCTTCATCAATTGTTGCTTTGACAGCTGCGGCAGCCGGTCCGGTAGACCCGGTAGACCCGGTAGACCCGGTAGACCCGGTAGACCCGGTAGACCCGGTAGACATAGGAGACCCGGTAGACATAGGAGACCCCGTCGATACAGATGGGGACGATGCCACCTGAGATACTGAGGGAGCGTTCGCAGCAGCGTCGTCAGCCAACAAAGAGACCAGGCCGATTCCAGCGCTGACGCTGATAAGGACATACACGGCTCGGATTCGACAGTTCATCTTCAGGTTTCCCCTCGTGGTTGCCATGCTCAGTCCCAGAACTTTGGGGCTTTGGCTTGATTCCCGTCCCTGTGGCCCGCATGCACACGAGCGTGCATTAGAGCACACCTCGCCACGAACGCGAAGCGCAAGGTAGTTGATCGACTCCGCCAGATCCGTTCCGCGTGACTCTCACGGCTGCAGAGGCATGTCAGAAGGCAGCGCACTGCTACGGGCAACATTGATGCGCGCGGCTTCGGTGATGGTCACGAACTTAGAATCGTCGGTTATTAGAAGCTATTCGTAGCGCTCTTCCGGCTCTTGGCCTTCAGCAGCCGATCTCTCGATCTTCTGTTCTTGGGTAAGTTGCTCAGTATCGGGTGAAGCCTCGTCAGCGTCTATTTTAGGCGATTCATCAGGGATTGCAGTAGAAGGTGATTCGCCTTGTGAATCGTTTTTCTTATCATCAGGAGTCATTTGGCTGGTTGCCCTTTCTCGGGTTACTCACCGATTAGTTTATCTTGGCGCTCTTTTTCATTCGCCAAGAGTCGCGTTAGCAGTCCTGATAATCCCCCCGGCTGCTTCTTGCCCCACTCCCCGAGAGATCCCGGCAACGTGACATTAAACCGCTCTGGATTATCTTCCCGGCGCGGCCTGCCAAGGGTGCGCGGCTGTCTTTCTTCGGCTGCTTCGACGGTTGTTTGTTTCATGCGCTTATTGTACTGCTTAATGCGCTTTTCATGCGCAAAAAACTTTTCGTCTATTTCTGTTGCAATGCGCTTTATATGCGCATTTAAGTGTATAATAAGCGCATATAAAGCGTCTCTTAGAGGAACTGAAACGATGAACGCCACCACAACCGCCACCCGATCCGAATACTTCGCCGCTACCCAGAAGAGCCTGCAGACCACCATCAGCCGCGGCGAGACCCTCTTTGCAGATGGCTACAGTATCGAGCCCTACGCGAACCGTCCCGGTGTGTACAGCGTGGCCCGTGCCGAGAATGATCCTCGACCGGTGCAGGCAGGCGATACGCTCTGGAACGATGTTGACGTGGTGAACCAGGACTGTACCTGCAAAGCCTTTGAGTTTCACGGGACATGCAAGCATCTGATCGCCACCAACAAGGTTGTTGCGAATGCCGCACGCCTGATGGCTCCCTTCATGCCGGTCACATCGCTACTATCGCAAGACAAGCCAGCGCCGCGAGGCTTTGAGGGCGCAGAAGCCTTCAGGAAGCAGAGAAACCAGGATTTCGGATAGCCCGAAACGACAGCAAGCCGGGAAGGATGAGCCCTTCCCGGCTGCTGGAAACCATCAACGTGGTCTCAGGACCGCACCGACCGAACCATACAGGAGTTCAATCAAATGCAGACTGTAGAGAATGACACACAGACCGCAGCGAAAGTTGCCGTTCCGACCGCTCGAACCAGCGTGACAGCGCCTCTGGTGTCCACCGTGACTGCTGGTAGTGCCGGCAGCAGTAACAGCGCCCGGAAGAAGGCAAAGAAGGAGAAAGCGAAGAAGCGGACTGCTACCCTGCTGTCCGTGCTTGCTCAGGTATCG
>JAZKEA010000398.1:0-8535 GCA_040387315.1 Armatimonadota bacterium | reverse complement strand
CCGCCGCCCATTCCCGCCCCGCCAGCCGAACCATTGGGCACCGCGCGATACCCGCCAACCCCTCCGCAAACGGAGAGTTGGTCACAATCCGCGCATCCGCCCCCGCATCCCGCATCCGCAGGCAGATTCCCAGCGCCCGGTTCAAATGCCCCAGGCCGCTCCCCGGCGCGAAATACGCGATCACACCCCCATCAACGCGCACAGCGCATCCAGCTCCCGGTCCAGCGAAAACTCCGTCGAGGCGGCGAAGTTATGGCGAAGACCGAGAATATGGCCCATTTCGTGGGCGACGATCTGTCGCAGCCACTGATCGAGAAATACCTTGCGGTCGATGCGGGCTCCGGGCACCTTGGCTCCGTAGGGGGCGGCAGCGAAGTCAAGCGCCAGACTGCCGAACCAGGCCTGCTCCTGCATCTGATCACCGCCGATCTCGCAGTTCGCGAGATCCTGCCCTGGGGCAATCTTGCCTTCTTTGCGTGCCTGCATCGCGAGTTCTACCGGGATACCGGCTCCTGCCTCGAACGCCTGTGCCGGATCCACCAGAGTTTTGTGCTCGCTGTTCATGACGCGCGTCCAGTTGGCATCCACAAGTATGCTGGCATTCAGAATCTGACCGGTAAGCGGGTTGGGCCGGGCGTGCGCGACGGCGTAGGCCCCACCGGAGAAGGGAGAGCTGACCCAGCGAACGATGTTGTGCCGCATATCTGCCGGGTCCCAATCCGCATCATCGGGCATCTGCTTGACCACGATGGCGTTCTTGATTCCCACCTTCTCGAACGCCTTGTTCCACAGAAGGACGCCATCCCCGATGGGACGCCGGTACTGAGCCGGAATCGCATTATCCAGCCAGAACTCAATCGGCTGCACGGGTTCGGACATTGCTGCCGTCGGGTCCTTCTTTTTAAGGTCCCAGCGGTTTATGTAGTAAACGTTCGGATCGTCGGCGGTATCTTTATCCGGGTCGAAGCTCTCGAAGGTGGGCCCGATGCCCGTCACTCCGGTAAAGTAGCCCACGCGCGGATCGTATAGTCGGGAGCGAAAGCCATTTGTGGGGGCATAAGTGACCGGGTCGTTCGGCAGAGGGAACAGATTATAGTTCACGACGACGACCGCGCTTCGGGGGTCCGAAAGGGTGTCACCGCCCGCGGAGGGTGGTCCTCCCTTGATAAAGTTGTACTGGGTGGCGACAACGACGTTCTCCGGGAAACCCTTGAGGGAGGAGATGAACGTCTTTTCGCGATCAATGCCAAATCCCCCGCCGCCCATCCCAAGCAGGGGATTACCACTGAACATCTGGCTGACGCGGGCGATATCTCCTTTGAAAAGGTCGGAGATATCAATCAGCACCGATTTGCGATCGGCCTGCTTGGCTTCGATCTTGAAGGACTGAAGCTGCGCATCCGCGAACGAGCGCCGCAGCGATGTCGCGGTCGGGGACTTCGGGTCCGACGTGCGATACCGGTAGTTTGGAACCGTCATCAGAATGCGGTCATCGTTGCGGGTAAACTTGAAAACCAGGTCGTCGATCGGATCTCCGGTAACCACCTGAGAGGCGGTGCCCGTGCCTGCTGTGGTTTCCAGCATCATAAGCTTGTCGATCTGGTCCTCGCGCAGCTCGGCGTAGATGGTGTCTTTTGTTGCGTCCTTCTTGCGGTACAGGGTAACGACACCAGGAATCTTGGTGAATTCCTTGACCGTCTCGTCGATGGTTTTGTCTTTGGCACCCGCCGGCTGACTGCCGGGAAGCGGTCCGCCTTCGATGCGCGTCTCGCTCACTTTGCCTGATCCAATCGCGGTCTCTCCCGGTGATCCGAAAGGGACTCCTTCCAGGCTGTACTCGCTGCGGACAGGGTCTCCCGATGATTTTTCTACCCAGATCGTTCCGGACCCGCTGATATTGGGGGTGCCGCCACTCTCCGCATACGTCATCTTGATCTTGAGAGCATCGACGCTGCCGACTTTTTCCGCTCCCAGAACCTCGTAATCGGCATGCGCCTTTTTGGTCCCAAGGGCCGCGTTCGCCGCGTAGTCGTAGCTCCATTTGTCACCGACCGCCAGCGCCTTCTTGGGATAAACAGGGGTGCTTGCGGTGTAGAGACGGGTCCCCAGGTGATCTTCGTCTTTTTCGGTACTGCCCGACTTGTAGGCCGCCAGCGTTCCATCCGAATGGATCGTGATAGTATCCTTTTCGTCCTTGTCCTCATTGGGTCTCTGTTGACCGTTGACACTCATCTCACTGCTCTCGGTGAGATCTTCTAAAGTAATGTCACCGTTGGGCGCGACCGCAGCGTAGGTGATTTTACTAACCTGCTTGTAGACAAGGGTCATTTTGTTCGCACCCGCGGCTACCGTGAAGTTAAGATCTCCCTTGACACGTTTTGTCTGGCCTGCCTGCGCTTTGTAAACCAGCGTAAATTTATCCGCGGCCTGCGCTGCGGTTGCGGTTGCTGTAGTCGCAGCAGCGGGTGTGGCGGCAGTGCCGGGTGCTGGCTTTTCCTGCGCCGATGCGGTGGAACCGGCGCCGATGCCAAGCATCAGAGAGAGAACGGCAGAGGAAACGCACAGCACCGGACGATGGCAGGGCAGCGAAGGGCGAAAGCTCATTTGGTGGGAATCTTTCCAGAAGGGCGGAAGACAAACAGTTGTCGAAAAGAGGAGAGTGTCAAAGGTGCCGCGGCGTGAGCAGCAGAGGTAAACAGCACCTAACTATATTTTAACATCGATTTTCGTGTAATGACCGATTGATGGTCTGTGAGTTTATGTTCTGCATCTGCTGCTTCTTTACGATGGAGGAGGGAGCCAGAGTTTCCTCTGGCGAAATCCTTTATGGCGCCGTCTCCTGTGCCTCTTGGTGGAAGCCGGAGAGTAGGGACTGCTGCCGCTTGCCGTCCAGAAGCCATACTTTGATATTGGTTCGTGATTCGAGCTAGTGGTCATCGTCGCGGAAGGAACACTAGACCCGCTTTGGGTCAGCACTAGTGATAACGATAAACGCGACCAAATCCGCGGTTATAGCCTCGCCGCTCGTATACAGAGTCGCCCGGCTATGGTTCTCTTCATCCGCTGTGGTTGCTTGAATAAACTGGAAATTACGGTTGCGAGACTGTTTCTCCCTTTCTTTCAGTTCGCCTGGATACCCGCTGCGCTAACCAGTGCCTTATTGGTTGACGGGCGTTGAATATGCCTGCCTGGTAGTGACAATAGCGGCGAAAAAATCTGTCTACCGCCCCTCCTGTTCCGAGCGTCTAATATCTATGCTTCCTTGACAATGCACCTGCACCTTTATATACTGCAGACGGGCTGGAGCGATCATTCGTACGAATTACGCTGCCGGCCTTTAATTTTTGCAAACCGGACCGCAGCACATCCGGAGTGCTGTGGCAAAGGGGTTGGTTTATGGTCAGCAGCACGTCGTCGCCGTCTTCGCCGCAGCCTTCGCGCCTCATTATCGTCGGAGGGCAGCGTTTGGAGGGTGAGGTGGCTATCGGCGGCTCGAAAAACGCCGCGCTTGCTATTCTTGCGGGCGCTCTTCTGGCAGAAGAAGGTGAGACCACGCTCACCAATCTGCCGCGTATTGGCGATATACGCACCATGACGGAAGTGCTCGGCTGCTTCGGGGTCACGTCGCGCTTCGGCAACGGCGATACGACGGCACATTTCGACGCAACGAACCTTACCTCGACGGAAGCCCCGGCGGATATCGTCGCGCGTATGCGTGCCTCGTTCTGGGCGCTTGGTCCCATTCTCGCCCG
Source organism: Armatimonadota bacterium (assembly GCA_040387315.1). GTDB lineage: Bacteria > Armatimonadota > Armatimonadia > Armatimonadales > Armatimonadaceae > JACMJB01. The sequence continues at coordinate 4,783 of JAZKEA010000398.1, read as the reverse complement.
CTGCGGCGAGGCGAAGATCGCCCAGCCGGGAGGCTGCAATATCGGCGCTCGTCCTATTGATCTGCATCTCAAAGGGCTTCAGGCGCTCGGAGCCGAGGTGGAGATGGGGTTTGGATATATCCATGCCCGCGCTCCCGCCACGGGTCTGAAGGGGGCATCGGTTTATCTCGATTTCGCCTCTGTCGGGGCGACGATGAATATTATGATGGCTGCATCGCTCGCACACGGGACGACAGTGATCGAGAACGCCGCCCAGGAACCGGATGTCGAGGATCTGGGCAACTTCCTGAACGCGATGGGGGCGAACATCTCCGGGCACGGTACCGGCGTCCTTACCGTTCAGGGCGTTGACAGCCTTCACGGGGTGAACTACTCGGTAATCTCGGACCGTATGGAAGCTGGTACCTACGGTCTTATGGCGGGCATTACCGGAGGTGATCTTTTTCTCCGAGGCGCAAATGCGTCTCACCTGCGTCCCGTGACACTCAAGATGATCGAAGCGGGAATGCAGATCGAAGAGCACGAAGACGGTATACGCTGCATCGGGCCCGAGAACCGTCCCACGCCCACCCGCATTACCGCCCTCCCGCATCCGGGATTTCCCACAGATATGCAGCAGGCGTTCACAGCATACCTGTCAAAAGCCGATGGGACCTCTGTAATTACGGACCAGGTTTACGAAAGCCGCTTCCGCTATCTTACAGAACTCGCCCGAATGGGCGTCGTCTCTCAGGTTGATGGGCGTACCGCAGTCATCACGGGAACCACCCGTCTGACCGGGGCGGATGTCGAGGCGAGCGACCTGCGCGCGGGCGCCGCGCTTGTGGTCGCCGCTCTTGCCGCGGAGGGCCAGACCCGAATCTCACACATTGAGCATCTGGACCGTGGTTACGAAGGATTGACCGAAAAGCTTCAAAAGATCGGCGCGCAGGTGTGGCGCGAAGACGAACTCGGGCGGCGAATAACCTCCCAAAGGAAGGCTGCCTGACGTATGCTCCGCTTGATACCGGAACTCGGGATTGATCTTGGTACCGCGAATATTCTGGTCTATAAACGCGGTCAGGGCATAGTTTTACGCGAGCCTTCCGTTGTCGCAATCGACAAGCACACCAAAAAAGTAAAGGCCGTCGGTGAAGAGGCGCGCCTGATGCTCGGGCGAACCCCCGGTAATATTGTCGCTATCCGGCCCATGATCGACGGTGTCATTGCCGATTACTCCACCACCGAAAAGATGCTTTCCCATCTGATTGCCAAAGTCTGCGGTAAGCACCGTCCCTTCAAGCCCCGCGTTCTCATCTGCGTCCCGGCAGGCGTCACCAGTGTAGAAAAGCGTGCCGTGCTTCAGGCCGCGCTTTCGGCCGGAGCAGGCGAGGCACGTACTATCGAGGAGACAATGGCCGCCGCCATCGGAGCCGGGCTGCCTATCAGCACACCGGGTGGCAACATGGTCGTGGATATTGGCGGCGGGACGACCGATATCGCGGTCATTTCCCTTAGCGGTATTGTCCTCTCACGGTCCCTCCGCGTCGGTGGTAACAAGATAGATGAGGTCATTGTCCGCCACATCAAAAACAGCTACAATTTGATGATTGGCGACCGTACCGCGGAAGAGATCAAGATCAAAATTGGGTCTGCGTTTCCACTGGAGGAAGATAGCGAGATGGAAGTGCGGGGACGTGACCTGGTAGCCGGCCTTCCGAAGACGATTTCCGTCTCCAGTCAGGAGATTCGCGAAGCCCTGGCCGAACCTGTGTCACAGATCGTTGTGCGCGTAAAAGGGGTGCTTGAACTTACCCCGCCGGAGCTGTCGTCCGACGTTATCGAGCGTGGCATCACGCTCACGGGCGGTGGTGCGCTGCTGCGCGGCTTTGACCGACTGCTGTCACTTGCAACGGGGATTTCGGTTCAGGTTGCGGAGGACCCCCTCTCCTGTGTCGCGATCGGCACCGGTCGCGCCCTGGAAGAATGGCCGACGATCCGAGAGACCGACAGCCTGACCCCTGTTTACGGGTAAAACCCGCGTACCTTAACGCTTTCTAAATTTGACACTGAGCTGCCCGCTCGACGAGGAAAACAAAATGAATACCCGAAATCTTGGCCCACGAGTCGTTCCCATTGCTGCCGGTTTGGCTATCTGCGCCGTCATTGCTTCCGCAGCTGTGGTCTCTGTTGCGCAGTCCACCCGCTTTCGGGATGTCCCCGCGAACCATTGGGCCGCGCAAAGCGTTGACAAGCTGACAGCGGTCGGCATCATCAAGGGCTACCCGTCCGCACCTTTCGCTGCTGCGCAGACGCCCGCGAAAGCAAGTGGGTACAACGGCGAGAAGCCGGTGACTCGCTACGAGCTTGCGGTCACTCTTTACCGTTTTGTGCAGTATGTGGAGCGTGCTAACAAACAGCCCAAAGGTAAGCTCCCGATCAAGGGCGAACCGAAGAGTGGAGCCGAAGCGGTAAAGTCGCTCGTCGCGGCAGGTTACCTTCCCGCTAATACCCCACTTGCTGCGGACGGCGGCAAGGTGGTGACGGCAAAGCAGCTTTCAGAGGCGCTCGCGAAGGTCATCATGAAGACGCGCGAGACGGCGGTTCCGGCGTCGCCGGATTCCGATTTGAACATCGAAAAGCCCCAGGATTTCGGCGTCTGAAGCTCGGCTTGGGCCGCGCTTGACGCGGCCCATCAGCTTTTCTGTGGCGCGTCCGCAGTACCTTCGTCCCCATCCTTTTCCTCGTCGCGCCGCTTCGGCTTTCCGGCAGGAACCGGCTGGCCCAGCATCTCCGCCAGCGTTTCGGTCAAACGTGCCGTGGCTTTCTCAATCGCCCCACGCTTCCCCTCAAGATCCGACAAATCCAGAGGCGGCCCGAACACGACCGAGACCGGAACGCCGCTTCGGTGTGGCAGGGGGGCTCCATAGGTCCACATCTTGCCTGTATTTACCAGGGCTACCGGGATAACTGGCACCTTCGCCCTCAGAGCTACCATAAGCGCCCCAGGATGCAGAGGCTGCAGCGTTTCCTCGCTATTGCCGCCGCCCTCCGGAAAGATAACCACGGCCTCCCCGGCTTTCAGCAGTTCCTCGGCGCGGCGCAGCGCGGAGCGGTCCGCACTATCTCGCTTCACCGGGAAGCCATGCCATAACCGTATCAAAACGCCGAGTATTGGGACATCGAACAGCTCCGCTTTGGCCATAAACCAGGCGGTTCGGGGCAAGGCAACGGCAACCGCGGCGGGGTCGGCATCACTGAAATGGTTCGGACAGAGCAGCACGCCACCTGTTTTCGGGACGTTCTTATGACCGTTCCGACGAAAGCCTCCCAGAACAGCAAACGTGATGCGCAAAAATAACTTCATCAGGGGCCAGGTGATCCTATACAGCATCGCGTTGTTTGTCCTCTTTGTTTCCTGCGGGGGTTCACCTCAAGGATACCGAGGGGGCATGACACCGTCAAGACCCAGGGAAGAGGGGACCCGGTCCCAAAATTACCGGGACAGCCGCACTGCAGGGGGCGGATCTCTTCGTGCTGAAAGCGGAGCGGACCCCCCGGCGATATACTAATTATCATGCCGACCGATTCCGAATACGACCGCATCTTATCCGCACTGAAAGAACAGGGATACCGTCTCACCGGACCTCGCCGTGCACTTGTAAAACTGCTTGCCAGTGGTCGGGAGCCGCTTTCGATCCAGGAGATGCATGCCGCCGTCAACGACACGTCGGTGGAGGAGAGCGGCAGTGACGAGGAGATAAACCTGGTTACGGTCTATCGCTTCGCGAATCTTCTTGTCGATCTGGGGCTAGCGCGCCGTGTTGAATTCGGGCAGGGCTACTATCGTTACGAGCGTGAGGAGCCACAGGCGGGGCCTCATCACCACCATCTTGTTTGCAGGCAGTGCGGCAAAATCGAGGATTTTCATGGCTGCGATATCGCCCAAACCCTCGCAGCGCGCTTGGAGGCGGAAAGCGGCTTCAAGGTGGAGCGGCACCAGCTGGAGCTATACGGCACCTGCCCCTCCTGTCAGACTGTATGACGTGCCCTAAAACTGCAAAAAACCGCGCCTTGGCGCGGTTTTTTGCTTACTGAACTCCGAGGCAGGGATTCGAACCCCGATAAGAGGCACCAAAAACCTCTGTCCTGCCGTTGAACGACCTCGGAACGTCCTGCTGATTTAAGTTTTATCCTGGGTTTTGCTGTATCGCAACCATTTTCGGATTGTGTTATCCGAAACTCCGTAGATGCGCCCTGTTCCAGTATATCCCGCCGTTTCTACCTGCTGCCGCAGGACGGTTTCGGTGGGACGTTCCGTTTTTCGCTGCCGAACTGCGGAACAGTGTGCGCAAACTCTTCCGATCCCATTTTCTGGTTTCAGTTCACCGCACGAAGGGCAGCAAATCCGTCTGGCGCGGTTCTGTCTGCCCTCGTAGGACTTTCTTCCTGCGTAGTTCTCGGTTTGTGAATGACAGTTGGGGCAGAGCAGGCGCAGATTCTCGATTCGATTGTCCGTGTGACTGCCGTTGATGTGGTCGAGATGTAGATATAATCGCTTGCTGTTCCACTCGGGACCAAGCCCACATTCCTGGCACTCTTCTTTTAAGAGGCCAGCGGTCAGCAGACGCCGCTTCAGACCCCACGATTGTACAGAGATGCCCTCCGCCAATACTTCGGAAAGCGGTCTCTTGCCTCGGGTCAAGATACTGCGTCCCAGAAAATGCGACGTGTCTACCTTTTCTTCTGCGACTCGTTTAAGAAATGTCCGATAGTTCTGTCCCCGATTGGGAAGACCAAAATA
>JAZKEA010000397.1:0-4175 GCA_040387315.1 Armatimonadota bacterium | reverse complement strand
CTCCGGTCGTGCACGAGATCCTGCGGCGAGCGGAAGCGGACCCCGCCAAGAGACCCGCTATACACGCCGCTATATAAGCCAGTACTGCAGAAAAAAGAAAAGCCGATCCCCGGCAGGGGTCGGCTTTTTCTATGGGGAAGCAGGTGGAGACGCTACTCGGGAGCACCGACACCGCCGGGAAAACTCTCAAGGGAGCCATCCGCCCCGTTGGCGAAGCGAGACTTATCCATCAGGGCGGCGGCCCGCTCCTGTCCAAGGGACTCGGCGCGCCAGTACGTCCCTCCGTTTTTTCGGGCATAAAGCCGTACTAGGACATCTATGGTGCGGCGCTGTCCGTCTATGGTCGTATCCGCGCCCGCAATCGCCAGGCTGTTGTCACGTCCCAGAACCAGGGTGAAGACACCTTCTACTTTTGCACCGGGTTTTTTCTCCTGGATATAGTCACGCGCCGCCTGTCGGATCTTCGGAACAGGGCTTTCATCGGCTGCTGACGTGGACGTGACTGACGGTGTTGACTGGGCCACTTGCGCGATATCCATCTCCAGGGCTTCGGCGCGGCATTCCATGGAGTCAGCGCGATCATGTTCCGAGGCGGCGTAGACGGTGGCGACGAGCGCTGCAGAGAACGCAGAGACGAGGGCAATACGCCGACGAACCACGGGGTTGAAGTTCATGCTAATCTTCCTTGTAATCGTAGTCAGGTGCGTTTGGGCACTGGGCACCATGGGCGACAGTAATTATTTCGTTCAGTATACCTGACGTTTCTAATGGCGGAGCCATTACCGTTTGATATGGGTGCCGTGCTTGACGTGACTCGATGCCGCGGCGTATAATGCCCTATCCCTGATACCACTGGTCATCCGGGGGTTCCGGCGAAGATGCCGCCTTCATCCTTATAAGTTTCCAGTTCTGACACCATCGCGTCATCGCTGCCGCATCCTTCTTAAGGAGTGCCCCGCCCTTTTATGAGCTTGTTCGCCGCGTACCCCGGTGGTCTTGAACGCGGAGGATACCAGGCCGCTTTCGATGAGATGTTTTCGGAAACCGGTGCGCTGACAGCGCGCCCGCATTACCGCGCTCTCTACGACCGGGTCAGGAATCTCTCCGACGAAGAGTTCAAGAGACGCGTCAGTATCGCTGACGCTACCCTGATGAATCAGGGAATTACTTTTACAGTGTACGGTGACGCGCTCGGTGTCGAGCGGACGTTTCCCGTGGACTTGATTCCCCGGATCGTTCCCGCAGACGAATGGGAACACATCGAGCGCGGACTGACACAGCGAATCAATGCGCTGAACCTGTTCCTGCACGACCTTTACAGCGAAGACCCCAAGATCCTTAAGGATGGGATTATTCCGCGCGAGTTGATCGAAACGGCGGAACATTATCGTCACGCTTTTATCGGCTGTAAAGTCCCCAAGGGAATCCATGTCCATATCTGCGGCACGGACCTGATTCGCGATAATAACGGCACCTGGTGTGTGCTTGAGGACAATCTGCGGACACCGTCCGGGGTCTCCTATGTTCTGGAGAATCGCCAGATTCTGGCGCGTGTCTTCCCACAGCTTTTTTCCGCGCAGCAGGTACGCCCGGTTGACCACTATACGAGCGTTCTGCTCGGCAACCTGCGGGCGCTCTCTCAGCGTCCCCAGTGCACGGTGGTGCTGCTCACGCCTGGTGTGTACAACTCCGCCTACTTTGAGCATGCCTTTCTGGCGCAGCAGATGGGGATCGAACTGGTTCAGGGCCGGGACCTTTTCGTGGAGTCGGACAACTGCGTCTACACGAAGACGACGCACGGGGCGCAGCGGGTAGATGTCATCTACCGACGTATCGACGACGACTTTCTGGACCCGGAGGTATTTCGGGCGGAATCGGCGCTGGGAGTTCCCGGCCTGATGCGCGCCTACGCTGCGGGTAATGTCGCCCTCGCGAACACCGTCGGTACGGGTGTTGCCGACGATAAAGTCATCTACAAGTATGTCCCGGAGATCATCCGTTACTATCTTGACCAGGATGCGATCCTGCCCAATATCCCCACCTATTGCGCGTGGGAGGACAAGGCGCGTGATCATATCCTCAGTAACCTCGACAAGCTGGTCGTAAAATCCGCGAACGAGTCCGGCGGCTACGGGATGCTTATCGGTCCGCAGTCCACGGAGGCCGAGCGGGCAAAGTTCGCCGAGAAGATCAAGGCGGAGCCGCGTAACTTTTTAGCCCAGCCGATCGTGGAGCTTTCTACCGCCCCGTGCTTCGTGGTCGGGGAGGGGATCGTGCCACGCAGAGTGGATCTGCGACCCTACATCCTGAGTGGTCCGAATGGTGTCACTATCATTCCGGGCGGTCTTACCCGTGTCGCTTTGAAAGAGGGCTCCTACGTCGTCAACTCCTCACAAGGCGGCGGCTCCAAGGATACCTGGGTCCTGGGTAAGGGACCGCGCAACCCGATGCGCCAGACGATGGGCAGCATGACCCAGTCGCTCGGCGGCGGCGGAATGTCGCAGGAGATGGGGGGCATGCGTCAGTCCCTGGGCGAGACAGAGGAAACGACCCCTTCGGACACAGGCGAGCCTGAGTCGGCCACCCAACCCGTGCCAAACCAGGCTGCGAGCCAGGTTCAGGGCGGGATGCACTCGTAGAGACCGGGAAGCCCGAAAGATACCTATGTTAAGTCGAGAAGCCGATTCGTTGTTCTGGATGGGACGCTACCTGGAGCGGGCGGAAGCAACTGCCCGAATCGTCGATGTTCAATACCATGCCGCTCTGGAATCCCCCCTGGTCAACCCGGAATCTTTGTGGAATTCGATTCTGGAGATTACCGGGGATGATCTCATTTTTCAGGCACGCTACGGCGCGGTATCTGAGAGAGAACTGATCCAGTTCATGATCTTCGATCCTGACCAGCCTGACTCCGTTGTTTCCTGCATCCGGGCCGCGCGGGCGAACGCACAGGGCGTCCGTGAAGTCCTGTCCTCAGAGATGTGGGAGGTCGTCAACCGCGCGTTCCTGGAGCTGATGAACTGGGATGTGGACAAAGTCCTGGCATCCGCGCCGCATCAGTTCCTTGTCGATATCCGCAACCGCTGTCATCTGTTCTACGGGCTTGCCGAGCGGACGATGCTGATTGGGGATGCCTGGTTCTTCCTGAAGGCCGGAATGTTCCTGGAGCGAGCCGACCAGATGAGTCGGCTGACGGATGTTCTGGTGCGGGAGCTGACCGGGGGAGACTACGTGCTGGACGAAGGAGAACACCTGGACACCCACGGCTGGATCGCCTGTTTGAAGTCCGCATCGGCCTTCGAGGCATTCCGTAAAACCTACCGTGGCGGTATTACACCGGACAACGTACTTTCGTTTCTGGTCCTGGACTGGGAATACCCATCGTCCGTGCACCACTCCATAAGCCAGGTCGAGCGCTGTCTGCGGTCCGTTTCCGGATCTTCGGGGAGGCGTTACGCAAGCGATGCCGAAAGGCTTGCGGGTCGTCTCCATGCCGATCTTTCCTTCCTCACAATCGCCGATATTCGTGCGGAGGGCCTGCATGAGTTCCTTGAGGGAATTCAGGTACGCTGCTCCGACATCGGCAGCGCCATCACGGATAAGTACCTGCGCCACTAGCGGGTCGGCCTTCTCCTTCGCCTGCGACGCAGAACCTGCCTCCGAATTAACAGGACCGGTACAAGGGTGAGCGCCCCGGCTCCGACAGCGATAAGAACCGGGCGGAGGGGGAAGGGATTCAGGTCGGGCACAACGCTTCGGAGAAAGGGAAGGCTCGACGAAATCCGCGTTGCCCCTCCCGTGGTCGGCTCCGGGTTGGGACGAAGGGGGTCGTGGTAGTGCATCTCGCCCGTCTGCCGGACCTTCTCATACAGGCCGCGCGCATCGAACAGAGCCGCCGAAGCGGCCTTTTTGTCCTCCGGGGATGCGCTGAACGGGGTGCCATCGACCCCGTAGATAATCCCCGCCAGTTTCCAGACTCGGTCCGTGTCCTGAACAAAGACCGCCCCGCCAGAATCACTACCCGAGATGATGCCCTCGTTCGGGGGGCCGTTCTGATCGAAGGCGAAGATCAGCATCTCGTTTTTCTGCCGTGCTTCGGGCGGCGTCTGGTCCACAATCCCTGAGATTTGGTTAACTCCCCAGCTTTGCCGATGGTCATCCGCGCCCCAGCGCCA
>JAZKEA010000396.1:16967-17914 GCA_040387315.1 Armatimonadota bacterium | reverse complement strand
TCGCACACTCTCAGCAAGACTTCTGCGCTGAATATACTTGGGGCAATTGGCGTACACCTGCCGGGCGTGAAGCAGAAGCCCACCCTCCACCAGTTCGGCGTCCCCATTTAGCCGCATGCGGCGGCGTGTCGCCGGTTCCAGGGCGAGCAGGCCGATTGGGGTGCGGGTCTTGCCCGTCAGTATCGACTGCAGAGGATCACCTGCGGCTGGAAGTGCGGCAAGATAAACGGTGCGTTCGTCCACCGAATGCGCGAAGCCCGGTCCAGAAAATCCTGCGCCGCTTCCGGAATTTCGGCGTGGATACCGTTCCCGACTCGTTCGGACTGATGCCTGACCCCTGCGCGGGTCTGCACCGCAATCTCGCCCTCATGAAATACACTCATCAGTTCTCCTCAAAGAAGATAATCTCGGGCGGCGGTCCCCACTCGGACACTGTCCTGTCCCGCAGGATGGGATAGACGGAAGAGGCACCGCCAATGTCAAAAAGCGGCTTTCCGATCACGATCCGAGCAACGTGCAGTTCTCGCAGAAGATAGGAGCACATCCAGCACGGTTCCGTTGTTGTGTACAGGGTGTAGTCGGATAGGTTGTTCGTGGCCAGTGTCGCGACCGCGAGACGCAGCACCGTAACCTCCGCATGGCCTGTGATGTCGCTGTCACGCACTGCCGACTCCTTGGCAGCCGCAATCTCGCGGTTATCTGCCTTCCGTACCAGAACCGCGCCGACCGGAGCGTCCCCGGAGGCTCCGGCGGCTTCGGCAAGCTGGAAGCATCGCTCCATCCAGAAGCTATCGAATTCTCGGTCCGCTGTGGCAGGCATGGGCGCTCCTCTCAGAAAAATCCACAAGTGGGAGCCCCGGAGGTAGGGACTGTGCCCTCAACACCGCTCGGCGCGTAAATCTCGAGCCGGGTGCCATCCGGGTCCTCGAAAAAGAGCCCGCCGGACT
>JAZKEA010000396.1:3530-16957 GCA_040387315.1 Armatimonadota bacterium | reverse complement strand
GACTGCGCCCCTTCGGCGTGCGGCACGATGCCATCGTGGTAGATACGGGCTCCCAGCGCCTGCAGTCGGCGTTTCGCTTCCTGGACTTCCTCGATGTTCGGTACCTGAAAAGAGAGGTGGTGCAGACCGGGAGCATGCGTGTCGAACCGGCCTTCACTCTGCTGCCAGAGGGTCAGGAAAAGTGTTTTGCAATCTCCCAGAAAGGCGAATTCGTGTCCCGGTTCGTTTGACTCCTGTACGACCGTGAACCCGAACACGTCCCGATAAAAAGGGAGCGAGCGTTTTATGTCACTGACGTTGATTCCAACGTGCCCGGTCTTCAGTTCAGGGCTCAGAGTGGGAACGACTGCTGTCTGCATCTGATACGACTCTTTCTATATAACCTTTAAAAATACAATTTAATAGTTAGTGGTGAAGTTGTACCTGATTGTTATTAACTTGTCAAGAGTGATTTTGAAGGTTAGTATAAGATAGTGGAATCGAATCTCGATATTTTGGACGACAGCAGGTTTTTGTTTGTTAGTGGACGACTCTGCCTTGACTTTGTCAATACGGAGATAATGCAGGAAGGGCTCAGGGCAGATCTGACGCCTGATTGGGACGCAATGAGCGACTGGCTGACCGCGGCCGGACTGCTCACATCTGAACTCCCCGCCAATTTCCGCCAATTGGAGCGGGAAGAGGCTCTGGAGACAGCGCTTGACCTGCGAATGGCTCTGCGCACTCTTGCGGAATCATTATCAGAAGCTGCTGCGGTTCCCCAGGCAGCTCTCGAGACAATAAATAGGGTCCTTGCTCAGAATCGTGGTGTGCGGCAGGTCGTACAGGAGAAAGCAACGGGTACCTACACGGAGCGGTTCGTGAACGAGGGTCGAGGATTCATCTCTCTCCTATCGCCGATTGCCCAGGATGCGTCTGACCTGCTCTGTAATGGCGAACCTACCCTGGTACGCCAGTGTGAAAATCCGCAGTGCATTCTGTTCTTCTACGACACCACCAAGTACCACAAGCGCCGCTGGTGTCGTATGTCTGCCTGTGGTAACCGCGCCAAAGCCGCGGCGCACTACCAGCGACAGAAGCTGCAAAAGTGAGAGTATAATCCAGGAAGCAGACGCATCGCGCCAATGTGGATGCGAAAGGCAAGGGAAGGCAGCACGATGGATAAAAAAGAGCCGTTACACGATCTGGACGAGTGGGAAGAGTTTTTGCAGCAGCGCTATCCTGAAGGGGAAGCGGCGGCAAATGAGGCAGCCGGGAATACTGCGGTGGCTGAGGGTGCACATACCTACCGTGATTATCGCGCCGAAGCCCGGCCCAGCGTCAAAGAGTTCTACCGTCTGAACCACCGTTACCAGACCCGTGACTTTGTGAAGGCGAAGAAGGCAGAGTATCTCTCGCTGAACCACCGCCAAATGGGAATCTGGGAAGCGATGGAATACCTCAACACTCTAGTCGATGACAGCGATCCGGATACGGACCTGACCCAGATCGAGCATCTGCTGCAGACATCAGAGGCGATCCGCGCCGATGGTCACCCGCGCTGGTTCATTCTGACCGGTCTTATCCACGATCTGGGCAAGATCCTCTGTCTGTGGGGAGAACCGCAGTGGGCGGTTGTCGGAGACACATTCCCGGTCGGGTGCCGGTACAGCGACAAGGTAGTCTTTCCCGAGTTCTTCGTGGATAATCCGGATTACAAAGTAGCGGAATACCAGACGCCGTGCGGTGTCTATACGGAGAATGCCGGGCTGGATACGGTCGATCTGACCTGGGGGCACGACGAGTACCTCTACCATGTGGTCCGAGACCATCTGCCCGATGAAGCGCTCTATATGATCCGCTACCATTCGTTCTATGCCGCGCACAAAGAAGGCGCTTATGGCTATCTGATGAACGACAAGGACAGGAAGCTTTTCAGCGCGGTACGGGACTTCAATCCGTATGATCTATACTCCAAGACGCCCGTTAAACCGGATGTAAAGGCGCTTCGACCGTACTACGAAGACCTGATTGCGGAATATTTCCCCCGGACACTAGCCTGGTAGCGAACGGGGACGGTCGTAAAAGTGGAGCTAAGGATTCTGCGGCGGCTTGACCCAGACGCGCCCCCACTCGGCAAGCTCCTCGAAGACGCGGTTCAGGGCAAGCCCCTTCTCTGTGAGTGCATACTCGACATTGGGGGGCATCGCGCTGATGACGGTTCGCGTTACCACACCCTCATTTTCGAGAGAGCGCAGGCGCTCCCGCAGTGTGTGCGCGTTAATGCCATACGCCTGAGCAATCTCGTTAAAGCGACACGGGCCACTGAGCAGGGCGCGAACGATGTGCAGGGTCCAGCGCGCCGTCAGCAGGTCCAGCGCACCGTTGATGGGACAAAACAGCTCATCCTGCTGCGGCTGGGGAACGGGAGAATCCGGCACTGAGTCACATTCCCCTGACTCTCCCTGTATTCGGGCCGCTGTTTCCGTGGGTACCATCTATCACCTCAAACTCTAAAATGCAGTGAAACTAATTCGCTGTATTTGGTGTTCTAAAAGCAATGGCAGTGAAAAATATTCTCTGCTGCAATAATTGTATCACGGAGGGATAATGATGAGTGTGACAACCGACCGACCTGCTTCAGCGTCGCTAGCGGGTGGAGGTATTACAGCGACAGACCTTGGACTGCTGGTTCTTCGACTCGCGCTCGCCGCCGTTTTCATCGCCCATGGCGGACAGAAAATGTTCGGCTGGTTCGGCGGAAAAGGGCTTGAGGCGACGATAGCGGGCATGGCTCAGGGCGGAATCCCGGCCCCTCTTGCGTTTATGGCTGCCTTTACGGAATTCTTCGGAGGACTTGCCGTGCTGGTCGGTCTGCTGTCACGGCTGGCGTCCCTTGGCCTGCTTATCACCATGCTGGTGGCGGTATTCCGCGTGCACCTTAAAGGCGGCTTTTTCCTTCCGGAGGGTTATGAATATGCCTTAACACTGGGAGCCATTGCGCTGACGCTGGTTCTTACGGGCCCCGGTCGACTCGCCATCGCGGATATCGAGGGGAGATTATTCCGGCGGCGGGGTAAATAATCGCCACTATGCCTGAACCAATTTTACCCAAGCCCTTATCGCTTCGTCATCTTGTGCGGGGGGCGCAGTCTGCACCCCCCGCGGGAGATAAGCCGCCGCTCCTCGTGCTCCTGCATGGGGTGGGCAGCAGCGAGCATGACCTATTTGGTCTTGCCCCGTATCTTGACCCGCGTTTGGTCGTGGTTTCCGCACGCGGCCCTCTGATCCACGACCAGAGCGGAGGTGCCGCCTGGTACCCCGTCACGTTCACGCCTGAGGGGATAACGGCGGATGAGACCGTTGCCGTAGCAAGCCGGGACAAGATCGTCCGGTTCCTGGGCGAGGCGGCGGAAGCCTATGGCGCAGACCCCCGGCGCATCTATTTGGGCGGGTTTTCTCAGGGAGCGATCATGAGCCTGTATGTTGCGCTGACGCATCCGGAAGCGATTGCCGGGGCGGTGCTGATGAGCGGACGCCTGATGCCGCAGGCCTGGGAAGAGAGCGCTCCCGACGACCGCCTGCGCGGTCTGCCGATCCTTGCCACGCATGGCCTCTATGACCAGGTGCTGCCCATTGCGAGCGGTCGAGAGATCAAGGAAAAACTGTCCACGCTGCCCCTCGATTTCACCTATCACGAGTACCCGATGGCCCATGAAGTCTCCAGTGAGAGCCTTGCCGAAGCGACCTCCTGGCTCTCCGCTCGGCTGAGTATTCCGCGTTAACATCACCCCGCACTACCCTGCTTGCCAAATGGAAACCTCCTGAGTACAATGTCGGCACACACGCCGCTGCTGTTCCCCAGGAGGTTTCACGTTTATGGCACCCTTCCGCCCGTGGTTGACCACAGCCACCCTCTGCCTCTCTTCCGTTTGGTCCGTGTCTGCTTATGCCGACACCGTCACCGGTAAGGTAGTCGGCCCGGACGGCAAGCCGGTCGCAGGGGCGAAAATCTTCGCGAACTTCTACTCGCCCACCGCTGCAGGCCGTCTGGACTCGAAAACGCTGATCAGTGACGTATCGGGCGCGTTCTCGCTGGACGTTTCCCCCTTCCCGAACCAGAAGGAGAAGAACCCTGCGGTCGCCATAGTCTATGCTGCCGCCCCTGGTTTTGGTTTGGCGCAGGCGATGCTTACCCTCAATTCCGGAGAAGGCAATACCATCCGGCTTGAAAAAGGGATCGCTGTTCGGGGGAAAGTAGTCGATTCGGCGGGTGAACCCGTGGCCGGTGTCGAGGTTCGCCTCTGGTCTGTTTACCTTGGAGGCTCGCGGGGCAGTGGGTCGAACTACCTGTGGCTGCGAGACGATTTCGGCCTGGATCTGAAAATCACGGCGAAGACAGATGCAAAAGGCGTCTGGACGATGGCGGATATCCCCGCGACCGCGGTTCATGCAAATGTTGCCCTGGCGGACCCAAAATACGTTCAGGTTGCCTCAGAGATACCTGTCGGTGCCGCGAATCCCAAACCGCTCGTGGCTCTGCCTGCCGCCGTACTGGTGGGCAAAGTCGTAGGCAGCGATGGTAAGCCCCGCGCGGGAATAAACGTCTCCGCGCGTCCGGAGAACTATGGCCAGGGGACGGGAAGTGCCCGAACCGCAGCGGACGGCAGCTACCGAATTGCGGGTCTTCCCACCGGTGCTTTCACCGTCTGGGTGAATGCACCAATGCGTTTGGTAAGCGGCGCGACAAAACCGTCGGAAGAGGTTGCCGCTCCTCTGCGCCAGGTATCCATCACCGCGGGCAAAGAGACAACTGTGCCGAATCTGGTATTGTTGCAGGGAGGCCTGGTGGAGGGAAGCGTCACAGATGCCGTTGATGGAAAGCCGCTTTCAGGCGTGACGGTATCTGTGATGGATTCTATGGGAGCCTATGGTGACGTCATTAGCAGCAGTGGACCGGATGGCAGGTTCGCGCTGCGTCTGCCGCCGGGGAAGCACCGTCTTATTACATCGGAGCTCGAAGGTTACCTGAGCAGCACGGAGACGGGTGAGGAGAATGCTGTTCTCGTGACTATCAAGGATGGGGAGACGGTTCCATTCTCGTTCCGTCTGGCGCGCGCCCTCACACTCTCCGGTGTCGCGCAGGATGCCAGCGGAAATCCCGTTTCCGGTGTTGATATTACCGTCATGGAGCAGGGAAACCCACCTAAGGCCACGACTGACTCCGAGGGACGATGGACCCTAAAGGGTATCCGACCGGGTAATCTTCGACTTGTCGGGGGGAACGATTACGAAGTATTCGCGGGAAATGAAGTCTCCCTGTCCCTGAAAGACGCCCCTCCGCCCGTGGTTCTGAAGGTAAAGCCATTCAGGCCCGCTCCCGCAACAGGACGAGTAGTCACCTCTGATGGCAAGCCGGTCGTCGGACTGACGATTCAGGCGCAGACAAAGATGAGTATGGGAGGCGGCGGCTACTGGTTCCACTCTGAAGAGCGACGCACCGATAATCAGGGGCGCTTCACGCTTCCTGCAATTCGTCCTGAAAACCCCGATATCGAACTGAAGTTCAACAAGCCCGGATACAAAGTCGCGTCCGGTGGGACCGTGACGCGGCAGGAAGACCGGTTCGTTATCGCGGATACCGTGCTGAGCGCTCTGGATGCGGGGCGCACTCTGAAAGGACGGGTCGTTGATGCCGCCGGAAAGCCCGTCGCCGACGCGATTGTTGCGGTGCCGGATGCCGAGACCGGGCCGGGAGAGACGCGCACCACTGCCACCGGGAGTTTTGCCCTGGCAGGTGTTCCGGAAAGCAGCCAGGTTCTGGCGGCGCGCGGGGCTCTTTTTGGGGCGGTCTCCGTGAGTCGTACAACAGGCGCTGTGGTGATACATCTTGCTCCGGTCAAGAAAGCGCAAAGTAATGCCGCCGAGGATCGTGCCCGTGCGGTCGCGATTCTCTGGGGAATAAAAAAGCGTTCGCTCGCGGCAAAGCGGCAGAACGCGCGCGGTGATTATTTCACTGCGGACGAGCCTCCCTACGCCATTGCACCGCTCGACTTTCCGCTGGCACTGGCGCTGGCGAAACCGGAGGGGACAAATCCGGTAGACGATCAGACACTGGCACAGATGATCCGGGTGACAGCGAAGCATAACCCCGCCCGCATTAAGGACTGGGCTATACCCGCGCTGAAGGATATCGGGGTCACTGCGGTTCGTGCCAGCGCCGCGTATGAGGTTGTTCTTGATACACCTCCGGGACCGGAGAAGCTGGCTCGGGCAAAACAGGTATATCAGGACATGCAGGTACTCACTTTGACCGGCAGCGAGCACTGGGTGGTACGTCGTATCACGCAGATGGCGGTTCTCGCAGGTATGCTGGGGATGCCCGAGGAGTCCCGGTCCTGGCTGGATAAAGCGATCGCCGCGGCGAAAGCGGACCCGTCCAAGCCGTATATCAGCGTGGTGGCATATGAAGCGTTCAATGGGGGATTGCCGATGATTCGGTATCTCCTGACAAAAGTAGAGGCGAAGTCCAGGGTGGACCTGTACTGGATAAGTATTCGGATGCTGGCGCGAATCAATGCCCGTGCGGCACAAAAGCTGCTTGCGGAGATGGAGGCGGACACCACACTGCCTGTCCGAGAAACCAGGGATGGCGGTGCGCTGCTGGAGTTAGTTAGGGCGCTAGCACCACAGGACCCTGGTGCGGCT
Organism: Armatimonadota bacterium; assembly: GCA_040387315.1. GTDB lineage: Bacteria > Armatimonadota > Armatimonadia > Armatimonadales > Armatimonadaceae > JACMJB01. The sequence goes on along the minus strand of JAZKEA010000396.1, from coordinate 10,270 downwards.
TTGAAGATTGCGGAGCAGCTGCAGGGAAATTCTTATCAGTCCGCGGCGCTTGCCCTGACAGCGCGGCATCAGCCTGACCTGGAAAAAGCGACCCGCCTCTATGAGCGTGCCGCGAGTCTGCAGGAGGCGTCCTACAATCCGGAAGTTCTGGCAAAGATAGCGGCCCTCGCCTGGCAGAGCAGCCCGGCTCTGGGTAAGAAGCTGTTCAGCCGCGCGAAGCAGAGACTTCTGGATCGAGATGCCGGTGCGGACACGTTCTGGTACTACAGCCTCGTAAAATTGGCGGGCGAATACTATGAGTTCGCACCCGGTGAGAGCCGCCTGCTTCTGGCGCTCGCCGCGCCGTACCTGCTGTCGGCTGATGCAATAAAGAAGGATGAGTACGGCAATTATCGGCAGTCTCTGGCGATGGGGTGGCTCTTTTTCAATGTGGACCGCGCGGTATCTATCGCTGAGATGCTGCCGGAGAAACAGGCGAAAGGGAATTCTGAGATCAGAAACGAGACTATGGCGCAGATCGCCACCTGGCTCCTGACAGACCCCACGAAGCGCAGCAAACTGCTGCTGTCGGATCACGACCAGTATGGCTTCGATCCCTACGATTACTGAACTTGTTGAGCAGGCTTGCCCGTTTCACCCGCGAGGTTATGCGCCTGCCGTGTTGTTTCCGGCAGGCGGTACCCACGCAGGCATGCCTGCACCATCTGAACGCTGGTCGGCAGATCTATCTTGTGGCCGGGGGAGAGGATCAGGGCATTGGTGCGAAGCTTGCTTCGGAGCGCCGTACCGATAGTTTCTCCTCGGTAGACCAAGGGAGCTGTATCGCCGGGCTGATCGCCCAGGTTCTCGTAGCGCCCGGTCAGGACCGACTTCGCGACACCGATCGATGGCGTGTCGGTCAGCACCCCGACATGGCAGGCGATACCAAAGCGGCGCGGATGGGCAATGCCCTGACCGTCCAGCATCAGCAGATCAGGCTTGACGGTGAGCTTCGCCAGGGCCTCAAGGACTGGCGGCGTCTCCCGGAAGGAGAGCAGTCCGGGCACATAGGGAAACACGGTCGGGGCGGTCGCCGTTGCTCTGTCCACCACTTCCAGGGCCGGAAACGAAAGCACCACGACTGCCGCGTACGACATCCCTTCCCCGGTCTCTCCCTCGTTCGGCTTTCGGTACGAGGCATCGATCCCGGCGATGAAGCGAACCCCTTCCGGATCAAATTCATTGGTCAGGCTGACTTTTGCCGAAAGCTGCTTCTGCAGAGCGACCGCCTCTTCCGGCGTTAGGTCCCAGTTATGCATAGGTCGAACTATCTCCACAAGATACGAAATGAGCGGGCGGCAATCTTTGCCGTCCGCTCATCCACTCTATTATTGACAGTTTGCCTGTCTGCTAAACCAGTTCGGCGTGAAAACCCCAGAGATGGCCTTTTTTCGCGCGGACTTTGACGAACTGGCCCGTCAGGTCGCGATTGCCGGGGAAGTGAACGGTCCGTCCGGTGCGGGTCTGGCCCTGCCAGAGCGTCGCATCTTTGTGCGACCGGCACTCCACCATTACCTCGAAGATGCGCTCCTCGGCGGCATGCTGGTGGTTTATCTCGGACGTGATTTCATTCTGCAAAGCGATCAGCGCCTCTAGGCGGCGGATCTTCTCTTTCTGCGGGATCTGGTCCGGCAGAGATGCGGCCTGAGTAGGATCTCGCGGGGAGTAGGCAAACATGAAGGCGGCATCGAAGCGAATCTCAGAAACAAAGCACAGCGTATTCTGGAACTGCTCCTCGGTCTCGCCGGGAAAACCGAGCATCAGGTCCGTCGTGATCGCGATATCGGGCATCGCGGCCCGCAGCTTGCGGACGATCTCACGGTACTGGTCCAGCGTGTAGCCCCGGTGCATCCGCTTGAGCAGAACATCATCGCCGACCTGAACCGGGAGGTGTACCTGCTCACAGACATGCGGCAGGGTCGCCATGGCCTCAATCACATCGTCGGTGAAGTCCTTCGGGTAGGGCGAGGTAAATCGAATGCGCTCGATTCCCGGCACATCGTTGATGCGACGAAGCAGTTCAGCGAACGAGCAGGTCGCTTCCAGCCCCTTGAGACCGTACGAATTGACCGTCTGCCCGAGCAGGGTGACCTCTTTTGTCCCGTGGGCCGCGAGATGCGCCACCTCGGCGACAATATCATCGGCGGGCCGACTGCGCTCTTTGCCCCTTGTCAGAGGGACGATACAGAAAGCGCAGAATTTGTCGCAGCCATACATGATCGAGACAAAGGATTTCAGCTTACCGGTCGTGACCCGCTTACGCTCGGGCAGAAAAAGCTGGGACTCCTGCTTTTTGCGCGGAAGCTGAAGCTGAATCAGAACGTCAGACGCCTTGTTCGCTGTCGCCTCGCCCGACTGAAGAAGGGACTTGCGCTGCCGGATCAGCTCGGGAATTCGTTCTAGCTGCGCGGTTCCCGCCACAACGTCGATATGCGGCGCGCGCTTCGCGATCTCCGCTCCCGCGCGCTGTGCCATACAGCCCGTAACACCGATCGTCACGTCCGGGCGGACCCGCTTCAAATCCGCGAGATGGCCGAGCATAGAGAAGACCTTGTCTTCCGGCTTCTGGCGCACCGAGCAGGTATTGAGCATGATGACATCCGCCTGAGTAGGGTCATCGGTCTCCACCAGACCATCCGCTTCCATAAGGTTCTTGATCTGGTCGCTGTCATCGACATTCATCTGGCAGCCCCAGGTGATGACATGGAACTTCCGCGCCGCGGTCTTCACGGTCATCTCTTCCTGACTCTGCTGTTCTTGCACTGCCGTCTCAATTACTGCTGTTGTTGCTTCTGCCATGGCGAATCATTATACGCTGGCGAGAAATGCCCTGCAAACGAGCGGCAGGCGAATCAGAAAGTAACCCGTTCGATGGCGCTCCAGGGGAAAAACAACTTGCCCGTGGTCCCCTCAATGGTCAGGCCCGTGTCCGACAGAGCAATAACAGAGCCCACATAACTTGTTTGTGCACTTCCGCGCAAAACAAGCGTATAGATAATTACTTTTGTGCCTAGTTCCACGCTTCCATTCTATCGCCGCTTCCCACCGGACGCTGTCTGCCTGCTGAAAAGGGCAAATGAAGGAAACCAGCGCAAAATTAATTAACTACGAGTAAGAACAAATTACTCAGATGTAACGTCAAATACAGGTACAAGAAGATGACGGAATGGCTCAAAACTATCACGGAGAAGCTGAAAAAACCGTCCGAAGAGATCACGCTGCGTGACCGCCTGGAGGCAGAGCAGCGCCGCCAGCGCGAGGCAACTCTAAGGACCGCTTCCGGGCTGACCCTCGCCCAGGAACAGGCAACCTCCAAAGAAGACCTGAAGGCGCTTTCGACGCTTCTGGCGTGGAAGCTGGATGTGAAAAAAGACAACCTTCTCGCAAACCCGGCGAAGGTTGACGGTCTCTGGTTCGGCGTGTCCCGCTATTTCCGGCACGGCGACGGCGAGGACCCCGACACCGCCATCAGTTGGAAGATGTATCTATTCCGTCCCTGTCCCCACTGTAAGCATCTCATCCAGAACATCCCGCTGGGCGATCAGGCAGAGATCACGAACGCCGTCGAGCAGACCATCCATGGCAAAGAGACACCGGTAAGCAAAAGCACCGCACGTCTCGCCGCACACCTCGCCGACATCGAGGCACACAAGCCCGATCCCTACTGCCCTCGCTTCTGCCCTCAGTGCCGCAAAGCCATACGTGGCGGTACACAGTAGCGCGAACTGTATCTATAGCCGAACCGGCAAGCAGTGATAGGTAACTTACTTTTTCTCTGCTTTCCGTGCCGCGAACGTCACATCCAAATCATCTCCTTCACCCAGATCATCAACCTGTCTGGCATTGGTGGTAATAACCAGAACGAAGTTATGGCCGGGGATAGGTTCGTTGATCTTGATGTTGGAATGGGTCTCCCGGACTGTATACGGATATGCCTTGAACCTAAAATCCAGATCCGAGCGTGTGAATACCAACTGTTCCAGCCCAACCCGCAGATAGATGTCTCCGTCCATTGGATCTTCTCCAGGCAGGCGTACAGTCACCTTGGCGCGAAAAGCCTGTTCCTGAATTTCATCATCAGTTTTACCTCCGACATACTCGCCTACCAGACCATTGGCTGAGTAAATTTTCGTATCAAAGGCTCCTGTAATAAGACTGACAATGCTGGGGGGCTTAGGCGAAGACGTTAAAAGGCTAAATGCTTCCTTGAGAGCCGCGGACAACGTCGGCATCGGTTTCACCACGAACTTCATGCGTTCACCCGGTGCGGTCAAACCTAACATCAGACGCTTGCCATCCGAAATAGCGATAAGCTTCCCGTTCTCGCCCCGGCCCTCAAGTCGAAATTGACCGTTCGACTGCATAAGTAATTCCGCACGAACATTTTGTATGGTGTCTTTGAACGCTTTGAAAGTAAACTCGACAGTTGCTGAGTAGGTAGTCATCTTCTCGTAGCGCTTGTTCACCGCAGTAATAAACCTATCGATCTCCTGTGGTGGAGCAAGCGGCTTAGCATCTGCTGGTTTTCCCGTTGGATACTCTACGACATAACCCCACGGCTTGTGCGTTATGTCGTGGGCTGACCATTTCTGAGAACCGGTCCAGAAGGAAAGAACTTTTGCCTTCAGCTCTTTGTCGTTTGGTGCCCCCTCGTTCCAGTTCGTGTAACCCCAGGGTTCCCCGGTTATCCATTTCCAGCCATGGTTTGGAACAGCAGTGAGCTGAGTCGCATCGCGGTAGCCGCCGCTCCAAGAGTCATATACAAAAAGTGAGCCGACTATAAAGTCGTACTCCTCCTGATTTGTTACGGTTGCCAGATGGCCTTTGACTCCCTGAAAGGTGTGGAGAGAAGCTTCCTTATACGCCTCTTGCCAGGTCATACTCCCGTCAAAAGATTGGTAGTAATGGTTGTTAGCAGGGTTGAATATAACAACACCCGGATTAACCTTTTTTTGTTTTACTGGGGGCACAGCAACAGGAGGTTCCTGATTTGCCAATGCCTTGCCGGGAAAAATGGCGGTGGCTGCTGATAAGCCCACGATGGCAAAAAAGGGAGAACAGAGAGAGACACGAAACGGCATGCGATAACTCCTTGTCGTTGCAATGCTACCTTGCTTTAGCATTACATTATACGACTGAATTCTCGGAGAACGACTATCAGGAAATAATACAAGGTCACTTATCCATACGTTACAGCGGGTTGCTTTGCGGGGTATATCCCGGTCAGACTAATGTAGAAAAGGACTGACCTTACAGATGAGCGATTCACAAACACAGCCCAATCGGGAAGAATCTATAGCGAAACTACGCGACCTGGTCAAAGGCATCGATATTGCGATGCTGACAACCGTTGACGGCACAGACGGGACCCTGCGCAGCCGCCCCATGAGCACAAACGGCGATGTCGAATTCGACGGCGACCTCTGGTTCTTCACCCGCGCTTCCTCACATAAGGTGGACGAAATCGAGCGTAACCCGAAGGTAAATGCCAGCTTTGCACAGCCGGAAAAACAGAACTACGTTTCGATGTCCGGCAATGCGTTTCTGGTGACCGACCGTGAAAAGATGAAAGAGCTCTGGACTCCGCACCTGAAAGCCTGGTTTCCGGAAGGCACGGATGATCCTGATATGGCGCTGCTTAAGGTGGATGTCGAGAAGGCGGAGTATTGGGATGCGCCATCGAGCCTGATGCTTCACGTCTATGGCATAGTGAAAGCAACCCTCACCGGGCAGCCACCCAAAGGCGGAGATGATGTCAAAGTTGACCTGAGATAAATTCGCCTGTCAATACTGATACTCTCTTAAATATCGCCGTGCTCCTGCCGATTTTGCCACTATTCCTTCGAATAGGGCAGCGGTGAGAGCACGGCGATATAATTACTTCTGTTCCTGTTTATTACCTATTCTATCGGTCTGAGGGTGCATGCGAGCCGTTCTGCAGCGAGTCATGGAAGCGCGGGTTACGGTCGGCGGCGAGATCGTTGGCGAGATAGGACAGGGTGTTCTTGCGCTGGTCGGAGTCGCGGATGGTGACACCGAAGCAGATGCCGTTTATATCGCGAACAAAATCGCGGATCTGCGGCTGTTCCCCCCGGCAGAGAGCGGCGATTCCGGTGAAAGCTTACCGGAGCAATCCCTGATGGAGGTACACGGCGCGGCTTTAGTCGTCTCCCAGTTCACACTGCTCGGAGACGCCCGCAAAGGCCGACGTCCGTCGTGGTCGGAGGCGGCCCGTCCGGACGAAGGACGGCGTCTGTATGAGCGGGTTGTCCTGCTGCTTCGGGAGCGTGGTATCCCCGTGGAAACCGGCACGTTTCGCGCTCACATGAAGGTGAGCTTAATCAACGATGGCCCCATAACGATTCTTCTGGACAGTCGGAAGATGTTCTAGCGGCGAACAAGAAGGCGAGAGAAAGCACCCAATCATTCATGGATCAATCGGACAAGAGAGGCGAGGAAAGCCGCCCGGATACCCGGTCGGAAAGAGACACAGAAGAGGAAGAGGTCTCCGAGGAGCGAGATTCTGAGGTGGTGGATGAGGCCGACAGCCGTCCCGCCGTCATGGATGGCTACGCCTCGATTGCCTTCTCCGTGGATGATGAGGGGGACAAAGACGGGGAACCGCTTTCCCCGACGGACCACAGCGAGCGCGGTGACAAATATCTCAAAGAGGGGCATGTCTCCGAGGCGCTCGGTCAATA
>JAZKEA010000396.1:0-3520 GCA_040387315.1 Armatimonadota bacterium | reverse complement strand
ACCGGGAATCAAACGCCGCCCACCGGGTGACGCTTGGCGATGCCTACGCCTACTCGGGTCAGGCCCTGAATGCCTACCGCCAGTACCGCCGTGCTATCAAGACTTTTCCCCGCAAGGCCGAACCTCACTTCTCTCTTGCGGAACTGTTCCAGCGCTACGGCCGCCTTCAATCCGCCATCGCCGAATACCGCAAGGCGATCCAGTTTGCCCCGGCGAACGCCTACTATCGCTACAAGCTTGGGGATGCTCTGGCGCTTTCCGGCGATCTGGAGGGGGCCGTATCCGAACTGGAAGAGACCACCCACCTGAAACCGCAGGACGGCTTTTACCACTTCTGGCTGGGAGACCTCTACTTCCGCGCGAACCGGATCGAGGAGGCCATCCGCGAGATGCAGCAGGCAACCCTTTTCTCGCCCTATGATGCCTATTACATCGTGCGACTTGGCGTCCTGTATCGCCGTCAGGGCAGTGTCCAGGATGCTATTGCGGTACTCAAGCAGGCGGTGGCGATAGTGCCGGAAAACGGCGCATACCAATGCCTTCTGGCGGATTTGTACAGCGAGCAGCGGATGGATACCGAAGCGATCCAACACTATCAAATGGCAGGACGGTTGGATGCCTACGATCTTGAGGTACTGCGTCGCCTGCGACGCTTCTCCGGACAGGAAACCGAAGACACGGAGGAGATCATCGCGGCCCTCGCACCCCAGGAGGAAGAGGAATAACCTCTCCAAACCGTTAAAGGCCGCCTTCTCCAGATGGGAGAAGGCGGCCTTTGTTTCGTGCGCGGAGGTACCAGCGTTTCGCCGATTGCCTCAGAGCTAAAGTTTACGGTAATCCTTTACTAAATTGTACCTCTGTCGGCTTTGCCGAATACACGGAATGCATCTCACCTTCCGGTATGCCCTATTCAACACAAGGTCTTAAAAAAAGTTCGCGTTTTGTGGCCTCTTTTATGCATTAATTTTTCTGCAGAGTAGGCGAATCAGGTCGCCGTATTGAATATCCTGCAAAAGGTAATGAAAAGAGGCGAAAAACGATGCAGTTTACACGGCTGACGCCCGAGCAAAAGCGGCAGTTCGATGACGAAGGCTATTTGATTGTCCGGAACGCACTGAGCAGCGAAGAGGTCGCTGCTCTGACTGCGGCAGGCGATGCCTTGATCGGCTCATCTACCAGCGAGAACCGGCAGCCCCACCCCAGCGGGCTTTATGACTCGTTCCGGAACTGCATCGCGATGGACCCGACGTTTTTAATGCTGCTTCAGCATCCCCGGACCTTTCCGCTTATCGTCGAGCTTTTCGGCCCGAACATACATCTGATCACGTCGCATCTGATTTATAAGCTTCCGAGCCCCCCAGGAACCGCATCCGACACCGCTTTGCTGGGCTGGCACCGCGACATCGCCGGGACGGTTCACGATCTTGGGCATGCCCGCATACCGCGTATGGAAATGAAGTGCGCCTTTTATCTGACCGATATGATGCAGCCCAGCACGGGTGTGACGCTGTTTGCGCCCGGCAGCAATCACCTGAAAGAGCCGCTGCAGATTCCCAGTGGTCAGTCTCGTCCCGACGGAGCGGTTGAGCCGCAGCTCCGAGCAGGCGATGCGGTGTTTTTTGAGAATCGGACCTTTCATGCCGCCAGCGTAAACCTGTCGGGTGCGACCGCGAAGATGGTGATGATGGGCTACGGTTTTCGCTGGCTGATGCCGCTTGACTACACGGAGCAGCCGTCTCATGTGGTAGAGCGTGTCGATGATATAGGTAAGCAGCTGCTAAATGGCCTGCGCGATCCGGAAGGGCGCTTTATTCCGGGCGGCAACAACGCACCGCTGCGGGAATGGTGCAGGCAACATAGCATCACCTATACCGCCTACGACTACTGACAGAGCGTTGAAGTCCGCTCATTTTTCGGCGACAGTTATTTGACGCTTGTTATTCGGTTTCCTGCTGGCGGCAGAGTTCGGCCTGGGTTTTAGCCCCCGTCAGCCGGTACAAAACGACCGCTACCTTGAAGGTAGCGGAGAAAAAATGCCGCTTGCTGGAAGAGTTCGACGGATTTGACGAGTGGAACACGGATTCGCTTTCTTGGACAAGATGATACCCTGCTCATGAAGAGCAGAGGTGTCCAGAAAACGAACGGATTACACCGAAGGATGAAAAGCCCATAGCCGACGAAATTAACTGACCAATTCGCGCAGCTCAGCAAGTTAGCTTAATCGTATTCGAGATTGTAAATCTTTTGTACGTCTTCCAGTATTGCAGGCATATTGATTTCTAAATCTTTCAAAAGCCCCGTGCTGAGGTTAAACACCATACCATGCACTTGTGGGTATCCTGACTTGATGAGGTGTTTTTGAACTGTTGCCGTTTTGATAACGCTCACGCACTGCTCATAAACGTTGATCTCCACAAAACGGTCGTAGCGCAAGTTCTCATCTTCGAGTCCATCCAACTCAGTTCGATGTAGACGATAGATGTCCCGGATTGAGCGAAGCCAAGGATTCAATATGCCAAGGTCACGAGGCTGCATGGCGGCTTTCACCGCACCGCAGCTATAATGTCCGCAAACCAGTATATGCTTGACCTTGAGATGCTCTACCGCGTAAGTGATTGCAGACTCGACATTTAGGTCAATGTTGTTTACCAAATTACCGACATTGCGGTGGACGAAGATGTCACCGGGATGTAAGCCGAATATTTCATTGGCAGGCACACGGCTATCGGAGCACCCGATATAGAGATAATCGGGTTTTTGGTCAGCCGAAAGACGTTCAAAATAGGTAGGGTCGCTGGCTTGTTTGCTTGCTACCCATTTGCGATTGTTTTCATATAGTGCGTCTAACGCCATGTTTTTAACCTCTTTTGCTTTTGCAAACTTCACAGCATCATCTTAAGTCATCATTGACGGGAAGTTTCAAGAAATAATGGATCAGAATTGATAGTATCACGTAGGGCGCAGTGCCGATGAGTTGATGGCACTGAGAGGTGTATAGTTTCATTTTGCTATAGTGTAGCATGGGATTTCTTCCTTGCTGCCCCCTTTGCTCCTCTACTCATCGGCAAACCAAAAATCGAAAATTTAGTGGAAGTCAACAGTTTCGCCGCCATATCCGCCGAAAAAACAGGGCTATCGACAAGTGAAGTCCGTTCATTTTCTTGGACAGTTTTTTGACGATAGTTATAATGTCGCCGCCGCATTTTGGAGGAAGGCATTTTTCCACCGACTCAGGAGATTAGGTGAAAGTTCATGCTTGAGGCAGAGTTCTTCCTGGGTTTTGTCCCCTGTCAGCAGGGACAAAACGACTTCTGCCTTAAAATCTGTACTGAAAGAGCGCCGCTTGTCGAAAGAGTTCGACGGATTACACGTGTGTACTGTCTATTCGGTGAGGGTGACGCCGCCGGGGAAAAAACCGAATCCGAAGCGGCGAAGGCGAGACGCGGCGTTGCCCCAATCTGCCAGCCGGTCGTTGGTGACCAGAGGCGCACCCAGCGCCTCTGCCTCTCGGATTAAAACG
>JAZKEA010000395.1:7787-8764 GCA_040387315.1 Armatimonadota bacterium | reverse complement strand
GAAGACGCCGCTGCCGGGCATCCGGGCATTGGTTCCATCGACGAGCGACAGTCCGCCGGTCCAGATGACATAGCCCGGCGTCGGCATTCCCACGAGCTTGGCAAGCGCGGTCTGGCGCATGTAGTTCGGGAACATCTCCGCGTTCGAGTAGGAGTGTTCGTTCATCAGGACGATGATCGGTTTGTCCCAGGAACGCGCCGGAGCCGGGGACGGATACCCATCGCGGGGCAGCGAGGTTCCGTAGGGTTTGATCGCGAGCCAGCTGACGAGCGTGTCGGCGATGTTGCCGCCCCCGTTGAACCGGACATCGATGATAACGCCCTTCTTTCCCTCGGCGTATTCGTAGAATTCCCGGTCAAAGGTGGTCTGGTTGGGACCGCCCATTCCGGCGATATGGACATAGGCAAGCGTTCCGCCGGACTTCAGGTCTACCTCTTTGCGCAGACGCTCCACCCGGTTCCGGTAGTGCAGATCGGACCACTCCCCGCCGGTCAGCGCGTGGTAGGTCACCGTTCGCGCCCCCTGTCGGGTGGGCTTATCATTGACCAGAAGAACCAGATCCCGGTCGCCGACATTCAGGACTTTGTAAAGGTTCTCATCGAGTGTGACGTCTTTTCCATCGACCGCGACGATGTACTCACCGGGCTTGATCCGGGTCTTGGCGTAGGAGCAGGGGGCACGTTTCGGAACCTCTTTGACACGGATTCCCGGCCCACTGTAGGCATAGTCAAAGTAGACCCCGAGCTGGCGCGTCGGCGGGGCCGGTGTCGGGGACGGGGCCGCCCCGACCTCCGAGTGCGATGCCTCGACTTCGCCGATCATCATGTTGAGAACCGTGGCGAACTCTTCCCGTGTCCCGACAGACGCGAGCATCGGCTCGTACTGCGCCCGCAGCGCGGACCAGTCGCGACCGTGGAAGTTCCCGTCGTAGAAACGGGTGTTATAGGTTCGCCAGAACTGATTGAAGGCCGCCGCCC
>JAZKEA010000395.1:5583-7718 GCA_040387315.1 Armatimonadota bacterium | reverse complement strand
AACTGCACATTCGGGTGTGAGTCGGACAAGTACAGAGTTTTGCCGTCGGGACTGGTCCGCAGGCTGGAGACGCCGCCGGTACTGGTGAGTTTCTTGACTTCCTTGCCGTCATACGACGATTGATAGGCATCGCCATCGGAGACGAAGAAGATCTGTCCGCCATCGCTGATGCAGAGATCGCCATCGGGAGACTGACCGGTGACCTTTCGAATCCGCTGGGCGGTGTCTTCGAAATCGATCTCTACCACGACCGGTGCCTTCGGTTTCTCGAACTTGATCTCCAGTTCGTCGGACCGGGCATCTTCCGGTTTGAGGGGAAGGACATACAGGCCGTTGTCGTCGCGATTGGACTGAAAGAAAAGGTATTTGCCGTCCGGGGACCACGTCGGCTGCGAGTGCCCGGCATTCAGCCGCGTCACATTAACCGGCGCTTTACCGCCATCGATAGGAACGAGATAGATATTCAAACCGCCCGATTCGATGCCGCGACGGGTAAACGAGATCCATTTGTTATCCGGCGAGAACGAAAACTGCCCCTGCAGCGGGCCGGGAACGGCGACGACGCGTTTGGCGGCAATCCCCGCCATGGCGGGATCAGCGGGCCGGACATACAGCCCCGCCACTTTTTCCGTGCCGCGCACCCAGAAGGCAACCAGCTTACCATCGGGCGTGAGCATCGGCGCCCCCGAATCTTCCTTGCCGGTCCAGATAGGCCGCACCCTCTTCGTGGCGACATCAAGGGCAAAGACTCGGTCGTTCCCGCTGCGGTCGGACACAAAGAACAGCTCCTTGCCGTCGCGGGACCAGTTGAAATCACGGTCGAAGCCCGCGTAATCGGTCAGGCGAGTGGCATCTTTGGCGTTTCGGGTCTTTGCCTTCTCGACGGGAATCGTCCACAGATCGCCACGGATCACAAAGCCGAATGTTTTGCCGTCGGGGCTGATCTCGGACTCCTCGACATCGGAATCCGTGAAGACCTGGCGCAGCACATTGTTCTGCTTGTCCTCGCCGCCACAGTACAACGTCAGCTTTTCCGGCTCTTTCGCGCCGGGAGCCAGGTGGTACAGGTCCTGTCCATGCTCGAACACGATGTCGCCGCTCTGCCGCGCGACAGCGGGGTAGCGCACCGATCCACCCACGAAGCGCGTCAGCTGCCGGGGCGTACCGCCGCCATCGGCGGCATAGGCCCAGAGGTTCGGCGTTCGCGCCGCGCTGTCCTTGAGGGGGGGAAGCGGTTTGTTCAGCCACTGCGCGTTCGGGGTCGCCTCGCCCACCGTCACCGCGACAAGCTGCTTTCCGCCGGGCAGGAAGCGGGGCCAGAGGTGCTGCTTCTCATCATCGACCACACAGGTCCGCTTTCCGCTCGCGAGGTCGAGGGTCCAGAGCTGCGCGGCGGCCGACCCCGTATAACGCGGGCGGGTCCAGGGAAAACCGTATCGCTGAAACGCCAGCGTTTTGCCGTCAGGCGACGCGGTCGCCTCGTTCAGGTTCTTGTAGTCCTCGGTCAGCCTTTTGAAGCGAAGGGTCGCAACATCGATGGCGAAAATACCCGAGTTGGCGGTATCACGACGCGTACTGAACAGAAGCTCTTTGCCGTCGGGTGTCCAGTCGGTCGCGGTCTCCCCGCCCGCCGAGAACGTGATCTGGCGGGTCGCGCCGCCGCTGGAGGGAACGACATAGATGTCCGGGTTCCCGTTACGCGTGGACGAAAACGCGATCCAGCGACCATCGGGGGAGAAGATCGGGCTGCTGTCCATATCGACATGGGTGGTCACCGGGAAGGCGCGTCCCCCGGCGAGGGACGTCACCCAGATGTCACCCTGCCAGACAAAGGCAAGCTGTTTACCATCCGGGGAAAGGGCAGGCATACGCGCCCCGATAGTCGGTTCAGTGGTGGGCGGAGGAAGCTGAGCACGAGCGGGTAACAGGGTAAATGCGGAAGCGATGAGAGTGGCAGACGCGGGCAGGCAGAGTTGAGATACCGCCCGGCGCGGGAGGAAGCGTCGGTTCATGCTCTCTATTGTACGGTATAGTGAACGCCTGCGTGCCTTACGGCGCAGTTGAAAATTATCCCGAATTCAAACCTCAAAAGCTGCCAGGGCACTGCTTCGACCCGAGTTCCGACGGACACCTCC
>JAZKEA010000395.1:0-5573 GCA_040387315.1 Armatimonadota bacterium | reverse complement strand
CGAGTGATTAAAATCACTCGCTGATAAGGGCAATCGTCCTGCCGGACGAGAGATATCAACGCTGCGCGTCCGCGAGGACGCTTGTTTTTCCGGAGCGGGTGATTTCAATCACTCAAGATAGCCGAGCTCACGCGCCCGCTGAAATTCCGCCGGACGCCTCCGGGAGCGACGCCGATGATCCGCTTGAAGGCGCGGCTGAACGCAGCCTCCGACTGATACCCCAGGCGGCTTGCGAGTTCGCTCACGGTGACGGCGTCCTCCCGCAGCCAGCCCAGGGCGACCTGCATGCGCCAGCGGGTGACATACTGCATCGCCGGTTCCCCCACAAGATCGGTAAACCGGGCCGCAAACGACGACCGCGACATCGCGCATTCCTCGGCGAGCAGAGCAACCGTCCAGGGATGGGCAGGCGCACTGTGGATACGGACGAGAGCCCCACCGATCTGCTCGTCCCGGAGCGCTCCGAGCCATCCGGTCCGTGCCGCTTGGTCACTGGCGATCCAGGAGCGGATCGCCTGAATCACCAGGATGTCGGACAGGCGCGTCAGGACGGTTTCTCCCCCCGGACGCAGCGAACGGGCCTCCGCGGTTATCAGGCGGACCGTGCTCTGTATCCACTCCCTTTCCGGCGAGTCCGTGGCAGGGATATGGATGGCTCCCGGCAGCAGCCCGATCAGATGACGCGCGGTGGGATGGTCGAACGAAACAGCCCCGCAGATCATGGTTGTCTCGTCCCCACCCTCGCCATGCCGCAGTATTTCGTACCGCTCACTTATCGCCGTGCGCGTCAGTGCCTGAATGGAGGGGGTCCGGCTCCCTTTTTCGCTGCGCAGGCAGTGACCATTGCCATGGGGCACAAGCGCCAGATCGCCCGGCTGAAGCAGAAGCGGCACACAGCCGTCTGCTTCCAGCCGACACTGCCCGGAAGTGAGGATATGGAACCAGAGACAGTCCTGTATCGGGGGCAGCGCCAAGCCCCACGGCGCGGATAATTCGGAGCGGCAGTAGAACGTTCCGCTCATCCGGAGCGAATGCAGCGCCGCGCCAAGGGGGTCGGCCGACGGCGGGATGGGAGTCTCAACCATACCTCTGAAGGTACCACAACTCTGGACGAAAGAGCATAAAATGCGGCTGTTAAATCATTTTCCGTCTGAGAGAATGCACGGATAATAGACGCACGGCAAACCATACTTCCAAAAGGAACAACAATGATGATTACAGTAATGGGCGCGACGGGACAGATCGGCGGGGAGATCACGCGGCTTCTCATGGACGCAGGCGTGACCGTGCGGGCATTAGGCAGGTCCGAAACTAAGCTGGCGGTGCTGCGCGAACGGGGGGCGGAAACACGTGCCGGGGACGCGAACGACGCGGCGTTTCTGACAGAGGCGTTCCGCGGCGCGGATGCCGTCTTCACCATGCAGCCATCTGACCCGACGGCCCCGGATTACCTTGCCGATCAGGAACAGCTCGGGCAGGCAATAGTCCGCGCCATCCAGGACAGCGGCGTGCCGTCTGCCGTGGCGCTGAGCAGTGTCGGCGCGGACCTGCCGGACGGCACGGGCTATATCGGCAGCCTGTACCACCAGGAACAGCGGCTCCGAACGCTTCGCGGCACATCCGTGACCATTCTGCGCCCCGGCTACTTCTTTGAAAATTTTTATGCCAGTCTGGACATGATCCGGCACGAGGGCTTTATCGGAGACTCGATCTCCCCGGACGTTCGAATGCCCATGATCGCGACACGCGACATCGCCAGGGTCGCCGCCGATGCGCTGACGGCCCCCGGCGGAACCGGGATAGCAATTCACGAACTTCTCGGTCCCTGTGACCTCAGCATGACCGAGGCGACCGGGATTATTGGGCAGCACATGGGGAAGCCGGATCTGCCGTACATACGTGTTCCCGATGCGGATATGGCGGCTGCGCTCGAAAGCCTGGGCTTCTCCCCGGAATTCGCACGGCTTCATACCGAAACGACACAGGCCCTGAGCAGCGGCTCGATACAGGCGCGGGAGCCGCGAACCACCGCGAACACTACCCCGACCCGTTTCGAGGATTTCGCCCTGGATCTCGCCCGCGCCTACCACGCGTAGTCTTTAACCGTTCCCTGGGCGGGAGGTGAGGGTAAATCCGCAAACGGGTCGCATTGCGGATAAGTGTATAGCCGGAAGTTTGGATACGAACGAAAACCCGGCACTGAGAATCCGGTAGGCTCTAAATCCATTGCCGCTTTGCGGCAAACTCTCTCAGCTGCTTTGCGTAACGCGACTTCAATCTGCTTCGTAGATTAAGAGAGCGAACGCTTGCCTGGCTGAGTCTGTTTCTTCGCATCAGTAGTCTGGCTAAATGACGCGTGACATGAGCCGTTCCCGCATCGTTGAAGAAGGCGAAAACCAACTTTTTCTTCTCCTCCAGCACGAATTTTATGAAGTTCTTTTTTTCTTCCTTAGTCAGATTGTCGTAAAAGTCTCGGTAGTAATAAATATCCATGATCTTTTGGATTGCGTTACGAGCATCTCTATCGATGTACCACGCGCCATTTGGCTCTAGGTAGCAGATCTCAGCAATGCTCCCCGCAAGGGCAACAAATCCGACGTTTTCAAGTGTGCGGTCCGATTCACCGATCTTACGTATAATCGAGATATATCCTTCGGATTTGTTGGACGGATCAAATTTAAGTATAACTTTATCGAACTTTACGTTAAGTAACTCTGCCATGACGGCATGGCCTGCTTCATGGATGGCGGTGCGCCAGCGCTGTTCTTCGGTCACGTATATCCCATCTTCGCACGAAACGGCGACGAATCCATCCGCAGTGCGGAGTGGTTATCGTCTTTATCGTTCGGGAACTCTGAAACAGTCAGGGCCGAAACGCGGATACGTCCCTAGCTTCCAGGTGCCTCCCAAAGACCCGGTGACGCTATCTATTCGGAGAAAATCGGTCCTGTGCAGCCAAGCCGATGCGGATTTGCGCCTGTTCAGGGCGTTTATGATATAAAATAGCGAACTACCTGCAGAGAACGCTCTGTCTGAAAAACACTCTGCCTGAGAACACGCGCCGCTATCACGTGGTCGTTAGCAGTAGGGACGAGGCCTTGGGTCGTGACGCATCCGCCGTATTTCCGGAATCCACGATTTTGTCGCCGCAGCCGAAAGTGGCTCTCGTGACGGACCCTGCCTCGGAACCGCCGGGCGATATCGTCCCGCATACGCCTATCCCACCGAACGACGAGAAGGCCCAAGAAAGGCTTCGGGAGCGGGAGGCGCGGTATCTCACGCTCTTTACGGCAGTCGACGATGCCGTTCTGCTCGGCGAAGTTATCCCCGATGCGCGGGGCCGTGCCGCGGACTTTCGGCATCTGGAGGTCAATCCCTCGTACACCCGGCTTACCGGGCGAACGCCGGATCAGGTGATCGGCAAGACCGCGACCGATGTCCTCGGGGAGAATGCAGCCTCGTGGATCGCGGCGGGTGGGCGGGCCGGGGTCGAGGGAAGGCCCATCCGGATCGAGGACTATATCATCGGTCCGGGAAAGTGGCTGAGTGTGCGCTTCTCCCCGGTCGGCGAGCGGGGAAGCGGTCGCTTCGCGGCGATCCTCTCCGATATTACGCTGCGCAAGCAATCGGAAGCCACGCTTCTCGAAGCCGCCGTCTATGCCTCGTTCCGCGCCGATCTGGAGGATGCGCTTCGTCCCCTCACCGATCCGGTCGCGATTCAGGGCGCGGCGACCCGCCTGATCGCCGAGCGTTTGCGTGCGGGCCGCGCCCACTACGCCGAAATGGAAACGGACGGCGAACATGCCCTGGTCGCGCGGGAGTACGTGCACGGTGAAGCTGGCGGCCCCGCGCGTTACCGAATTTCCGATGTCCCCACGGTTTTCCAGGAATGTCGCGCGGGGCGAACGTTCGTCCTCGATGCGGCAGGGACGGATCCGCGCCTGGGTTCCAGGGAGAAAGGGATACTGGCCTCGCTTTCCATCGCCGCTATTGTTGTCGTGCCGCTGATCAAGGAGCAGGCGCTGATTGCCGTTCTCGCCGTTGAGCACGCCACACCGCATCTCTGGACTCCCGAGGACGTCGCCCTTGTCGAGGAGACCGCGGAGAGGACCTGGGACGCGGTCGAGCGGGCGAGAGCCGAAAGTGCCCTTCTGCTTTCCGAGGAGCGGTTCCGCACGATGACGGACTCGGTTCCCCAGATGATCTGGACCAACCTCACCTCGGGCGAGGTGAACTACCTGAACCAGCGCTGGTGCGATTACAGCGGCCTCTCCCGCGACGAATGCGTGGGTAACGACTGGCAGCGCGTCCTCCACCCGGACGATATCGCAGTCACCCGGGAACGCTGGCGGCGGGCGCTGGCGACCGGCACGACCTTTGAATCCGAGTACCGGCTGCGCCGATGGGATGGCGTCTACCGCTGGCACATCGGTCGCTGCGTGCCGCTTCATAACCCCGGCGACACGGCAGCCGGCGAGGTCGTCGGCTGGTTCGGGTCCGCCACCGATATCGAGGACCAGAAGCGGGCGGAGGACACCCTGCGGGCGTCGGAGGAGGCGGTGCGGCAGGCGAACGAATCGTTGGAGAGGCGAGTCGAGGAGCGCACCAGAGAGCTCGCGCACATGAACGAGATGCGCCTGGAGCTTCTGCGCCAGCTTGTGACGGTCCAGGAGGAGGAGCGGGGCCGCATCTCACGTGACCTTCACGATGACACGGGGCAGCAGGTGACCGCACTTCTGCTCGGGCTGAGCCATCTCCAGCACCATCCCGCTCTGGCGGCAGACACCGATGTACAGGAGACCGTGACGCGGCTTCAGATGCACGCGGGCGAGGTGGCGAAGAAGTCACACCGCCTTTCGTTCACCCTTCGGCCCACGGACCTCGACGATATCGGCCTGATCGGCGCACTTGCGAACTATGCCCAGGAGTGGAGCGGCTGGAGCGGGGTTCCGGTCGATCTGCAGACCATCGGCTTCAAGACCGATGGCAGGGAACCCGACCGCCTTCCCCCCGAAATCGAGACCACTATCTATCGTGTGACCCAGGAGGCCCTGACCAACGTTCTTCGGCACGCGGTTCCCGCGCCGGTCGCAAGCGGGCCCGGAAACCAGACGGGCGCGAGCCGGGTCTGTATCATTGTCCAGCGCCGGGCCTCGCAGGTGATCGCCACCATCGAGGATGACGGGCCGGGCTTCGATGTGGACGCCGCCCTGAACCTGCCGCCGGGCAAGCGGCGATTGGGTATCTTCGGCATGCAGGAGCGCGCCCGCCTCGCGGGGGGCACCCTGACAATCGAGAGCCTCCCCGGTACAGCGACCACGGTCTTCCTGCGCCTCCCCCTGACCTGATTTCCAATCCGAGCTTTCGGGTCAAATGCAGACCTCAGTGTCTCGTGACCCACTGTGATATCAGGTCGCGATAGGCGGCATCGATTTTCAGCACCCCCGTACCCGCGCGCCGAAGGTAATCCTGGGGGTTGGTTATCGGCTCCAGATACTGCCCGGACGTCCTATCAAGAACGATCACCCAGCCCTGCTCTCTCTGCCTGCCGAAAGCGAGTACCTGGGCTGAAA
>JAZKEA010000394.1:663-1541 GCA_040387315.1 Armatimonadota bacterium | reverse complement strand
CGCCGCCTTTGCGGGTGTCCGTCGGATACTTCTCGTAATCGAAGGACGGCGACCAGGATCGGTGCTCTTTGCCACTTCCCTTAAAACTCCAGTCCATGACGTGAGCGTTCATCATGGTGAAAAGGAGGTTCGGGTTCGCCGGGTCCACTACTGCAGACCCGATGGTGACCAGGCTGTAGAGCGTTGCCTTCGGCGTCGTCATCACAAAGCCGCCATCGTCCGACTTCCACGAGTATCCCAGAGCGCCCACAGGCCCGGAAGGGATCTCGATATCCACGGACCAGGGACGATCAAAGGTGCCGCCGATCACTTTCCCGGCGGTCGTGACATAGGTGGTATGCCAGCCGCCCTCATTCCAGGTCGAGTGCAGAACGATCAGGGGCTCGCCGGTTCGTTTCCCGTCCTCCCAGAGCAAACCGGCTTTATCGATTCTGTGCGGGATAGCGAGGCGCATCGGTGCGCCATCCGGAAAGGCGCGAGGCCAGTCTCGGCTCTTGTCGGCAGGTATCTCTTCCGTCGTGCCGCCACTGCTGTTGCCGACGCGCGTCGAGACGACATCCTTCAGGACAGGATACCGGGTATAGAACGCCTTCAGCTTTGCCCGGTGCGCCGCCTTTACTTCTTCTGCTATCTTCTCTGGTGATTTGGTGTCTGTGACAGTCGGCGCCGCAGTCGGGACAGCTCGTTCCTGCGCCTGGGCCTTCTGAGGCACGGCGATAAGCGCCAGGGCGACCAGCAGGAACAGCATCACGCGCGGATAGGATCGGAGGCTTGTCATGGTGAACAGGGGAGACAAAAACAAAAACCCGTCCGCGCATTGGTTTCAGCGCGGCGGGCTATCTGACGCAGGGGTCAGAGGGAACAGAAACAGGGGGAAC
>JAZKEA010000394.1:0-653 GCA_040387315.1 Armatimonadota bacterium | reverse complement strand
CATCACCTTCGCGCCAAGCTCGAGAAACAATTTCGCGGTCGCTTCGCCGATCCCCTGTAGGGCGACCAGCTGCTTCCGGCTGAGCTTGCGAACATCCGCCAGGGTGTTGAGTCCCGCGGACTGCAGATGCTTTGCGCCGGGGAAGTCCGGGGCGAAGGGACCCTCTGTCACGGTCAGGGTTCCGGTCTCGCCGACGGGAACGGTGGTACCGACGCGCGGCTCTCCGGTCGCTTCGCCGATCTTCTCCGTACTGTCAAACTCATTCTCGGCATTGGCTGTGCCGACCGACTCCATGAGGGCGGCCATCTTTTCGATCGCGCTGGTATTGCGGTCCAGTGCTGCGATCAGGGCGGTGTTGTCTGCCGGCTGAGCCGACAGTTTCTGAATCTCGCTCATGATGCCAGGGATGCCTTTCGCTGCATTAGGTGTAGCAGCAGGGGAATCACTGCCTGGGGCATCAAAGGCACCTTCTTCCAGTGCTCGGTCAAGCTGTTCTTTGTTTGTGAGTACGCCCGAGCCATCGGGGAGCCGGACGCTGCCGCCGGTCTCAATAGCCCGGTAGAGACGTTCTGTGTTGATATTCGCCATGTTATCTTTTTATCTTTCTCCCGCACTGCAGAGACGACTTTCGATCTCCGCAGTGCGTGTGCGTG
>JAZKEA010000393.1:11497-18548 GCA_040387315.1 Armatimonadota bacterium | reverse complement strand
AAATTGTTGTGCTCTCGCAAACAAGTGCCCGAAAATCTTCCGGTTCCATCTGCCAGACTGGGCTGGTTCTTTGCCGCATCTAAATACTCCTTTCATCTTTGTAGAGCATCAACGGTTTACTGTTCACGGTATAAACGTAGTATACCTATCTGACGTACACTAAAGAGAAGAAGCGAGCAGCCGAAAGATGGCAGATTTATTGACAGGTAAGCGAGCGCTGGTCACCGGGGCAGGGCGGGGTATCGGGGTCGAGATTGCAAAACAGCTTGCTGCTGAGGGGGCGACGGTCGCTCTGGCCTATCGCTCTTCCGGCGCGGGTGCAGAGGCGACTGCCGAAGAGATTCGCAGGGCGGGGGGGAGCGCAGAGACGTTTCAGGCGGATCTGACGGATGAGAAGGCGGCAAAAAAGCTGGCAGACGATGTCCGGGAGGCATTTGATGGCCTGGATATACTGGTGAACAATGCCGCGGGGTTTGGCCCGCTGGGAACGTTTGCCGAGATGCCGTGGGAACAGATTGATGCGGAGTGGCAGGCGGTCATCAAGCCTGTTTTGCTGCTCACAAGAGCCGCTTTGCCGCTGGTGATAGAGAGTGGGCAGGGCAGAGTCGTAAATCTGTCCGCGACCCTGCTGCAGCGGCCTCAGGGGCGCTACGGGGCACATGCGATGGCAAAGGCCGCCATTCTCGCTTTTACACGGACATTGGCGCTTGAGGTCGGTCCTCAGAACGTGACGGTCAATGCCGTGTCTCCAGGGCTCACCCTGACCGAGTTTTCCAAGAGCCTGCCGGAGGCACAGAAAGAGGCAGTTCGAGAGCGTACCCCGCTGCGGCGTCTGGCGACTGCCGAAGATGTCGCTAAGGCAGTCCTATTTTTTTGCTCGCCACTTGCTGACTTTATAACGGGAGCGAACATCGCACCGGACGGCGGGCTTGCCGTTCTTTAGGCAATGGGAAGAGCGATGGCAGAAAGTATGAACTTTTTTGGTCCTCCAACGTCTAAATAGGTAGACGACGTTCACACATTGCTTTCTTTTCTCGTTTTACAAGAAGGAAACAGGACAGCACGGTTTTTGCAGCCCGCGGCGGCAAAGAAGTTGCACGTATTGCAAGAACTGGGAACATATTTTTTAAGGGACGACGTACTATAGGGAAGGAGGGCGGTCGCTCGAATGACAGATATGAGCAGCATAGCAGGAGGGGTCGCTGCCGCAGAAGGCGGTATGCTCGCGCGGCCTAAGCGCGAATTCGACCGCTTGGTACAGCGCTACCATAAGCAGGCTTATAACATCGCGTATCGCCTGACAGGAAATCATGCGGATGCTGAGGACTTAACGCAAGAAGCGTTTGTCCGTGCCTTCCGCTTTTTCGACAATTACCGCCGTGACCTGCCATTTGAAAACTGGCTGTTCCGGATAATCTCGAACCTTTTTGTAGATGATCTGCGACGTCGCCCCAAGGCGCGTATCCAGTCCCTGGATGCGCCTGTGGGCAACGATGCTACTAGTGAGAGCAATGCTTTCCTTGAGATTCCTGACACGCGGGAAAATCCGGAACGCGTCGTTCTCCATGAGGAACTGGATGAGCAGATACAAAAGGCGCTGGCGTCCCTGCCGCAGGATTTCCGTAAAACGGTAATTCTTGCGGATATCGAAGGAATGTCCTACGAAGAGATCAGTGAAGCCATGCATTGTTCGCTTGGTACGGTGCGCTCCCGGCTTCATCGAGGACGCAAACTTCTGCGAACGAAACTCGCTGGTTTCGGCCTTAAATAAACTTTTGGAACTCCGTCATAAACTCTCTGTGCTTATAGTCATCCTCAACGCAGAACGAAAAAGCACAGGGAGATTTTGTGACACGTTGCGTGTGGAAGGTATAATTTAACGTTGAATTGCAGACGAGTTTGTGGTCTCCTTTCGGCGTATCTGGATTCAGAGCTCTCTCTGGATGAGATGGAACCGATACGTGTGCATCTCGACGAATGTCCGCATTGCCGCGGGGAGTATCAGTCCCTTTTAGATACCAAGCGCCTCCTGTCCTCGCTTGCCAACCGCACATCGCGGGCAGAAATTGAATCGCTGCTGAAGATGGAGGAGGATAGGAACCTATCGGAATCCGCCTCTATGGGCGTCTTCCGGGGTGTCCTTAGACCAAAGCCGCTCACCGCAACCGCTCTACTGTCTCTCGCAGGACTCTGGATCGCCTCGGCTTCGCTCGACCGACCAACCGATGGCGTATCTCCCGGGTATGGCGGTATCTCCTCTTCCCTCAGTGTGGCAACCATGCCGGGTTTTGACATGGGAATGCGGAGCCTCCGGCACTGGACGGAGAGAGCGCATAGTGGCATCACTTCCGCACCCATAATGTCCGCAAATCAGGACGGTCTTGTGGTCCCCGCGGAGATACCCTATCCCGTCGGGGCATCCGGCAGCGGTTATTACCACCGACACGGCGTGTCTCTCAGTACTTTTGTCTCTGCGGCGGCGGATTACTCGCGACGAGCGCAGCCTGCGGATGAGGCCAGTTATGCGGCCTCAGGTAGTTATCGTGCGGAGAATGCGAACATGGCTACGTATTCTCCCTCGTTTCAGCGCATCGGTTTTGGGGGCGCTGATAGGGTTCGATAGAGCCCGCAAATACTCCACAACCGAGCGGTCGCCTTCTCATAGGGCGTCGCGAAACTTTTTCGGCTTCCCTGCGTATATCTATGAAGGGAAGCCGAATTGCTTTTCTGCCGATGTCGGATTGTTTGTGTTCCCAGCAGTCAATTACCGTTTACATTGATAGAGGTATATATTCATGGGATATGATCGACGTTTAACCTTCGGGGCCGTACCCGCCGCCGTTGTTGCAGGCGGTCTCGCGACGACGCTTATTTTCGGGGGCGCTAAGATTGCGCCTGTCACCGCGCAGAGCGCTGCTAAGATCACCGCGGAGCAGCGAGATACGGCGACTTCACTTCAGGCAGCCTTTATGAAGATTGCCGATACTGTCAGCCCCGCAACAGTTTATATTACGGTTAAGGCAGAAGCCTCTGGCGGCGGTGCCGCTTCTCCGTTTTCGCCCGACGGCGGCGATTCACCGTTCGGGGACCTTTTTGGTCCAGGTAACCCCTTTAACCGCGCTCCGGGACCCGGCGGGCGAGCGTTGTCCAGCAGCGGGTCTGGTGTTATTGTTCGGCAGGACGGTTATATTCTGACAAACGACCACGTTGTCGCCAGGGCCAAGAACGGTACCGTTACCGTCCATCTCAGTGATGGAACGGAGTATTCCGGTAAGATCTTCCGGGATCAGCGCTCCGATCTCGCGGTAGTCAAGATCAACGCGCCCAAGCCTCTCCCGTTTGTACGCTTCGCGGATTCCAGTAAACTGCGGGTAGGGCAGTGGGCCATCGCGATCGGCTCACCTTTCGGTGAGCAGAACACGATGACTACGGGTATCGTCTCCGCACTGAATCGTAAAAGCGAGATCGGAAATGGTACAGATGCCCGTTATTATCCAGAATTGATTCAGACCGATGCGTCCATCAATCCGGGTAACTCCGGCGGACCGCTTCTGGATATCGATGGTCAGTTGATTGGAGTCAATGTCGCCATTGAGTCTCCGTCCGGCACGAATGCAGGTATTGGCTTCGCCATTCCCGCAAATACCGCTCAGTCCATCATGACGCAGCTGATCACAAAGGGAAAAGTCGTACGTGCCTCGCTCGGGCTTGTACCAAAGGACATCTCTCCTAGGATGCGTGCCAGCCTCGGCCTGGAGAAAGGCGCTCGCGTCTACGAGGTTAAAGGTGATTCAGCCGCAGACAAGGCAGGCATCAGAGCGGGCGATGTAATAACCAGCTTCAACGGTAAGGAAATCACCAACGAGGTCTCCCTGAGAAATGCCATCTCCTCGTCCGCACCCGGTTCGCAGGCAACCATCGGGGTTCGTCGTCAGGGAGGGAAGATCGAAACGCTGACAGCGACGCTCGCTGCCCCCGACGACACCACGGTCCCAACTCCTGTTCCCGCTCCCGCGCAGCGACCGACAAATCGCCTTGGGTTTCAGCCCGGTCCTCTCACCGAGGAGGTTCTCACAAGCCTCGGGATGAACGCGGGTACGAAAGGGATTGTCGTGTCGTCCGTGGCTCCCGGAAGCCCGGCCGCGGAGGCGGGTCTGCGCGCTGGAGCCGTGATAACCGCAGTGAACGGTGTTGTGGTAACCACACCTGCAGCGCTGAGCAGTGCGACTTCATCCGCAAGGAGTGGTGATGTCATCACCCTTACGATTCTGCTTCGCGGCCAGAGTGGCGAGAAGCCGTCGGAAGCCGTGGTCGATATTTCGGTTCCCTAACCAGAAGGGCAGTGACGGGCCTTTAACAAAAGGACCACAGGGAGCAAATCCCTGTGGTCCTTTTGTTAATCAATACTGCCGGATAGCTTCAGCTTCTACACTGCGTTAGGATTCACGATGTTCAGCGTCTCTCCCTCGAAGCTGACATCATAGCCATAGGCATCGCGAAGAAAATCGAAGGGTACGAAGAACTGCTCTTCCTCCACATACGGGGGAGCCGTCAGCGTCACCGGTGTGTTGGTTCCGTTACCGGAAACCGTCACGTTCTCATCGCCCATGGTCAACGCCGCAGTCCAGGGACCGATTGTCGCCTGGGCCATTTTTGTGTCGTTATCAAAGCTAACCGAGCCGCCGAGCGCCTGTACCACGTCACGGAGTGGAATGTAGTGCTTGCCGTTCTGCACGAACGGCTCCGTCTCCAGTGTTTGGGCTTTGCCTTGAATCATATAGGGCATAGGTCATCTATCCTCTCTTGTGTTTATCCGTCTTAGAGAGTGTACCTAAATTAGTCAGGTTCTAAAAGCCTGGCAGCAAAACACCGGGACCAATAGCGGGCAGCGATGCGGTATCCAGACGTGCGACTGTTTCGGTAAGGAGCTCCCGCAGACGTGGCCCGGCGGCACGCATTGCCTCCTCCACTTCCTGGTGTGTCAGCGGCGTTGGAGAGACACCCGCGCCGGGGTTCGTCACCAGGGAAATACCCGCGTAGTGCAGACCCGCTTCCCGTGCGAGTGTCGCCTCCGGCACGCCGGTCATTCCAACAACATCCGCGCCCCACTGCGCAAAAAGACGTACCTCTGCTGGGGTCTCATAGCGGGGTCCATCGTTGCAGAGATACGTACCGGTGCTGCGCAGGGGAATTTCCAGAGCCCTTGCCGCCTCCTGAATGGCCGCACGGAGCGGAGCGGAGTAGGGGCGGGTAAAGTCCGTATGCACGACCTGACCACCGTCACCATCGAAAAAGGTCTTGTGGGTTCGGTCACGGGTAAAATCGATCAGGTCATCCAGAAGCACGAACTCCCCCGGCTTGAGATCGACTCTAAGTCCGCCTACCGCGGTGGTTGCCAGCACCGCACGAACGCCGAGCGTCACCAGCGCGGCTATGTTTGCACGGTAGTTGATCTGATGGGGCGGGACTTTGTGGCCTGCCCCATGACGTGCGAGAAAGACGATAGGTTTGCCGCGCAGCATTCCTGTCTGCGCGAGAGCGTCTCCGTAGGGAGTCGATAATATCCTCTGCTCGGGCGGAGAGTCCAGGTCGAACTGACCGACTCCGGTTCCGCCTATGATCGCTAGCGGAAAGTCACTCATCAGGCGGCGTCACGAATATCGGCGAAGAGGTCCGTAGACAGGTACCGCTCGGCATTGGAGGGAATAATCACCACGATACGTTTACCCTCCATTCCGTCACGCTTTCCTACCTGAACCGCCGCATGGATAGCGCCACCGGATGAGATACCAACTGCAAGGCCCTCTTCCCGCATGACACGTCGTGACATGGCGATAGCGTCCTCATTCGTCACCTCCACAACCTCGTCCACCTGATCCACATGCAGGTTCATAGGAATAAAGCCTGCCCCGATTCCCTGGATTTTGTGCGGGCCGGGCTTTAGCTCTTCTCCGTTTTTGAACTGCGTGATGACCGGGGAGGCCGTCGGTTCCACCGCTATCGTTCGGAAGGATGGTCTGCGGGGTCGGATGATATCCGCGATACCGGTAATCGTTCCGCCGGTTCCCACGCCCGCCACGAGATAATCAATCTCGCCGTCGGTATCGTTCCATATCTCCTCGGCAGTTGTTTTCCTATGGATCTCGGGGTTCGCGGGGTTGTTGAACTGCTGGGGCATGAAGTGCGTCTCCGGATTCCGGGCAACAATCTCCTCTGCCGCCGCAAGAGAACCCTTCATCCCCTTTGCCCTGTCGGTCAGGACCAGCTCCGCGCCGTAGCCTTTAAGGAGCAGGCGGCGCTCCAGACTCATCGACTCGGGCATACACAGGATCAGCTTGTAGCCTTTGGCCGCTGCCGTGAAGGCAAGCGCGATGCCCGTGTTTCCTGACGTCGCTTCTACAATAGTCGTTTTGCCCGGTGTGATCAGCCCACGCTTCTCGGCGTCCTCGATCATACTCACACCGATGCGGTCCTTGACGGAAAGACCGGGATTCAGATACTCCAATTTCACGACAATATCCGCTTTGACGCCTTCCGCGTCGGGAACGCGATGGAGACGGACGAGGGGGGTGTTACCGATCAGCTGGGTCGGGTTGTCATAGATACGCATGAGGGCTCCGTTGGTAAAAAATGTCTAAATATTCATCATGAAACCGGCTTCACCGGCGGCTTCACTGCGACGATCCAGAAGGTCCTGCAGGGAGGTACCGTCCGCAACGCTGCGGATGGCGGACTCAAAGCCCTGCCAGACGCCACGCACCACAGCCGCCTCGGCGATTCCCTGGACGGCGGCATCGCCGCTGATAAGCTCTGCCGGTACCAGAGGACCGGATAACGCACGCAGCACATGTCCCACCGTGATCTGCCGAGCGGGATGGCGGTGACGGCCGCGAACCGACGGAATCGGAGACCGAGGAAAAGAACATCGCGAGCGGCTTCAACCCGAAGAATAGCTTCGAGAGTTTCGTGGTCGGCGCGAACAATGAATTTGTCGCCGCGGCGTGCCGGGCGATTTCGGAGAATCCCGGGAAGGTTTACAATCCGCTCTTCT
>JAZKEA010000393.1:6668-11487 GCA_040387315.1 Armatimonadota bacterium | reverse complement strand
GCCTGCGCCTCGTGTCGAGCGCACTACCTCGGCGCGCCGCAGTGCTGCCAGCAGCTGCTCCAAAAACTGTTCGGGGATTCGCTGTCGCAGCGCAATTTCCCGCGTTTGCACCGGGCCCGAACCGTCATTAACGGCGAGATCCAGCACGGCTCGTAACCCATAATCTTCTTTAGCGGTAAAGTTCATAATCCCCCAGGGAAACCATTAATCCCGACTAAAGTGATAATTTCGGTCGGTCAATACTGGAAAGATTATACCATCGTCAGACGGCTCTAAAGCTTACCCCGCTTTTAGTCGTATATCCGGTTCCGGGTCCGTTTTAAACTGCACCGAGTCGATCTCTTTTTGGCCCGTAATACAAGCATGTGCGATGCGATGACCACCGTCCATCAGTTTTCCGTCAGCGGCAAGAATCACGGGTCGGGTTTTGTCCGCCTCATAGATGCGCCGTGCATGGTCCGCAACCGCTCGCACGGTAGGCGTTTCGCCGTCAAACCAGCTGTCACTGTCCAATAAATCGTCAAAATATGAGAGCGGCAGTTTCCTGACCGGCAGGTCTTTCGAAAGCTCATAAAGCCTCTCGACATTCCAGACCCAGCGCTCACCGTTTACCTGGCGCGAGTGTTTGTGCTGAAATGAGACCGGCGCGGAGGCAGGTGCCGGGACAGTGGCAGAACGTGGGAGAGGCGTACTTCTCGAAGCGGGTACCTTCCCTGCCGCTACTCCCTGGTTCGCCAGTTTATCCGCCAGGGCGTTCTTACCCCGCAGGACATGGACTACGGAAGCCTTCTCGAACCTTGAGAGCAGTCGGCACGCTTCCTGATGCAGCGGCAGTATCTGGGGAGCATTCACTTTATAGCGACCCGCTATCTGCCGCGCCATAAGCTCAGAGTCGGTGCGCGCCTCAATGCGGTCCGCCCCGCGCTCCAGCGCCTCCTTCAGCCCACGAATGAGTCCTTTGTACTCTGCAACGTTGTTAGTGGTTTCGCCGATGTATTCACCGAACGCCGCGATAGGCTCGGTTGTATCGGAACCTTTGTAAAGAACGATACCTATACCGGAGGGGCCTGGATTGCCTTTGGCTGCGCCATCGGTATGAAGGATAAAAAGAGGGGAGGATTCAGACATTGATTTTACTGTATGCCGGATGGGTGGTGACAGCAAGAAAATACAGGAAGTTCGTCGGACCGCAGGGAATCACCATTTTATGAGTGACCCGTTCCCCATAACCGCAGAGCAGATCGCCGCCGCAGAGGCGCTTGCCGGACGCCCTGAAACAACCGAGGCGCACCGACTCCTGATGCAGAAATCACTGACGGCTATGCGCCAGAATATGCAGGCGCTGCGAACGGCGGATCAGGCAGAGGGGATGGCTCCCGCCCTGCGCTTTGCCACACTTCCCGCCCTATCCCCGGTCAAAGGCGGGCAATCCGTCGTCTTTGATGCCGAGCCGGTTTCTTTCTACGATGGGAACCCGGAGTCACTCGCATTCACCTCCGCGACTGACCTGGGGCGACTGTTAAAGGCAGGGAAAGTCACTTCGCGTGCCCTAACCGAGATGTACCTGGCACGGCTTAAGACCCTCGGGCCGCGTCTGCATTGCGTGGTGAATCTGGTGCCCGACGATACCGCGCTGGCAATGGCGGATCAAGCGGATCGCGAGATACAGGCGGGAGACTGGCGCGGTCCCCTGCATGGGGTTCCCTACGGGGCAAAGGATCTGCTGGCAACGCGTGACCTGCCCACGACCTTTGGCGCGGCACCCTACAAGGATCAGAACCTCCACTATGATGCCACCGTTGTTCAGCGGCTGGACTCTGCGGGAGCCATTCTTGTGGCAAAACTCTCGATGGGCGAGCTGGCTATGGAAGACACCTGGTTCGGGGGTAAGACCCGCAACCCCTGGAAACCCGAGGAAGGCTCCAGTGGTTCTTCTGCCGGGTCAGGAAGCGCCGTCGCCGCGGGTCTGGTAGGTTTTGCGCTGGGAACAGAGACCTGGGGAAGTATCGTGTCTCCAAGCGTTGTTTGTGGTGTCACCGGCTTCCGACCGACGTTTGGGCGCGTGTCCCGCCACGGCGCGATGGCGCTGTCATGGAGTATGGACAAGATCGGGCCGATGTGCCGAAGTGTCGAGGACTGCGCGCATATCTTCGCCGCAATCGAGGGACCGGACGGACACGACCTTTCCGTCGTGGAAGACGCACCGTTTGTATGGGAGCCTGGGGCGGATATTACGAACCTGCGTATCGGGATTGATACGACAGCCTTCGTGGAACTGAGATCCAAAGAGGAGATGAAGTCACTGCAGCCGGTCTACGAGGCCGCGGTGCGTCAGATCGAAGCCCTGTACGGGCGACCGCTCATTCCGGTGTCACTGCCCGAAAGAACGCCCGCCTACGATGCTCTTCCGATGCTGATTATCGGTGTCGAGGGGGCCACTTCATTTGCGCAACTAATGGCGAGAGGGGGGCTCGATGAACTGACACAGCAGGCAGGCTGGAACTGGCCGAACATCTTCCGTACCGCCGCCACGGTTCCCGCGACGGAATACCTGCAGGCGCAGCGCGTCCGAAGCCATCTGCAGAGCGCATTCGCCGAAGCTACTGCGGATGTCGATATGTATGTCACGATTCCGCGCCTTGGGCCCTCGCTGTCCTATACAAATCTCACCGGAAACCCGGAGGTTGTGGTTCGGTGTGGAATGAGCGAAGCGGGCTTACCGGTTTCGCTGTCTCTGGTCGGTGGTCTGTTCCGCGATGATGCCCTGCTCTGTGTCGCCCATGCCTTCGAGAAAACGGCGGGCTGGAACCAGGACTGGCCGAATCTATAAATGCATGCAGGCAAAAGAAAACCTGCTTCGGCATTGAAAGCAGGTTTTCCGATGTTGACCGAGGCCCGGTAAACAGTTCCCTGAGAGAGCAGGTAGAAGAGGAACTGTCTGGAGACTACGGTTGCGTAAATTCTATGCGAATCTATGCGGCGCGTCTATCGGGTAATCCCGTTATTTGTTGCCAGGAAAACCCCTTTATTTGTTAGTGCTGTATCACTTGAACCGAAGCAAGCATTAATCTAGCGCAAAGCAGTAGTAATAGCCTGTGGTAGAGCCGACATAAAGGCGGTCGTCGGAGATAATAGGCGAGCCGACGATGTAGCCTGCCTTGTAGCTCCAGAGTGACTTACCTGTCTTTATGTCCAGAGCCGTCAGTGTCGGATTGTCCCTGAAGGTGGTCGAGGTGACGTACAGCACGCCTCTTTCGGCATCCAGGGCGGGCTGTGACAGGCTTGAGCCAGGAAGTCGGTAGCTCCATCTAACGGTTCCTGTTGCGGCGTTCACGGCATAGACATAACGGTTGTAGGTGGTGGCATAAACTGTACCCCCCGCGTAAAGTGGTGCGCCAAACCAGTCGCCGACTTTGGTGCCCTTGAAGTTCCAGAGCGAGGAGCCATTGTCCTGCGAAAATGCCGAGAGCCCGGTGCCGTCACCGCCAACGTAGACTCTCCCGCCACCCATGTCCGGGGTTGATGCCGACTTGCCGCCGATGTAGGTATGCCACTTTTCTTTGCCGTTTTCCAGGTTCAGGCGGTAAAGCGTGGTTTCCCCGCAGCCATAAAGTGCATTCTCTTCGCCGATTCGTGGGGCAGCATACCCCAGCGAGCCGTCAGGACGAACGAACTTCCATTTCTGCTTTCCCGAAGCCGCATCGACACCGTAAATACTGTTATCCGTGCTCTCGACCACAACCGTGCTGTCAGACACCGCAGGTCGGGTCAAAAGGGAGTTGGCAGCACCCACGAACTGCCACGCGATCTGGCCGGTCTTTCGGTTGACACTGTATAGAACGCCTTTATCAGATCCTATATACGCCTTTGTTTTGTCAAGAGCGGGTGAGCTTTGAAGGTTGCCGGTCTCGAGCGCCCAGAGTGTTCGTCCGCCGCTGTCAATCTGGTAGAGATAGCTTCCTGCCCCAAGAAAAGAAGTGCGCTCCGCCAGAGCAGGCGATCCGTCGACGCGCCGCAGAAAGGTTTTCCAGGCAAGTGTCGGTTTCTGAAAAACCGGCTTTGGGGGGGCGGTCGGGCGCGGTCTTGGGCGAGGCTGTTTCGGGGCGGCAGGAGATTTGGTGGGCGTGGGAAGTGGGGTAATCGTGACCACCTGCGCTCGCAGCGGCAGCGCCAGTGCAAAAGGAGACGTGGCTATACCCAGGAAGACAAAAAGGCGACGTGAGAAAGGTTGAGACATATTAACTGTGCTGCCGATTCCTATAGTAAAACGCCCTTGATAGGCCCGTCCGGCGCTATTTGTTACGCCGGATACCTGCCGAAGGCCATCCTTATCATACCGGCAACACAAGCCCTGCTTCTACGCAGGCAGAATATTAGGTGAGCAGTTCCCCGACCTGAATCCGCCGCCCCTCCGCCGCAGACTGGTAAACCGCCTTGACAACCGCAACGTCATAGAGCCCGATTGTCGCCGGAACCGGGGCGGGTTCGCCGCGCTGGATCGCCTGCACAAAAGCGACGTGCTGATTCAGCGGGTTGTCCGGGCGGCACTGATGACGGGTCGCGTCGCTGGCCGGAGTTATACCTGTCTTGTTTGCCTCCGTGACCTGCACGACGCGTCCCTGATACGGTCGGTTCAGTCGGGCCTCGACTGCCGCCCCCTGACCGCCGAGCATACGAACATGGCCCTCCGAACCGTATATCTCCAGGATCGAGCCGTCGGAGTTCCATGCGGAATCGAAGATTGCAAGAATCCCGCTTTTCTCGAACTCGGCGACGCTGACAGCGGCGTCATCGTCATCGGCATGCTGCATACCAGCTC
>JAZKEA010000393.1:0-6658 GCA_040387315.1 Armatimonadota bacterium | reverse complement strand
TGGGACACATCTGATTCTTTGCGTAACCCATTACGGACCCTATGGTATCGTCGAGAATCCAGGAGAGAAGGTTCGTATGGTGGATCGACAGTTGCATAAACGATCCGCCGCCGGTCTTCTCTGCGGAGCCGCGCCAGTTGTTCGGGTCCGGCTTGGCGTTCAATCCGCCCCGGTGTGCGTAGCGTGCCCGGACGCTGGAGACGCGACCGATATAGCCTCCGTGAACAATCTCACGAAGGTCCCATACGATCGGGTCCTCCAGGTCGCTCATGTAGACACCCGCCGTTCGTCCTGCCGCCTGTGCCGCGGCGACGATGGCCTGGCACTCCGCGATGGTGGGGGCCATCGGTTTTTGAAGAATTACGTGCTTACCGGCACCGAGAAGAGCGGTTGCCTGTTCCGCGTGCAGATGATTCGGCGTTGAGATATCTGCGATCT
Organism: Armatimonadota bacterium; assembly: GCA_040387315.1. GTDB lineage: Bacteria > Armatimonadota > Armatimonadia > Armatimonadales > Armatimonadaceae > JACMJB01. The sequence continues at coordinate 6,220 of JAZKEA010000393.1, read as the reverse complement.
GGATGTCGTCCGCGAGCGCCTCACGCCAGTCCGTGGAGAATCGCTCCGCTCCGTGCTGCGCTGCCGCTTCCTGGGCCACATCGAGATTGGCATCGACAATCAGCCGGTATCGTGTTCCCGGAATGGCAGCATAATTATCACGATAGTTTTTGGCCATACCGCCCGCCCCGATGAGGGCAATACCAAGTTCGCTGTTTGTGGTCATAGTATTCCTGGTGCGTATCGTAGCATAGCCCCGAAGATAGGTCAAGAAGACCGGCGGTCGCTCTAAATGGGTAAGAAGAACCCATGAATAGAACCTCTGGTAACGTGTTGGTCTCGATGATCTGCTGGGCTGCTCTGGCATTCAGCATGGCCTATAATACTCCCTTGACACCTGTGTATGCTGCTGATACCACACCTCCATCGAATCTGAATGCCTACCGAAACAGAAACCGGGTCCTGCTGGTTTTCTCGCCGTCCGCAGGAGACGTTCGCTATAAAAAGCAAAACGAATTCTTCAACGACAAAGAGAATGGACTCAAAGACCGGGATCTTGTCCGCATCAACGTTATCGGGAAGCCGGATTCAGCGCTGCGTAAACGGTACGCAGTAGGGTGCGGAGATTTTCGTGTGCTGCTTATCGGTAAGGATGGTCATACGGCTTTCAGCACGACGCGGCCCGTAGTGGCTTCGGACCTATTCCGGCGAATTGATCGTATGCCCATGCGGCGCGATGAGATGCGCCAGCGCGGACAGTAGCAGACCCTCCTGCTCGGTTTAGCGCGGGTTTATTCTGGCAATCTTTCTCGTGACCCTCCATTGGAAAGCGAGAGATAATTTATGCCCCGAAGAACCGAAACTGGCCTTACTCAGGAAGAGAGCACCATTTCCCGGAGACGGTTTATAAGAACAGGAAGCGTTGTTGCCGCCGCTGTGGCGGGTGGACTGGCGGAACGGTCAGCGGCGGGGGCGCCGCCGCCCTACGAAACCGGTCAGCCACCTTCCGCACAGCCGTCACCGCTCGGTACCGGCCCCGCCTCGGGTCCACAGCTGCCTGCCCCGCTGACGATGCAGCCGATTACCGCACCGACAGAACGTGAGCAGGAGTATGCGCCCACCGCCTTACCACCGGAACGACGTGTCGGAATAGCGATTGTCGGGCTGGGGCGGTTATCCCTGGAGGAACTTCTGCCCGCGTTTGGCGAGGCGAAACGCTGTAAGGTGACGGCGCTGGTGACCGGCGACCGTCCGAAGGGGCTTCGGGTTGCCCAGCAGTATGGGGTCAAGGAGTCGAGTGTCTACGATTACAAGACCTATGACCGGATCGCGGACAATCCCGAGGTGGATGTCATCTACATCGTCCTGCCAAACGGGATGCATGCGGAATACACAGTCCGAGGTGCGAAGGCGGGGAAACACATCCTCTGTGAAAAGCCGATGGCCAATTCCGTGCGTGAATGCGAACAGATGATCCAGGCCTGCAAAGAGGCGAATCGTAAGCTGATGATCGCGTATCGCATACAGTACGAGCCGTTCAACAACGCAGTGAAGAAGATGGTCCGGGCATCTCTGGGTGAAGGGGATCGAAGCAAAGCGGAGCTTGGACAGGTCAAGCTGATGACGATGTCCAACACCCAACATCAGGGCGGAGACCTCACCCAGTGGCGGCTGGACAAGGCGCTTGCGGGTGGAGGGGCGCTTCCTGACATCGGACTCTACTGTTTGAATACCGCCCGCTTTCTTACCGGCGAAGAACCTACGGAAATCAGCGGCGCTCAGGTCTACTCAACGCCGGGCGACCCTCGCTTCCGCGAAGTAGATGAGACCGTCAACTGGCTGATGCGTTTTCCCAGCGGGATAATGGCGAACTGTTCTACGTCCTATGCGGCGCACAACGCCAAGCGCTACCGCGTCTACGGCTCTAATGCTTGGGCGGATATGGACCCCGCTTTTGCGTATTCCGGTCTGCGCCTTCAGATCGGGCGAAAATCACTGTCTGATCCTCAGGCTGAGGGCATCGAGGACCGACGCATGGAGCAAAAAAACCAGTTCGCTCTGGAAATGGATCACATGGCGGCGTGCGTTCAGGAAAACAAAATTCCTTATACTCCAGGAGAGGAAGGTCTCCAGGATCAGCGCCTCATGGAGGCTATCTACGAGGCGGGCCGAACCGGCAAAACGGTCAAGCTGCCAAAAATCGAGAAGCGGGATGCATTCCGTGGTGATCTACCCAAAGAAAACGCCTGACAGTCATGACGAAACCGCCCCGGAGAAAGTCTCCGGGGCGGTTTTTTCCTCGTTTACCGGTTAGGCAACGGTTCTAAGCTGCAGAGCCGGTTAGTCCCTGGTTCTGCGCCTCGTCTTTTACCGTCTGCTTTGCGCTGTCAAACGCCGTTTGGGCGACGTTCGTCACCTTGTCAGCGACTTGATGAAGCTGCTCAGCGGCCTGATCCTTGAGTCGGTCGCGGGTCTCGCCGAGAAGCTGATTCTCTTTCTCCGTTGCCGGAATAAGAAGACCAACCCCGACCCCAAGAAGAACGGCGATAGCGCCCGCGGCAAGCGGGTTACCCGTGATATAGTCGCCGGTCGCGCTCACGGCAGACTGCGCGGTATCTTTCGCCTGCCCGCCAAAGGCAGAAGCCTTATCGCCGACTGTATGGGCGATATCGCTGGCCTTCGTTCCTACCGTCTGGGCAAGCCCACTGGCACTGGAAGCCAATCCACTGGCTTTGTCGCTGACGCTGGAAGCCAAACCGCTGGCCTTATCGCCGACCGTGTGGGCAATATCACTGGCCTTGTGAGTCACCGAGTCTTTGACATCGACCAGCTTATCCTTCGCGGCATCGATCCGGGAAGGCACTTCCGACCCCGGCGCAGTGTAGCCCGATGTCGCGAAGTTATTCGTTCCGTACTCATCGGTCGTTGAGGCGAACCGATCCGCGGATGAACCCCCGCCGTACGTCCCGTAGCTTGTCGAAGTGTCGTTCTGGCGACGAATACTCATGATCAACCATCCCAGCCCGATACCTGTAATTGCTGCCGGAATGGGATTTAACCGAATTGTTTCCACGATAGTTGCTCCTGCTCCCTTTGCTGTATGACCGACGCTGTAGGATGCCCCTTTGACACTGTGGGTCGCGTTTTTCGCGATATGACCCGCATCGTGCGCCGCGCCGGTGACTGCGGTCTTTGCCGTGTCTACCGCGCCGCTGATGGATGCCGCGACATTTGAGGCGACACCTGAAACAGCGCTGGCCGCACTGGCGGCGACATCCTTTGCCGTATCAACGACGTTATGGACGACCTCTTTTGCCGAGTCGACCGCATTGTGGGCCACGGTCTTCGCTGAATCGACAGCATCACCTACAGCCGATTGTGCCGCGCCGACTGTTGCTTCCTTGGCTTCCGCCACAAGGTTCGCCGGACTTAATTTTTCTTTGAGGGCGTCGATAGTCCCACTGAGTTCGGCACGGGTATTTTCTACTTCCGCTCGCGCCGCTCTGACCTCATCCGTAACATCTTCATCCGCGTCCACGTCGGGATCGCTGAGAGGAGAGGTGACATACTCTCGGTTCTCTGTGTTTGTATAGTTTGTACCGGTCACAAACGGATACGTTTCGGATGACGTTCCCGCCGCTCGTGTCGTAGTTACTTCCGTTGATTCTCTGTTATCGTCCTGCGCCATAGTTATCCTTTGCCTCCTTTAACTGGTGTCCTAGCTTTTCAGCGCTTCCACGGCCTGATGCGGTACAGGGTCCACTTCGCGCAGCTTTTTCAGTCCGCTCATTGCCAGCGCCGCGCCGATTCCTGCGAGCACGACACCGACAAGCAGCGCGGAAAGCCAGGGGGCTAAGCCGAGGCGTACCAATGCCAAAATCAAAAAGGCCACTAGGGCGAGGGCCCCGGTGAAAGCCAGTACTCCCCCCGCCGCAATAAGACCGATATCTTTTCCGACCTTTGTTGCCTTGACCGTCATCTCGGTTTTGGCAAGATTGATCTCCTGCCGAACGAGCTGGGTCGTCTCACGAGTAAGGTCGCCGATCAACTCCCCAATAGAACGTTCGTCACTGGGACGAGATGCCGAGGGCGGAGACTGTGTAACATCATAGGTTGTCATAGTACTGGATCACCTTTTCGTTTCGGACTGATCCCGGTCAATCGTTGTTGCCAGGATTGAATGTACTTGTGGATGTTTCTGAACTGCTGGACGCCTCGCCGCCGATCACGCCAATCCCTGGAACGTAATCGTGTGCGGTCATCGGACGATTGTCCGGAAGGGCCTCGTCACTGAACTGATCCTGCCGTCCGGAAGAAGCAAAACTATCACCTGTTGTGGTCGTCAGGGCGCCGGCTGAGGCAGGCGTTGGAAGCGTGGATGCATAGCTGGCGCCGTTACCGTTGTAGGAAGCGCCCGATTGACTGCTCTTCAGGAAGCGGGCCAGAGCAACCCCCACCACGAACGCCCCACCGATGAAGAGGGCGGGCTGCCGTCGCGCAAAGCTCTCTACCTGGGCAGCCAGATCGTCGATATCGTTTTCGCGAAGGTAATCGACCGCGCGGTCCACCTGACCCGCGAGCGAATCCGCATATCCCCCGAACACGCCCTGGCCACTCTGGCGCAGCTGATCACCGGTCTGGTGAAGCGCATCCGTGAAGCTGCCAAGGGTGCTGACTGCTTTTTCCTTCTGATTCGTAAGCTGTGACTTGACTGAGTCTTTGGCTTTGTCGATAGCCTGACCCGCCGCCTGCTGCCCCTGTTCCAGAGTCTGCTTCGCCGTCTCTTTGACCTGATCCGCTACGCCGCTCGTACCACTCTCAGACTCTGATCCGCCCATATCTGTGTTTTGCATTCCGCCGGACGCCAGTTCATCCTCATCGGCGATCATGTCCGCGTCCAGCGCAGAGGTGCTTTCCGATCCGAATGTACTCTCACCTTTAAAACCTGAGTTCTTTTTCATGCTTGTCTCCTGAAACCGCTGCTTCTGTAGCAACCACAATCTTCCGTGTAAGGCGGTTCCGTTTTGTTCAAGATACTACGCTTGGTTTCTACCCTTTTCACAAAAACCCAAACCCCCTGCGGAATTCCGCAGGGGGTTTGAAGACATCGTCGAACTGGTGAATCGGCTAAAGTGTGTCAGCCATTGAGAGCCTTCATCGACTCTTCCGGATAGCGCTGTCCCGCGGCTGCATCCGCCGGGAAGGCAGCCTCCACGCGCGTCAGATCCTCGGCAGAAAGCAGGACGTCAGCGGCAGCGACATTCTCTTCCAGATATTTGATTCGCTTTGTGCCAGGGATTGGAACGATGTCCTCGCCACGTCCAAGAACCCAGGCAAGGGCAAGCTGTGACGCGGAAACTCGCTTCTCCCGAGCGATTTCCTCCAGCTGTGCCACCAACTCCAGGTTCTTCGCGAAGTTGTCTCCCTGAAAGCGGGGGGACACGCGCCGGAAATCATCGGGCGCGAAATCTTCGAACCTTTTGATCTGACCGGTCAGGAACCCGCGGCCGAGTGGACTATACGCTACCAGAGCGATTCCAAGTGCGCGGCACGTCGGCAGCACTTCCGTCTCGATATCGCGGCTCCAGAGGCTGTATTCGCTCTGAAGCGCGGCGATAGGGTGGACCGCAGATGCTCGCCGGAGCGTTTCCGCACTCGCCTCAGACAGGCCCAGAAAGCGCACCTTGCCCTCGTTCACAAGCTCTGCCATCGCTCCAACTGTGTCCTCGATAGGGGTCTGCTTGTCTACCCGGTGCTGGTAGTAGATGTCGATAACGTCCACGTTCAGCCGCTTGAGCGATGCCTCACAGGCAGACCGAACGTACTCCGGCCTGCCGCTGACCCCACGGTCACGGGGATCATCGGTGCGGACGATCCCAAACTTCGTCGCGAGAGTCACCTGATCCCGGCGATCCGCTATCGCACGTCCGACCAGTTCTTCGTTGTGACCGCGCCCGTACATGTCCGCTGTGTCAAGAAAGGTGACTCCCAGGTCAAGGGCACGGTGAACCGTCGCGATAGACTCGTTTTCATCGGTGGCCCCATAAAACTCCGACATCCCCATGCAGCCAAGGCCGATCTCGGAGACCGTCAGACCACTTTTTCCTAGTTCTCGTGTTTTCAGCATTGCTGTTTTCTTTCGGGGCTCAATAGGAAAATCGGCGGAGGCTACTCAGGCCGCGCCGTGCTTCTTGAACCAGGACTGGAGCTTGGAGAATGCGTCTTTCGCATCTTTTTCGCT
>JAZKEA010000392.1:7500-24155 GCA_040387315.1 Armatimonadota bacterium | reverse complement strand
CGTTGGATCGAGCGTGCGGACTAATGCGCGGTGTTCGCATCGGGTGACATGATTTTCCCGTCTTCCAGAACGGTCGGAAAATGAGTGCCCTTTAATATCTCACCGGCGGGAACCGTGATATGTTCCTCGACAAGGTGATGGCGTCCCTCCGGGGTATAGCGAACATAGCCGGGCATATAGTGGACTGCGATTGCCGGTCGCGAACGGTTTGAGTGGTTCGGCGGCGCTCCGTGCCAGGTAAGACAGTGGTGGAAGGCCACACAGCCGGCCTTAACCGGAATGGGGACAACTTCGACCGTGTCTCCCTCAGGCACCATGGCCGGTTCGTAGGCCGGTCCGTGCGTTTCGGTGTTCTTGATCGTGCCGCCGCCATGCGGGCCTTGATACGGTCCCCAGGAGTGACTTCTTCGTACCATGCTCATGCAGCCGTTCTCTTCGTCGGCGTCTTCCAGTGCCACCCACGCGGAAATTAGATCTGCCGGAGAAATTATGGGCCAGTAAGGAAAGTCCTGGTGCCAGATAGTAGGACCGCCGACGTGGGGGGGTTTAATCTGAACTTGGTCATGCCAGACACGAAGCGTATCCACGCCCCCCATCAGCTGCGCGACCATCGGCACAATGCGGTCGTTGTAGAGATGAGCAGCAAAGGCGGGTTCGGCCTCCCAGATATTCACGATCTGGGTCACGACACTTGTTTCACTTCCGCCGAGATTTCGTTTGGCGTCCGGGGCCGTTTCGCTTTCATCGTTCAGCGTCCGGTGAAGCGCCGCCCGCAGTGTATCCAGCTCATCGTCCGTGAGAACTTGTTCGCTGTAATTCAGAAATCCATCTTGCTTAAACTGCTGTACCTGATCGTCGGTGAGCATCTCTGGTCCCTTCACTCTGGATGAGTTGGTTTTCAGTTTAGCGCCGGATGAGAGCCACACGCTAGGAAAGATGCGGAATCATTTTGTACTTTTCCGGCCCTTACCGAAAAAGTACAAATGCCGGGAGGAAGGTACTGCTCCACTTTGGAACATTATGCTATGGACAAGTCCCGGACGCGGACGCCGCTTCGCACGACTCCTTCACGCCCTCCGACGGTCTACCATCGATTCGAAATTCTGCGAAACAGGTTTGGGAGTACCGCCGCCGCGACAGTTCCTCTTCTGATCTGGCAGGACTCCATTGTAGGTCGCGAGCGGCAGATCACAAACCATCATCATGATTTCTGCTCGCTCTATGTGGTCCGCAAAGGTCGGGGAAGCCATGTAATCGATGGTACGCCGTACGCCATTTCTCGCGGCGACGTCTACGCCATGGTTCCGGGCATGTATCACTACTTCGAGGATTGTGAGAGCCTGATTACGGATACGCTTCACTTCCTCCCGACTATCTGCGATGATGAGGGGCTGCAGGCGCTGTCTGAGACGTCCGGCTTCCATTCACTTTTTGTCACAGAATCCCTGGGGAAGGAGGCGCCGTCCCACGATTCTCCGGCAGACCGGCGAGAACAGCGCTGGCTGCATCTGACCCCGACTCAGCACACCATGGTGCAGTCCGCCCTTGCCGAACTCTATGCAGAGTGGCAGAGTGGGACACTTCTCGGCTCGATCCTCACACGGGGGCTGTTTTATCGGCTGCTGGCCCAATTATCGCGTTTTCACGCCGAGAACACCGGGCGCAGTCCGGAAGACAAAACCGCTATCCCCCCCTCCGCTTTCGCCGGGGCGCATGAATCTACACTCGCGGCGGCCATTCGCTATATGGAGGAGCATTACCGGGAGCCCCTGCGCGTCGAACAGGTAGCGGCTACGGTTTTCCTTTCGGCAGATCGATTCACGGAAGTGTTTGCCCAGGGAATGGGGCGGACCCCCCGTGATTATCTCCGGCACCTGCGCGTCGAGCAGGCGAAAATGCTGCTGACCAGCACCGATCTTCCCATTGCCCGAATTGCCGAGGCATCCGGCTTTGGGGAAGCCGCTTACTTTACCCGCGTCGTTCGCGCCACGACGGGAATGACGCCGTCCGCCTATCGGATTCAGAGCCGAAATCAGAAGACGCCCAGTAAGCACCCGGACATAAGCTAAGAGGGCCGGTGGCACACGCCTTGAGTCTTTGGCTAAGATATGCTGACAGGAAAAGGTCAGCCCTGCTTGGCCTTGCTGTAGTTCTCCGCTACCTTGTCCCAGTTCAGGACACTCCACCAGGCGGCGAGATAGTCAGGCCGCTTGTTCTGGTACTTCAGGTAGTACGCATGCTCCCAGACATCGACACCCAGAATCGGGGTTTTACCGTCCGTCAGTGGGCTGTCCTGGTTCGGCGTTGAGACCACCGAAAGAGCCCCTGCGGCGTCAGAAACAACCCAGGCCCATCCGGAACCGAATCGTTTTGCTCCCGCATCATTGACCGCGGCTTTCAGCGCATCCAGAGTACCGAATGCCTGCTGAATCGCCGTGCTTAGCTCCCCGGAAGGCTCTTTCGCGCCGCCAGGCGTGAGAATCTCCCAGAAGAACGTGTGGTTGACATGACCACCGCCGTTGTTCCGGACCGCTGCGCGAACCGGTTCCGGCACGCTGTCGAGATCCTTGATCAGCTGTTCCGGGCTTTTGGCCTGGAGGTCGGGGTGCTCCTTGACCGCGTTATTCAGGTTGGTCACATAAGCCTGATGATGCTTGTCATGGTGAATCTGCATTGTCAGGGTGTCAATATGCGGCTCCAGAGCCTCATAGGGGTACGGTAGCGGCGGGAGCGTATATGCATCAGCCATTGGTTTCATCTGCCTCCATAAAATTAAACCGAGTTCATTGTTCTCGGAAACTTGAGGGCGAGCAGATCAGCCCGCCCTAAGAGGAAGTATACCTTCCCTACCGAAAAAGTTTCCCACTCTTAACAAGTATTCGAACACGAAACAGTTTTCATGACCTGCGGAACCAGTTGCCGAACTCTATATACCAGTAGTTGTATAATTTTTGCAGATCGCCAATAAAAACTCGCGGATTACCGCGGCAGTTTCGTTATTAGGGCATCAAGTCATTTTTTGACGACCTTCCTCCGTTTCAATCGAACCAGGACATGCACGATAGACCCAATCATAACGAGAGTCAGGAAAGCTGTCTGGTTCGTCAGGCAGTAGAAGGCAATGCTCAGGCGTTCGCCGAGCTTTGCGAGAAGTATCGACAGCGTGTCTGGCGTGTCGCCGCGTCGGTGACCAAGAGCAGCGCGGATGCGGACGATCTGGCCCAAGAGGCATTCGTTCGGGCTTTTGGCGCGGTAAAGAACTACCGCCCTGAGGCGTCCTTCGAGGCATGGCTTTGCAGAATCGCGCTTAATGCGGCCCAAGACTACCAGAAATCCGCATGGCGCCGGAAGGTTCTCTTCTGGGGCAGCATCCGGGAAGGGCGCGAGGAGTCGGCGTTTGCCGTTGACCCGACGGCGGACCGAATCGTTTCTCCGCATCAGGAGACAGAGCGGCGAGAGCTCAGGCGGCGCGTTCGCTCTGCGGTCGCCGAACTCAAACCGCGGGAAGCGGTGCCGATCTGGCTGATCTATTTCGAGGAGTTTACGCTGGCGGAGGTGGCAAGATTAGAAAGCGAGCCCGAAAGTACCGTGCGCAGTAGAGTCCGTTCCGGTTTGAAAAAGCTCGAACGAAAGCTCGGGGATCTCAGGGTATTTATTCAGCCCGATGATGTCCCCTGCTCCGAGGACAATTCATCTTCGGAAAACACCAGTAAAATGGAGGAGAACTTCCAATTTTCTGATCGGCTTCCGCAGGCGATTGGCCTTGAAATGAAAGGTCGCGTAGCGACATGCCCTTAACACGTCGTGAGAACCCACTTCCCGCATCGCGGCAGCCCCACAGCCCATCGCTGGAGGACGTACTTCGAGACGCCGCCTGTTTTGCCAATGACGAAGCAGCGCCCAACGGTCTGGCGTATCGCGCTCTGGCACAAGAAATCGCCGCCCAGAACCGCAGGGGACTTCCACAGGTCGAACAACATCCGGTCAAAAAGCGGCGTGCGGCTCTCTGGCTTGGTGGCCTGTCGGCAGGAACGCTTGCCGGCGCGTCAGCAGCCTTGATAATCGTAACACATCTCAATGGCAGCCTTCTTTCGCTTGCGCCCGAGGCAGCCATAATAAATGAATCGGCCCCGACGGAAAGCGCACCTACGGTTTCACGCGTCGTTGGTCTGCCGCCCGTTGCCGAGGCAACCCCTGTATCACGCCCGCAGAAAACGACAGTTGCGTCTGCCTCGATGACGGCGATCAAGAGGCCGATCGTCGTGCCTCGGCAGTCATCGCATCGTCTGCAGCCGATCACGTTTGCCGAACCGAAAGAGATTCGAACAGCGGCCCGAACGTCGCGCCCCAGGTCACGCGCGGCTTTGCGGCTTTCGCATTCGACGCCTGTAGCGCGACATACCGCGACACCTGCCCGCGAGAGTGTCGCAACGCCAGTCGCTCGGTGGAAAACCGAACCGTTTGAAGACACCGAGTATCAGCTGGTCACCACCGCCTACGCGCCATCGCCGGGGAGCGGCAACTACCCGAGCAGGCCCGACCATTTCCAGCTGACACCGGTACGAATGCGAGGGAGCAGCGAACCCACCACAATGGAGCCGATGGCAGGGTCTGCGCTGCCTCTATATTAACCTCCGAACAACAGGTAACGGACAGAATAGTAGGATAAATCAATGAATTGCACAGGTCTTCGCGTTTTGGCCGTCAGCGCCGCGCTGTTGTTCTGGAGTCCGTCTCAGGCTGGAATAGGAATACAGGGCCCGGTAAAGACGGCTCCTAAGCCGCCTGCCGCGCCCAGAGCTCCGAAGTCAGGCTCAATTGCGACGTCGACCGCTCACAGGATCGTTACCGATGCTTTGGCTAAAGTCCATCAGGTAGAGGTTAGAGGCGGCGAGTTTGCCGCTCGTTCCGCCGAGGTGTTAGCCGGTCGCGTACTTAATGGTCTTCCGGAAAAGCGCCAGAACATCGATTTGATGGATGTCCCGCTGAGAGAAGCCCTGAAACGGGTGCTGGATGATTCCAAGACGGCCTATGTGCTTGACGACGATGTGCCAAATGAACCACGGGTAACGATCAAGCTCACGAATGCTCCCCTGACAACAATACTGGATGCTTTAACGCTCTCCAACAACATCGGCTGGCGAACGGAACTCAAGCTAAGCAAAAGCGACACGGATACATCAAAGCCTGCTGCCAAAGACGAGAAACAAAGCAACGAAGAAAAACAGCGCACTGAGGAACGGGCAGCCAATCGGGGCTCGGCATTAGGGACCTATTTAAGCGCCCTGACTGTGACTGCCGGTGCCATCTACGTCCCCCATATTCATGTGGGAAAGACCGTCAAGTCCCTCCCTAACTCCTTTCAGGGCCGGGTACTCATTATTGATGGGCCACCCGTGAATATCGCGCCGGATGTTCTTCGAGGTACGGTAGTTCCCCAGGCACCTCAGCTGCGGATCTATCGCTGGCAAAATCAGAAGCGGACCTTCACCTGCCCCCGTTGTCACAACACGATCTCGATCCTTCACGAGCCGGAGGAGGTCAAATGCACGAAGTGCCAGCGTCACTTCGAAGACAGCTGGAAGGTCTGCCCCTTCGATGGAACCAAGCGACCTGAGCCCAAAGGCAAATGGCGTTTCTGCCCTATCTGCGGCAAGACCATTACGCTGGAGACAAGCTGGTCCCAGCCGACGAGTCTCCTGAACTTCGGCGATTCCTTTATCCCCTCCTACCTTGAAAGTGAACAGATTCACCCGAACGGGCTTCGCTTCTTTCCCGGACTGGCGGATGTAGAGGACCTGGATGATCATGTCCACGAGCTCATTCCGGCAGAAGAGTCGATCATCGGAACGGAACCGGCGTTAAAGCCACACCCGGAGCTGCTGCTGCAGCCGTAGATTCAGAATGGTCTCGTCAACGCGGCACAAAAGTTACGCCGTCTCTACGGGCCCTTCAACCGTCAGTTCCAGCGTTTCGCCGATGGCATTGGATTCTTTTGTTAAGAACCGAAGACCCACATTGTAGCTTTTGCCGCTGTGGATTACCGGAATCATCCCTGTTTCCGCTGCGTCCGGGTGGAGAACTCTCTGTCCGAATGGACCTGCCATGTGCTCGTACCGGTTAAACAGCGGCTTGTGAAGGTGCGGCGGGATTTCACGTGTCAAGTTCTCCGCGGCAGTCGGAAGAGGGCTGCCATGGCGATCAAGGTGAACTTGAAGATTCTCCTGAGTCGGTACAATACGGACGGTATCAGCCCCGCTGTCGATTGCCTGTACCAGGATCGCGTTTGCCATTCGCACGATTCCCGACGGCGGAGTCTGGAACCTCGACTCCGGCCATCCATATACGTAAACCAGAGCGTCTGTCAGTAGTTCGTTTACTATGTCGGACTCATTCTGCGAACTGCGGGCTGCCCGGTCCGCGATGTACTCCGCTAAACCCTTCTGCAGGGTAACCGTTACCGACAGGGTTGCCTCAGTTTGTCTTCTCGATTCATCCGTCATTCAGGGGTTCCTCCAAGTGTAATTTCGCCCTGCTTATTGCGGGCTCCTCTGCCTGATTATCTACCGCCTCCAAGCAACCATTCGTTTGACAGCGACCGCTATTCGCTGTAAAATATTGATAGTTTAGGGACCTGTGGCGGGGCTGATTTTTATCGGTTTCCCGCCGCATTTTCCGTTTAGACCTCCCTCTGTGGATTGGCTAACTGGTACGCTTTATTGCATTATCCCGGCGTGCCAGATGACGAACTGGTCTTGGTTTAGGAGAGATGAATGATTAACGATCCCACGCTTCCCGGCGGTGACGAGGAGACTTCCTCACAGGCGGTTGCAGAACCGCAGGCAGACCCCGGCGGCGGCGATCCCCCTGTGATCAACGATGTCCCACTGGTCGGCGGACTGAGCTTCTACGACGGACCCACGATAGAGATCTCCGAGGAGATGCGAACGTCGTACCTGGGCTATGCGATGTCCACCATCGTCAGCCGCGCACTGCCCGATGTTCGGGACGGTCTTAAACCCGTTCAGCGCCGCATTCTTTATGCGATGCGCGAACTCGGTCTTTCGCCAAACTCCCGGCACCTCAAATCCGCTAAAGTCGTCGGCGAGTGTATGGGAAACTTCCACCCGCACGGTGACCAGGCGCTCTACGGCACGATGGTGCGCATGGCGCAGCCATTCTCGCTCCGCTATCCCCTGGTAGACGGTCAGGGTAACTTCGGTTCCGTGGACGATGACCCACCGGCCGCTATGCGGTACACGGAGGCGCGTCTCACCGCACTTGCCATGGAGATGATGGAGGATATCGAAAAAGACACCGTCAATTTCGTTCCCACCTACGACAACGAGCGACGAGAGCCCTCTATCCTTCCCGGCAAATTTCCCAATCTGCTGTGTAATGGCGGATCGGGTATCGCGGTTGGTATGGCGACAAACATGCCCCCGCACAACCTTCGCGAGGTCTGTGACGCCGCAACTCACATGATCGACCATCCCAACGCGACGATGGAAGATTTGATGAAGTTCATCCCCGGCCCGGACTTCCCGACGCACGGCTTGCTGCTCGGCACAAAGGGGATCAAGTCAGCCTACGCGACCGGTCGTGGCTCCATCACCATGCAGGCTAAGACGACGATTGAGCCGATGGATAACGGCAAGAATGCCATCGTCGTGACCGAGCTTCCTTATCAGGTTATCAAGAAGAAGCTGATCGAAGACATCGCGGAGCTGGTTAAAGAGAAGAAAGTCGATGGCATCACCGCAGTAAACGACTACTCGGACAAGACCGGTATGCGCGTGGTTGTCGAACTGCGCCGAGACGTAATGCCGCAGAAGGTGCTCAACTACCTTCTCAAGCACACCAACCTCAGGCTCAACTTCGGCGTAATTATGCTGTCACTTATCGACGAAGGCCGCGGCCCCAAAACCCTTCCTTTGAAGGATATGCTGCAGCAGTACCTCGAGCACCGACGTATGATCATCACGCGTCGGACACGCTTCGAGCTGGGCCGCGCGAAAGCACGCGCCCACATCCTCGAAGGGCTCCAGATCGCGGTTCAGTTCCTGGACGAAGTCATCGCGATCATTCGCGCATCGAACACGACCGAGATCGCACGTTCCCGGCTTATCGAGCGATTCACCTTCACGGGTATTCAGGCGGAGAGCATCCTCAACATGCAGCTTCGCCAGCTCACCGGGCTGGAGCAGGACAAGATCGAGAATGAGTACAAGGACCTGCTCAAAGAGATCGCACGCCTGGAAGACATCCTGTCCGATCCGAAACGCGTAGACGCTATCGTACGTGCTGACCTGAAGTACCTGCGCGACAAGTTCGGTGATGACCGGCGGACACGCATTATCCCGGCGGAAGCGGAAGAGATCAACATCGAGGACCTCATCGCGGAAGAGGAGATGCTGATCACCGTTACGCGGGATGGCTACATCCGCCGTTTGCCGCTGGACTCGTTTCCCTCGCAGCATCGCGGAGGCAAGGGGCGAATCGCGGGCAAGACCAAGGAAGAAGACAACTTCGAGCACTTTTTCAAGGCCAGTACGCACGACTATATCCTGTTCTTCACGGACCGGGGACGCGTCTATCGCCTGAAGGCGTTCGAGGTGCCGCAGACACAGCGGCAGGCGATGGGAACCGCTATCGTCAACCTGATCCAGATCATGCCGGACGAGCGCATCACGGCAACTGTCCCGATCCGCGATCTGCGCACCGCCGAGGGTTTCCTGCTCATGGTGACCGAGCGCGGCGAAGTAAAGCGCACCGCGATCCGTGAATATGCCAATCTCCGCGCGAACGGTTTGATCACCTTTGACCTGGAGCCGATTGACTCGCTCAAGTGGGTGAAGCACACCACGGGCGACAAACAGGTCATTATGACCACGGTTCGTGGCATGGCGATCCGTTTCGCGGAAAGCGATGCTCCGTCGCGTGGGCGGGCCGCTGGCGGCGTTCGCGGGGTGACTCTGGATGGGCCGAGCGACCGGGTCGTAGCAGTCGATCTTGTAAGCGACGATGCCGAGGTGCTGGTTGTCAGCGAGAATGGTTACGGTAAGCGAACCGCGCTCACCGAGTATCGCATCCAGACCCGTGGCGGTAAGGGCATCAAGACGATGGACCTGACGGATAAAACCGGCGTTCTGGTCGCCGCCTGCGTTCTGCAGAAAGAGAGCGTCGATGACCTGCGCCTGGTGATCGTCACCGAAAACGGCATCGGCATCCGTATCAAGGTCGGCGAGGTGCGGTCTACGTCGTCGCGCTCCACCCAGGGTGTCAAGCTGATCGAGCTGAACGGCACCGACCGGGTCAAGACAGTCGAGTGCCTGGATGTCAGCAAAAAGGATGTTGATCTGGAAGCGGACTAGTAACCGCTTCGCAGAGCCTATCCAAACAGAAAGCCCCTGCTCATCGGAGCGGGGGCTTTCCGGTTGATGCCGGGATTTAGCGCTGCCGTTTCCCCAGTTTCCCCATCACCTGGCCTTTCGCGAAATCCGTCCACGCCGCCAGCAGCGTCCCATCCCGGTTCTCGACTATGCCCGGCAGATAGGCGCGGTGAGAATCGGTTATTGTTTGTGGCGGGGACCAGGAGTTACCCCTATTTCGGCTTGTGATCATTTTGACATCCATATTCAGCTGATGCGGAGGTGTTCCGGAGCGGTCCGGCTTTTCCCGATCCTCATCCGTACAGAAGACGCAGGCGAGGGTGCCGTCCATCAGGCGTGTTAGATAAGGGGAGAGTGCCATGCAGTCCCGCTTTTTTGGCTGATACAGAACCCCGCGCCCTCCACGCTGCCAGCTCCAGGTCTTTCCGCCATCCTCAGACATCACGAAGCGGACAAGATTCGCATGGGGCGGCGTCACCTGCACACTCTCCAGAGCGCAGAGCAGGCGGTTTATGGATAACGCGACTATAGTTCCCATACCGTCGCGAGAAAGGTGCTTTGGATCGTGCGCACGGCTGACGACTGTAGGACCGCGCCAGGTACGTGATCGCGGCTCCCACGTTCGCAGCATCAGCCATTGATGACCGGGAAATCCCGCCTCCAAAGGCGTTTTTTCGTCGTCATAGCAGCACTTCAAATCGCCGTCCGGCGTCTCGAACAAAAACGGAGCCCAGAGTCCCTGACTTGGTCCATTCTTGTCCGGCAGGGTGTGGGAAGTCACTATGGAGTGCGATTCCCAGTGTCTGCCATTGTCCATACTGACCGCGATCCGGATCGCGTAATCCGGCGTTTTCTCCCGTGTGCCGCGATAATGATTGTGACGGTAGCAGTAGAGCAAATGGCCCCCGCGTAAGCGCAGAAGTGCGCCATCGCCCATATCGGTTCCGGGCTCCGGATCGACGGCAATCTGTCCAAGGTCTCGCCAGCGTCGTCCCTCATCCGTGCTTTGTACGCAGAAAATCACCTCGCTTCCTTGAGTACGGCGCGTATTTGCCCCAAGCAACGAACCGTCGGGAAGACGGATTATACTGCGAGTCGCGCCAACGGGGAAGGTTTCCGACTGCCACCGAATTGCCATTAAACGAGTTTCCAGGCCCTGTATTTCGTTATAGGAACGAAGGCTGCTTTGAGTTTATGATATCGTTCCGGAATCCCAACGGACTAAATCGTCGTTTTGCCGTATCCTATAAGTCAGGAGCACTGGCGATGCTGCCGAAACGTAAAGCACCATGCGAATTAATCTGTTCGACGGCCTGAGCATCCAGAACGGTGAAGACACACTTCGCCAGTTTCAAACCTATAAGACGGGAGCCCTGCTCGCCTACCTGGCGTTTTACCCGCAGCGCCAGCATTCACGCGAACAGCTGGTCAACCTTCTGTGGCCGGACGCCGACCCTACCTCGGGCAGGAATCGTCTGACACAGGCGCTGGTCTGGCTGCGTCCCCGCCTGGAACCCGATGAGAGCAAACGCGGGACGATTCTGGTCTCCGACCGGCATACTATCGGCCTGGAATCCATTGACCTGCAGACCGATGTCGCAGAGTTCGAGGAGGCCCTGCAGACCGCCGCCAGTCGAGTGGAACCCACCCAGCAGATTGAGGCACTGCGGCAAGCAGTGGATCGTTATCGCGGTGAGCTTCTTCCCGGCTATTATGAAGACTGGGTCCTCACGGAGCGTCAGCGGCTCTTCGATCAATTCCTTCTCTCGCTCCGGCGTCTGGCTGAACTCTACGAGCAGACACAGGAGTACGACAGGGCGCTGGACTGTGCGCGCCGTGCGCTTGCCGCGGACCCGGTTTCCGAAGAGGTGCATCTGGATTTGATTCGGCTGCTGGCACGAACCGGTCAGCCGGCTGCCGGACTGCGGCAGTTTCGCGAGATGGAGCAGATCCTCCTGCGCGAGCTCGATGAGGAGCCATCGGGCGCGGCGCTTGCCCTGGTGAATCAGATACGGCGCAGCGAGCCGGAAATCGTTCGCCTTCAGCCCAGTGTCTGGACTGCCGCCCAGAAGTTGCCCGCCCCTTTGACCCGCTTCTTCGGGCGAACCGACGAGATCGCTCAAATCCGCGCCCTGATCTCGGAGGGCAAAGACCGGCTTATATCCCTGATCGGTACGGGAGGCTGCGGTAAAACGCGTCTGGCGATTGAGGTCGGAACGCAGCTTACCTCGACGTACAATGGCGCCGTCTGGTTTATCCCCCTTGCCGAAATCCACGACGGCACCCTGATACCAAAAACAATCGCAGATATTGTCCGCATCCCCGGCGCGGAGTCCGGCGCACCGCTGGATCTTGTCTGTGAGTGGCTTTCGTGGCGTCCCGCTCTCCTCATCCTCGATAATCTGGAACATCTCATCAGTGAGGTTGCCCCGATCATACAGTACATGCTGGCGCGGGTTCCAAGCCTGGTAATCCTCACGACATCACGGCAGCGTGTCGGGGTCTCCGGTGAGCGGGAGGTGACCGTCGCGCCGCTGCCAACGCCGAACCTGTCGCCCTCGGAGTCCGTGGACCCTGAGATCCTGCTGAAAAGCGATAGTGTCCAGCTGTTCGTTGACCGTGCCCGGTCCGTCCGCCCCTCTTTCCAGGTGACGCAGGATAATGCCGAAATCGTCGCACGGCTCATGGTGCGGCTTGAAGGGATTCCCCTCGCGATGGAGCTTTGCGCTGCCTGGGCACAGACGCTGACCCCCTCGCAGATGCTCGCTCAGCTGTCTCAGCCCTTTGATCTGCTGGTGAGTCGGCACAGCGAGGTCACACCGCGCCATCGCAGTCTCCGGGCGATGCTGGAGTATGGCTGGGAGCAGCTGCCGCCGACACTGCAGGATTTCTTTCGACGCCTCTCGGTGTTCCGGAGCGGCTGGACGCTGGAGGCTGCGGAGGTTATATGCCTGGAAACAGTGCGCGAGGAATCCGGCAGCCAGCCGACAGCACAGGCCCTGGATCCGCTGACAGCGCTCCGGGAGCGGTCCCTGGTGACCGTCGATGAAGCGGGTTCGGAGATGCGGTACCGGATGCTGGAGACCGTGCGTGAGTTCGCCGCGGAAAAGCAAACGCTTACGACAGACCGGGAGGAGATTCGGCGGCACCACGCTGCCTACTTTCTTGGCATCGCCGAATTCGCGCATCCCCATATGACCGGTCCCGACCAGGCGGACTGGCTCAACCGCCTGGAGCGCGAACACGATAACTTCCGAGCGGCACTCGGCTGGGCGGTGGAGGCAGGAGAGGCGCATTTCGGCTTGCGCCTTGCCATGGCGCTGACCTCATTCTGGGAAGGCAGAGGGTATCTCGGCGAAGGACAGCAGTGGCTGGCACGTCTGCTCGCTCTCGAAAATAAGCGGAAGGACGCGGAAGCTCTGGAGCTTCGCGCCAACGCCCTGAATGCACGCGGACATCTCGCGAGAAACCAGGGAATTTCTCCAGATATCGACCTCGCCATGGAGGAGGCGGTAAGCCTCTGGCGTCAGATCGGGGACCGGCGGGGACTCTCAGCGAGCCTGCAGACACTCGCCACCATAACATACTCCCGAGATGACACCCCGACGGCGCGAAAGTACCTCCACGAGGGGCTACGCCTCGCTCGCGCCCTCAATGACCAGTCGCTGATGGCGCGGGCGCTGCAAAATCTCGGCAACATATCCCTGGCGCGGCGAGAGTGGCAGCGCGCCTCCGTCTACTACACCGAGAGTCTCTCCTTGTACCGGGTTACCGGAAACCGAAACCGGGCCGCCCACGTCCTGAACAACCTGGGTCTGGTCGCGCGTTACCAGAACGACTACCAGACGGCCCTTTCCGCCTTCCATGAATCCCGCGAAACCAGTCGAGAGCTCGGTGACCGTTCCGCAATGGCGCTCACGTCGCTCAACCTGGGAACGATACACCGGCTAAAAGGCCACTACACTTCGTCACGCTCCTTCCTCAACGAGGCGATCCGCTACGGCGTCGAAGCGGGAGAGCGGCGTCTCTTCCCCTGGTGCATCCGCGAGCTGGGCCATGTGGCGTGCGCACAAAACGAGTATGCGCTTGGAGTGCGTCTTCTCGCCGCCGCCGAGAGTCAGCGCCTTTCCATGGGTATATCCTTCAAACCGGCGGACCCCGAAGAGCTGGACCGGACTGCCGCTCAGGCGCGAGCCGCCATTGGCGAGATCGAATTTGGTGCGGCATGGGCCGTGGGCAGCGGGCTTTCACGGACACGAATACTGGAGGAGATACTCCGTGTTCCCGCAGGGGAACGTCTCGATGAGTTTTGGGAGGTTAATGCGGGAAAGTAAGATTCGGTTCTGCCGGGTTTTACCAACGCTACGGATGTTTACGCCCGGCACTTTTCTCCTTATGCCGTCAGATCTGCTGGCCTAAAAACTATTATTTTACTGTTTCTTAAAGTTTTGGGTTTATTTTGGAGACGAATCGTACACTTTTTCTATTATGAATCGTTACGGTGGCTGCCGGGACCAGGGAATTATTCCTGAATGTTCCAGCCTACGGTAATCCGAGATTCGTGTCCAGCGCAGCAGACACGTGACATGCATTCCGCATTAGAGGGAACAAATATTTTGACGTCCATGTTTTCACAGTCGTACCGCAGGCAAGGATTTACCCTGATTGAATTGCTTGTTGTTATCGCCATTATCGCGATACTTGCAGCAATCTTGTTTCCTGTTTTCGCTCAGGCGAGAGAAAAGGCGCGTCAGGCTTCCTGTCTGAGCAACGAGAAGCAAATCGGACTCGCCGTGATGCAGTACACTTCCGACAATGATGACGCTTACCCGATCATGGAATATCGTGACCCAAAAGGCGTGCTCTGCACCTGGACCTGGGCAATTCAGCCGTACGTGAAAAACTGGCAAATATTCCGCTGCCCCAGTGCCACTCGCGATCCGTTCAATGCCTGGTCGGGCGGTACGCTTTCCGCGGCATCCAACGACGCGAACGGCGTCAATGGTGCAGGCTGGTGGCAATGGATGGGCAGTTATGGAATGAACGTGGATTATCTTAATCCTGCCCCCTACTGCACAGGAAACTTCCCCGGAACTCCTGTCACCGATAGTCAGGTCGAATCCCCCGCCAGCACAATCTTCGCGACAGACACAAAGCCAACCCCGGCCGGTGCGGGGGAAGGTTCGTATTACCTGGGGATGCATTACGCCGAGAGTCCCGCTGTTTACACCGTTCCTGTTGCCTGTGGCTATTACGGATGGGGTACGGGGAATTTTTGGGATGAGTTGAAGGGCGAACCCATCTCCTATACGGGTCAGAGTTCTGTGCGGCACAACGGCGGATCGAACGTCGTTTTCTGTGACGGACATGTCAAATTTCTGACCGGTGGAAAAATGGCTGCAGGGACAAACTGGAAGGCCGGGATCGCGCAGGGAGATGTCGTCGTAACGGACTTGAGTCAGTACCTGTGGTCACTCAAAAAGTCCGGCACGGATGATATGTAAGAAATACGCAACGAACAAATGGCATTACCTATGAACAATTCCGGCGCGGCTGACACAGAGAAAAAGTCACCGATAACAACCATCCTCATTATTGCGGCTATTATCGCCGTTGTTGGGGGCATCTATCTGATGATCGGCAAATCTCAGGCGTCAGACCCGACCATCACGCAGGCTCCACCACCCGGACCGAACGCCCAAACCCTGCATCCGTCTGCAGAAAAGCAGCGGCACAAGCTTCCTCCCCGAAGTCCCTATGGCCCGGCGATGCAGCCTGTGCAGGCGCCTCAGTAACACGAGTTTTTGCGGAACTAGAAATAAACCCGCTTTCAGAACCCAATCGGTGGGTTCTGAAAGCGGGTTTATCGTTATTTGCCTGGTTTTTCGTGATTCTTTTTCTGGATTCGCATATTTTGGATTTTTTTTGGGGTAAGCCTTTATACTTCAACTAACCTTATTTGATGTCACTTGACGTCGCAATCAAGCGAGCAGACAGCGTGATAGAGGCATCATCGTCATAGATCAATGGGTTATGATAGGTCTTACACTCTCGTTGCGCACGAAGCCCAACACTGCTTGAGGTTGGAAAGGAAACTATATTGTCTACCTCCTTCTTTAAACGGCCGAATCACTCCCGAGCCTTTACCCTCATCGAGCTTCTCGTAGTTATTGCTATTATTGCAATCCTTGCGGCAATACTCTTCCCCGTTTTTGCCAGTGCCCGCGCCAAAGCGCGTCAAGCTGCCTGTCTGTCAAATGGTCGCCAGGTCGGGACGGCGATTATGATGTATGTACAGGACTATGACGAGACGTATCCTCATAGCCATGAGGGATTCGCGCAGCCAGGACAAGCCGGATACTTCATCGCCTATGCCTCGTGGATTCAGGAAATCTTCCCTTACATGAACAACACGAGTCTGCTGACCTGTACCGATAGGATGGCGACTCAGGGTGATCTTGATTACGTCTATTACCTTCCGTTGCCGGGACGTCCGAACTTCTTGTTTAACTACATGCACAACATCGGCGGTAACGAACGGGTCTTCAAGTCGGGACGTAATGATACCGATTACGAGAGGGCTGCTGTTACAATGGCTGAGATTGGACGCCCAGCGGATTTTGGCCTTGTCGCAGACAGCGGTTTCGTTCTTTTCCCGGACGTGGACCGCATTATGAACGCCAACAGCCCCGGAGGAAGATGTGGTAACTGGGCAGATGGCGCAGACACGCCGTGTGAAGGTGGCGCTCGCCATCAGGGGGGATCAACCGTCATTTTCGCGGATGGTCACGCAAAATGGCGAAGTCAGGGCAGTCTGGCGCTGATTCCGGAGCGGGTTGCGAAATTCCCTGGGCAAAAAGAGTTCCAGCATGGGCTTGCCATCGACATCAACGATGATCGTATGACCCAGTAGGACCTGGCTCGCAGCGAGTCAAATCCTTTACGTGAAAAGGCCAGCAGGGATAGTTTTCTCCCAGTAAAGTTGAGAGAAAACTATCCGACTGCTGGTCTTTATTTTCCTATTTTGCTAGAGCAAGCCGGTCTATGCGGTCACCTCTCGGCAAGCCAACTTAAACACAGATTATCCGCCTTATCTTGCGAAAGCATTATAAATCTTATGAACAAGAACCTCGTTTCGTGCGGTCTACTTGCGTCGCTTGCCACTATTTCACTCCCGAATGCTACGGCCCAAACACCACCACCTGCCCCTAAACCATCGGTAGTTACAGTTCCTCCGCCGTATCCCATGATTCCCACCGCCAG
>JAZKEA010000392.1:0-7437 GCA_040387315.1 Armatimonadota bacterium | reverse complement strand
CCGAGCTTCAGGCATGGGGTAAGGTCGCCGAAGCGCTGTGCGAGGTCTGGTATCCCAGAGTCTGCGCGATTCTCGCGGTGGATGACAGTAAACGTCCCGCGCTGGACAAAGTGACGATCTATATTGAGAAGATGGACGGTGTCGCCTATGCGAACGGAAAAGACCTCCATATCTCCGCGGAGTGGGTGAAGAGCCGCCCGAATGATTACGGAATGGTTATCCACGAATTGACACATCTGGTTCAGCGGTATCCGTCCTATGAGGCTTCCTGGCTGGTCGAAGGAATCGCCGACTACGTTCGCAATGGCTATTTCGAGCCGGCAATCGCGCTTCCCACGCTTAACTTCGAAAAGGCGAAGTACACGGACGCTTACAAGACAACAGCGACCTTCCTGATCTGGCTCGACAAAAACGGACAGAAGGGTATCGTGCAGAAACTCAGCCAGTCTTTGGTAGCCAACACGTACTCTGACGCCACCTGGAAAGAGCTGACGGGCAAGGATGTTTCCAGCCTCTGGCAGGAATTTGCCAAAGCCACGGGAACGCCAAAACCGTCAACCACCGCCGATGGCGCGGGCGCATCCGCTGCGAAAACCGCGGGATAGTCCGGCAACGCTCGGCACCTCCGAGGGAAACGACCTTGCTCAATCGGGCAGGGTCGTTTTCTTGTCGCTCGTTCGGAATCCCCCTGAGTTCGCGCTATACTCAAACACATGCAGTCCCGCCCTGAAAACCTTCCGGAGGAAGCGCGCCTCCGTGACCGTGATGATCCGCTCAGCTCCTTTAAGAGCCATTTTTACGGCCTGGAAGGCGGCGCGATCTATTTGGACGGCAATTCGCTCGGCCTGCTCAGCCGAGAAGCCGAAGCGGCGGCGCTCCAGGCTCTGGACCAATGGAAGCGGCTGGGGGTTGAAGGATGGTCGGAAGCGAGTCCGGCCTGGTTTACCCTGCCCGAGCAGATCGCGGCTCAGGTAGCGCCCCTTGTTGGCGCGTCCGAGAATGAGGTGATCGTTACCGGGTCCACCACGGTCAACCTGCATCAGCTGCTTGCGACCCTCTATGATCCCACGAACGCCGAGCGGCCCAAAATACTCGCCGATGCGCTTGCCTTTCCCTCGGATATCTTCGCTATCGAAAGTCATCTGCGACTGCGCGGGCTCGATCCCGAACGCCACCTCGTCAAGGTCCCCAGCCGTGATGGCTTTCTTCTCACTGAGGACGACATTCTGGCCGCGATGACACCCGATGTCCAGATGGCCGTACTTCCCGCGGTTGTGTACACCAGCGGACAGCTGCTCCCTCTGCAGCGAATTACAGCCGAAGCGCGCCGCCGTGGCATTTTGATCGGCTGGGACTGCTCGCACAGCATCGGCGCCGTCCCCCACTCTTTTGATGACTGGGACATCGATTTCGCCTTCTGGTGCCATTACAAGTACCTCAATGCCGGACCGGGCGCGGTCGGCGGTTTGTATCTGAATCGTCGTCACTTCGGAAAAGCACCGGGCCTTGCGGGCTGGTTCTCCTCGCGCAAGGAACGGCAATTCGATATGACCCACACTCTGTCACCCGCCGATGGCGCGGGGGGACTCCAGATCGGCACACCGCACATCCTCAGCCTCGCGCCGCTATCCGGTTCACTCACACTCCATGAGTACGCGGGAATGGACCGTCTGAGAACTAAGTCCCTGGCGCTCACGGACTTCCTGCGCCAGGCCATCATACAGGAGCTTTCGGCATTCGGTGTCACTATCGTGACGCCTGCCCACGACGATCAGCGCGGGGGGCACCTTGCGCTCGTGCATCCCGAAGCCGCTCAAATCAGCCGAGCCCTGAGAAAGGCCGGTGTCATACCGGACTTCCGCCCGCCGAACATCGTTCGTCTTGCCCCCGTGCCGCTGTACACCTCGTTTGCCGACTGCTGGGAGGCGGTTTCGCGTCTCCGTAGGATTCTGGAGAACGACACATACCGGGAAATGAACGAAGGAAGTAGTCTAGTTCCATGAACGAATTCCTGTCGGTTTCCGAGATGCTCTCTCAGCTGGGCTTTGCGGACGAGTGGTGGCAATATGGCTTTCTCGATGAAACTTCTCTACGTTACATGTTCGACCAGTTCCAATCCTCGGACGATAAGAACAGGGAGCACTATCGTTACGGCGCTTTTCGCCGTTCACTGGAATTAAGCTCCTTGACGGAGCGCCCCGAGTTTATCGAACAGTATATGATACTTGCCCAACTGGACCCCGACCGAGGCATGGCAAAATCAGCCCTGGAAAGTTTACTTCGCTCCTGGGCTATCCCTATTGAGCAGGTCAAGTCCTTGCGCGTAATGCCGGAATTTTCGGATCATCACCTTCAGGCCGCTGCAGAACGACGAGAAATCATTGCAGCGATCAATGATGCCCAAAAAGCGACCCAACCATCCTCCGAACTTTTCTGCCGCTGCATCGCAGCGAGTGACTCTTCTGTTCAGCATTCACTGCTTCAGAGGCTGCATCTGGATAACGCACAGCTAGAAGCATTAAAATCGGAAGGTGTGACATGCGCCATCCGCAACATCGCCACCTCGCAGCTAAAACGACGATTGAAACTATGACGCTCTACGATATTACGATTCCGATCTCTTCGGAACTCGCGGTCTGGCCCGGCGATACATCGTACAAGTTTGATCTTGGAATGGCGATCCGCCGTGGCGACTCGGTCAATGTCGGAGCGGTGACGATGAGCGTCCACACCGGTACCCATGTGGATGCGCCGTTTCATTTCGACGACACTGCCCCCGGAATCGACGCACTGCCCCTTGATCCCTATATAGGTTTTGCCGTCGTTGTTGATGTCAGAGGCCTGCATTCTATTGGGCCGGAGGTATGGGAAGGTATCGATTTTGCGCGGACCCCTCGCGTCCTGCTCAAGACCGACTCCTGGTCAAACTACCGTGTGTTTCCTGAAGCAATTCCCACCCTGACCGAGGAATCAGCGGCCTATCTCGCGGCACAGGGGGCACTATTGTTTGGTATTGATGTTCCCTCCGTCGATGCCATCGACAGCAAGACACTGCCGATCCACCACACGCTCAATAGTGCAAACATTCGGATTCTGGAGTCGGTTGATCTGCGCGCTGTGCCGCCGGGAATCTATGAGCTGATCGCGCTTCCCCTAACCTTCTCCGGGGCGGATGGCTCCCCGGTTCGGGCGATTTTGCGGACGCTGCCGGTAGAATAGAACATGCGTTCGACGGTAAAGAAAGCGGCACCTAAAAGAGAGCGTCGCGAGTGCGATCTCGCCGCCCCGGTTCAGGATTATCTGGAAGCAAACGGCTACACAGTCCGAAGCGAAGTACGGGGGTGCGATATCACCGCTGTCAAAGGGGATGAGCTGATCGTCATCGAGCTTAAGAAAGGATTCTCCACAGACCTCCTTATTCAGGCCACGGACCGGCAGAAAATCACGGACAGCGTTTATGTCGCCCTTCCCGCGGAAGGCGATCTGGCGCGGCGGGACCGCTACGCGAAACGGTGGCGCGGTATCGAACATCTGCTCAAGCGGCTGGAGATCGGTCTGATCGTTGTCACGTTTCCGGACGATGTGGACGCTCCCCCAGTCGTGGACGTAGTTCTGCACCCCACCGGACAGACCAGGCCGCGTCGCAATCCGAAGACGCGCCGGGCGCTGCTGCGGGAGATTGCGGGACGCTCGGCGAACTACAATGTCGGCGGATCGACCGGGCGGAAACTGGTCACTGCCTATCGCGAACAGGCTATTTTTATCGCCTGCTGCCTGGAGCGTTTCGGCCCGCTCACTCCGGCGAAGCTGCGGACGCTCGGAGCCAGTCCTAAAGCACAGCCGATACTTCACCGGAACGTTTATGACTGGTTTGACAAGGTGGACCGGGGCGTCTATGCGCTTCGTCCCCGCGGCAGGGACGAGATCGCCGCGGACTATGCCCATCTCGCCGCCTCCTGCAGCAGGCGGCTTGAGGAAGCGACGGCCTTTCACCCGAAGGAAGCGCCCAAAACTGACCCTGAGACGCGTTGACACCCCCTGCCTGCCGGGGTATCCTGAACCCGATGTCTTCACACAATTCAACCGCGCCGGTGCGGCGGGTCCGGACTCGTTTCGCCCCCAGCCCCACGGGTTTCCTTCATGTAGGCGCGTTCCGCACCGCCCTCTTCTCCTACCTCTTTGCACGACGTTTCGAGGGCGATTTCATCCTGCGCATTGAGGATACTGATCAGGCCCGCCTCGTCAAGAACTCCCTCGCCGATATCATCGCCTCCATGCAGGCGCTCGGTATAGGGTACGACGAGGGACCGGACAAGAGCACGGTCGCCGCGCTGGATGCGGAAAAGTACGGTGTCGTAGACCCTGCTATCCTGCCTGATCACGGTGGGAGCCATGGCCCCTACTTCCAGTCACAGCGCCTCCCACGGTACCGGGAGCTTCTCGATCAGCTGCTGGAGGAGAACAAGGCCTACTACGCCTTCGAAACCAAGGACGAATTGGACCGGATGCGAAAGGCGGCGGAAATCCGCAAAGAGCCGTTCCGCTACACCGGGAAGTATCGGGACTACCCTTTAGCCGAGGCGCGCGACCGGGTTGCCAGCGGCGAGCCAGCCGTCATCCGCTTCAAAATGCCCACCGAGGGTACGATCCGCACGGTCGACGCCCTTCGCGGCGAGACCCTGTGGGACCCGAAAACGCAGGATGACTTTGTGATTCTGAAAGGTGACGGATTCCCGCCATATCACTTCTCGTCCATGGTGGACGATCATGATATGGAGATTTCGCACATCTTCCGGAGCGAGGAGTGGATTTCCTCCACGCCGAAGCACTTCTGCCTGTTCGAGGCGTTTGGCTGGGAGCTTCCTATATTCATCCATACGCCGAACGTTCTGGGTAATGACCGCAAAAAGCTTTCCAAGCGGACCGGTGCGCCGCCGATCCAGGGCGTGATCTATAAACCAAACGGTGAGCCGGTCTACGGGCTTCTTGACCAGGGATTTCTTGAGGATGCGGTCTTCAACTATCTCTCGATCACGGGCTGGTCGCCGGGCGACGATACCGAGATTATGACGCGCGACGAGATTATCCGTCGCTTCAACATCGAAGGCATCTCTCCTTCCCCGGCGCTGTTTGATCGCGACAAGCTGACGTGGCTCAACGGAATGTACCTGCGCCAGCTTACCCCGGAGGCCCTGGTGGAGCGCGCATTGCCATTTCTGACGAAGGCCGGGCTTCTTCCGGTTCAGCCGACCGCCGAGGAAAGCGCCTATGCCGCGTCGGTGATCGTCCTGGAGCAGGAGCGCCTGAAGACGCTGGATGAGGTTCCGACGCTGACGGATTTCTTCTTTTTTCCGCTGCCGGAGTATTCGGAGAAGAGTGTCGCGAAGTGGCTGAAAAAAGAGGGCGTCGCCGATTATCTGGGCGACCTCGTCACTTCGCTTGACGCTCTGGATGACTGGAACGCCGAGCGCATCGAGGCGACAACACGTGCTGCCGGTGAGAAGCGCGGACGTGAAAAAGGAGAGCTGACGCATCCCGTACGTGTGGCAATCACGGGCCGTGAGGTAGGGCCAAGCCTTTTTGACGCGATGGCGGCGATGGGGCGCGAGCGGGTGCTGGCCCGACTGAATCACGCTTTGGAGATAGCTCGTGGCTGAAAATCTGAATATCGTCGACTTTTTCACGCTGTTCGGTCCGCATCCGTCGAAGGGCGCGATGACGCCGAGCGGCACCGGCCCCCTGCTGACGGCGATGGGGCACCATTCCGTCAGCTCCGCGGTCACGCTCTCGACCCGCGCGGTCTACTTCGATGCCGCGGAAGGCAATCGGGAGACCAAGCAGGCGGTAACCGAGAGCGGCGGGAAACTGATTCCGGCTGCCCTCCTGGACCCGCGTCGCCCTAATCCGGAGCGCACCGGTGGTGGGGCGCGCGTCCTGGTGCTGCTGCCGGGTATGCAGCGGTATCCCCTGCCCTACACGCCGCTGACCGAACTGCTGCGGACCCTGGCTCAACTCGGCGGCGCGGCGGCGGCGGCGATTCCTATCTGGTGGGAGACCAGCCGTCCCGGTGACGCCACGGCTGTGCTTCAAACCCTGCGGGAGACAAACTACCCCGCGCCGATTCTTCTGGGTGGCGTCTCCGGCGATAACCTGATGGAGGCGCTGGCGGTGGCAAAGGTACTGCCGGATCGTATCCACGTGGCGACAAACGGTCTGCGAGGAATTGGCGAGGTCGGGCAGGCCGTCGCGGCCCTCGGCGCGGAGAAAGTCATTTTTGCCTCCGGAGCGCCTAACCGGTCCCTCGGCGCGGCGCTTGCATTTATCAGCCAGGCGGCCCTCTCGCCGGAGGACAGGGCACTGGTTCTCGGTGGCAACGCGCGCCGCCTGTTCGGCGCACGAGCAGAGAGCGGAGCAGCAGTATGAGTGAAGCAATAATTGATGTCCACGTAAGCTTCGGGGCGACCGCGTTCGCGCCCCGGTGGGGTGATTCCACGGAAGTGCGCACCGTTTTGCGAGCCCGTGGTATCTCGTCCGCCTTTATCTCTTCAGATCTCGCCGCACGCTATGACCCCGTCGCGGGAAATGATCTGCTGGCGACGGCCCTCGGAGCCTCCGACGATAGTTCTCTCTATGGATGGCTGGTACTGCACCCGGACCGGACGGATGACGCCAACCTGCAGCTGAGGCGGCATCTCAGCGGTGGACGGCGTTTTATCGGCGCTGCCCTTTACGCGGACCCGGTGACCAGCGTTCCTGTGACCCTGCGAAGCGCGCAGGAGGTTATCACTGCCTACCGACGGTTTTCCCGGCCCCTGCTCGTGGAGACGCAGTCCGCCGAAGCCATGTATGAGGCCGCGCGTATCGCCCAGGAAGTCGGCGCGAACATTCGCGTCATCGCATCCGGGATGGGCGGCGAGGAGTGGCGGGAGGCCATCGATCTGGCCGCCAAGCCGCTGAACCTTTTCCTGGATATCTCCGGGGCATTGACGCCGGAAAAGATCGAGTATGCCATCGACACACTCGGAGGCACACGCAAGATGCTGTTCGCATCCGGCGCCCCGGCAACCGATCCCGCCGCCGTTTTGGGGATGCTGAATGATCTCTCCCTGGATACCGAGGACCGCGAGCGCATTCTCTCCGGAAATGCCCTGCGTCTGTTCGACCTGGGCGGAAACATTCCCGTCCCTGTCGAGGAAGAGGAGCTGACCGCGCCATCGGCTCGTGCGGATGCCGGACTCGCTCCCCTGCGCCCGATGTAGCGCGTCAGGAAACCGTAGGAGTATCGAGTGCTGCCACTAATTGTCGACTGCTTGCGAAGACCGAGATTAAGGCGGGGGTAGCCGTCCCGCAGCTGACAACAAGGGCATACGTCACGATAAAATCGTGCTCTACTCTTTGGAGTCCGATTAGCGGTAGCAGATAATATAGGCCGCTGGT
>JAZKEA010000391.1:0-15669 GCA_040387315.1 Armatimonadota bacterium | reverse complement strand
CGATGTGGCGTAAAGACGCTTTTGGCTGGGGATTTAGCTTCGCTCTGGGCGCGGCGATACTGCTGGTATTGCTGCTCATGGGCTGGAGGCTGCTGGAGGCTGTACTCGGTATCGCGACCCCGTTCTTCGTCGGAATCGTAATCGCACTGCTTCTGAACCCGATAGTAAATCATATTCAGCGGCAGTGGGTGGGTGGGCGACGCTTACCTGCCGTGGTTATCGTGTTCGTCGGATTCCTTGGCGTCTTTGTTGCACTTCTGGCGTTCGTCATTCCCAACCTCATCACCCAGACCCAGTCTCTGGTTCGCTGGTTTACGCCGATCACATACACTGTTAAGCGAAAAACCGCGGACGGCGGCAGCTACGCTACCGTTATCTCCAGTCTCGCTACGACCGACTATACGGTCAAGAACCTTATTAATGGGGCTCCTTATACGTTCGCGGTCTATGCCGTTGACGATAATGGAACGACAACGATGGTCGGAAGCCCGGTGCGTGTGACGCCGGTCAAGACGGACAACGATGATGCCGGGGCGGAAGCGCTCACGACGACAACCACGACGACTGCCCCTGTTCCGGAGCAGCCGGAGCAGCCTGCACCACTCGAATCTCCCGAGCCGTCGCCGACGGCGTCGGCAGGCGCAGCCACACCAACCCCTAGTCCGACCCCTTCTCCGTCGCCCTCTCCCGAAATAGAGGGAGAACAGAGTCAAAGGGTCGAACCGATGACGGAGACGCGTACTCCGGTTCGTGAACGCCGCCGACCTGACTCTAAACTGCCCCGTCCCAGACCGTCTATCGGACCTGTTGAGGAGGAAGAGAATCCGGTTCCGATCCTGCCCGGTCCCGGGCGATTGGAGCGAGCGACACCCACGCCGTCGCCCGAGGCGACCGTCAGTGCGCTGGACTTCTTTGGCGGTTATAGCTACCGCAGCGATGGCCGTGCCTATGCCCAGGAACTGTCGCCGACGCCCACGGTCTCTCCCTCTGCCTCACCGTCGGTACCCTCGCAGGAACCGATCCCGTCACCTACCGCTTCCGCATCCGCGCCGCGTTCGACACCCTTAGTGACCCAGAAGACGACCACAACGGTGGTACGGCCGGGCAGCAAAGGAAAGTCACCTTCCCGAGCGAAGACCACTTCGGTTGTGGGAACCACACTTTCGGCGACGCCCGGCGATGGCAGCGTACGTCTGAAATGGAAGCCTCCGACAACCAACGTTTCCGGCATCGACAGCGTACGGGCACAGGTAGATAAATGGCTCTCTGGACACCGCAAGATCGG
The DNA here is from genome assembly GCA_040387315.1 of Armatimonadota bacterium. Classification (GTDB taxonomy): domain Bacteria; phylum Armatimonadota; class Armatimonadia; order Armatimonadales; family Armatimonadaceae; genus JACMJB01. Next base: position 14,384 of record JAZKEA010000391.1, on the reverse strand, counting down.
TCCTATTGAGCTGCCTTCGAACTTCGAGGCGATTACGACCCAGTATGGCGATCAGGTGACGCAGGGGATGAAAACCTATGCCAGCCATATCGGAGAGATAATCGTCTCTTCGGCGTCGCGACTGCTGACGATTGTGCTGGTACCGATCATCATCTTCTACGTCCTGTCGGATATCGACCGGTTACGGGGCCGCCTTCTGTTCCTGCTTCCGGAAGCTTCACGAGCTTCGGTCTCACGAGGGGCTGAGGACGTTGGGAACGTCTTCGGCAGTTATGTGCGGGGCATGCTGATCGTCTCCTCCATCTATGGCGTTACGGCGATGATCGTCTTCGCCTACTGGCTCAAATCCTACTCACTTCTTCTTGGCGTCGCCGCGGGCATTTTGTACATTGTCCCATTTATCGGCCCCATGGTGACGGCACTGCTTGCAGGCGTACTGTCTATCATTTCCGGCCTGTCTCCTACCGCCACCTTGGGGATGCTGGGCTTATGTCTGGCACAGAACCAGATTTTTGACAACTTTGTGGTGCCTCGCGTTGTTGGACATAGTGTCGGACTGCACCCATTGCTGACATTGTTCGCACTATTTCTGGGCGGTGAGATGTTTGGACTCTGGGGGATGCTGCTGTCCGTACCAATTGCCGCCAGTATCCAGGTGACCTTATTCCGCTTGTTTCCCAAGTTCGCTGCGCCAACACCGCTCGCGATGCTATTGGGCAAAGATCGCCCGTCTCGCAAATCAGAGGACAGTCCGCCCCCTCTGGCGACGGAGTAACCTTCGTGTTTACGTTCCTGCCCGCTTTGAAATGCCGAAATCTCTACGGGTGCGGTCAAATCTTTGTATAATTAGAACTGTTCTTTCTGCCTGCAGTCGCCATAATAAAAATCGGGTCCCGCCGAACGTCCTGCAAAAGCGTTCTTGTCTATAACAGGCGGCTCCTACTCTGGTTGTCTGCAGCTACGGTGTGTAACTATCACCATTGTAGTTATCAGGGATCACCGCCAGGTAATTTTCGGAAGTAATACGCTTTTTTGCAAGAGGAACGGAACGCATCGGTATGGCCCTCGAACAACTGCCACTGAGCAAAATACGGGCTGCGGAAGACCAGCCGCGCAAGACCTTTTATAGTGAGAGTCTGGAAGAACTGGCTTCTTCCATTAAAGAACGAGGCGTTCTTGAGCCCATTGTAGTTCGCCCCCTCAAGGGGGCGAAAAGCGTCGGTCCTCAGTATGAGATCGTTATGGGCGAGCGGCGATTTCGCGCCTCGAAGATCGCGGGCCTCGAAACGATTCCGGCGATCATCCGAAACTATTCGGATGAAGAGGCTGCCGCCGACGCACTCCTGGAAAACTTCCAGCGTGAAGATCTGAACCCGGTGGAAAAGGCCCGCGCGGTACAGAGCCTGCTGAAGATGCTCGCGCTGGAGAAAGTATGCAAGACCCTGGGAGTTTCGGAGACCACGGTACGCCGTCTTCTGGAACTCCTGGAACTGCCGCCGCATGTTCAGGCGGAACTGGTAGCGCGTCCCATGGGCGGCGGTGGGCAGATCGCCACCTCGGACACCGGCACATTCGCGGAGGGACATGCTCGGGCGCTGATAGCGCTCAATGATGATCCGAGTACGCAGGTGCGTCTGGTCCAGAAGGTCAAGCAGGAGAGGCTGTCGGTTGCCGCGCTGGAGCAGATAATCTCGGCCATCAGTAAGTACCCCACCAAAAAAGAGGTATTTCTCCATGTGCCGGCAAATGTCAGCGACCAGATGATCCGCTCGCTGTCCGCGATTGATGAGCGCAAAAAACCCTACAAATCGCAGACGGCACGTGAGCACGTCAAGGCTATCGATAAACACTCGGTGACCATGACCAATCTCCTGGATGAACGCGTCATCGAGTACCTGACAGCGGAGGAGATGAATCAGCTTCTTGCCTCCGTCGCCCAGACTTCCCGTGTTATTGATCAATTCACCGCCAAGGTACGCGAGGCGCTGGAGAACAAGGACTTCGGGTTTTCGGAGACCTATATACACTGTCCGTTGTGTGGGCGAATCGAGCTGGTCGGCAGCGTTCGCTGCTCTACCTGCTGGACGATTCTACGCCGCTGCTACGATTGCGGGAATTTCGATAGAGGCGGGGAGCGCTGCGGGAAGTTTGGTGTCACCATCGCGCTTGCTGAGGCGGAAGGCCCCAAGGAACACTCAAAATCGTATAAATGCCGCGACTACCGTCCCAAATTCACGCCGCAGGGCCTGAAGCTTAAAATGGCGATCGGAAAGTAGCGGGAGGGCTTGCCGCAGAACCCCGGCTCAAAACTTCCGGCAGTTTGCGCGAAAAGCGGTAGCTGCGCTGACGCCCCGGTGTGCAGCACCGGGGCGACGGTACGTTAGCAGGTCACTGCCTTACGCGGGTTCCATGGTAGAATTTTGTAAGTGTTATACGATGCACTAGTGGTATGTACGGCAGAAAGTTTGCTGCCGCTCATACCCTGTCTCCAGGATGCTTCGGGTTTGATATAAAGGGGTGTTAGAACGTGGTGAGTTTTGCTGATAAGTTGAGACAGGTAGTCGCTGCAAACTTCGTCGAGATTTCTCGCCCTGACCCGTCCGGCAGCAAAGAGACACCGAAACCGAAAGAAACCGCGCCGCAGTCACCCCCGGCTGCCGCTGAGCCAGTCGAGCAATCTCGTTTGGAGGATGTTGTCCCTGCCCCTGAGGCGACCTTAGCTGAGGCTGCATTCACGCCCGAATCTGAAGCTAAAGCCGAGGAGCCGGTTTTATTCGGTTTATCCGGGGATATGGTAACCGCCTCTGCGGATAGTGCTCTTCCTGTCGAACTTGAGGTGACCGCTTCGGTAGATTCCGAATCTGAAGCCGTACTCTCAGATCCACTCGCACTTGTCGGTGATGATGGCAGTATCGCGTTTGACGGAGTGTTTGCACGGGCATCGGTCCCGGCGGCAGCCAGTTTTACCGCCGAACAGGCACTTTCCCTGCTCCATTCCATGCCATCCGATCTGCCGCTTCGTGTTAAGCGACTTACCGTCAAGGCGACACTGGATGCCGTTGGACAGGCAGTCGGCGCCTCCTCGCAGCATATCGTCGAGGATGCAAATCGCAAAATATCCTCGCTGGAATCGTTTATTCAGGATTACTCGGTTCGGTCCCAGGAACTGCGCAGCGCCGAAGACCTTGAGATCGAACAGCTGCGGATGCGAATTGCGGAACGAGAGGCTGAAAAGGCTGCCATCAGCCAGCGGGAAGAGTCTGTTGTCACTCTTTGCCGCAGCAAAATAGACAAGCTTGATCAGGTAGTGGCCTTCTTCACCGCAGGCGATAGCCAGGAGGCCACGTTTGTCGGTGCAGAAGGACAGAACGATGAGGAAGAGACCGATGAGCTGCCTGCATACCTGCAGGAAGATGCCGTAAAGCGCCTGCTCGGACTTCACGGGAACGGTGCGACGGAACCGGACGCCGTCGGGGCGAAGTCCCCGGGAACACCTGCCCGACGTTAATCCACCGTTTCCTTTTCAACGAATTTAGGGGTTCTGAAGACCCATTACGATTAGACCGCCGGGCATTATTGCCCGGCGGTTTTTTGCTGCCTGTTCGGACTTTGCCCTAACTATTTACGGCCCGCTCCCGACAATTTTGATAGGCAAACTGTGCGTACTCGAACCTGATCCTCCGGCTGATTCGGCATTGGTCTTACGCATAGCGCCTCTGAATTCCGGTAAGTCCCATGAGTAACATTTCAACCATTATTCCCGCCCTGTCACTGTCGGCCTCTGAAAAAGTCTCCGACAAGATCGCCTCGTGGAAGGCATCACTGCTTGATCTGACGGTCCGAAATCCTCTGGTTGCTCTGCCCGAGCAAGGTGTCGTCGATCTTCCTTCTCCAAATGATGTCTTCGAACCATTGCTGCGGCGGCGCAAGCCGTTAATCTTCTGGGACATTCAGAACAAGGCGCTTGACCGTATGGTGCTGCGCGAGACGGGCAACGATCCCGCCCGTTCCTCGGCCTGGAACACGTTCCGCCACCTGCATCTTCAGGCACTTTCTCTTCTTCAAGGGCAGGATGTGAATGCACTCTATGTTGTTTTCGGCGTTCTTTGCTGGAGCGACCCGGAAACGGGCGAAAAAGTGCGTTCTCCGCTTTTGTTAGTGCCCGCCACTCTGGAGCGGCGTCCCGATGGGACCGCCTACAGTATCCTCCGCAGTCAAGAGGAGGATGTAGAGATGAATCCGGTCCTCGCTCATCGGCTCGCTCAGCCTGATACCGGGATAATACTGCCTCCTGTACCGGAAGAGTCTTATCTGATACCGTCAGCGTATCTACGGAAGGTCGCCTCACTGATTGAGGACAGGCCAGGCTGGGAGATTGAGGAGCGGGCGTGCCTTGGCCTGTTCCCGCTTCTCAAGATGCGGCTTTACGAAGACCTGGTTGCGCAGGAGGCGCGTGCGAAAGGGCACCCTCTGGTCGCCGCCATGGCCGGAGATCACAGTGCGCTGCTGCGTCTTCCGTCCGTCTCGCTGCCGTCTCTTGCGGAGGCAGGGGAGTCGGGAAGCGTGGAAGAGCAGCATCTGCTTCTGGACGCGGATCCTGCCCAGCAGCGGGCGGTTATCGCCGCATCTCAGGGACAGAGTTTTGTGCTCCAGGGGCCTCCCGGAACCGGCAAGACACAGACCATTACCAATATCATCAGTGAATGCATCGCGGCAAACAAGAGCGTTCTGCTGGTTTCCAGTCGTATGGCTTCTCTGGATGCGGTTCTGCGTCGCCTTTCCGATAAAGGTCTTGGGGATCTCTGTTTGGCCGCCCACAGCTTGAAGACCAGCAAGAGCGACATACTGGCACAGCTGGAACAGGGTCTTACCGTTCCTGCATCGAAAGTGAGCAGCAAGGTCTCGAAGAAGGATCTGGAGGTGCTTGATGACCTTCGCTCCGACCTGAACACTTTCGTGCGTGAACTGCATCAGATCAGACTTCCTCTCGGGATTTCCGTTTATCAGGCGAACGGTTTCATTACCGAAAACGAGGCGTCGTTAGAGGCTGCCGGAATCGAACCGTTAGCCATTGATGTCGAAGAAGTGGCGAGCGTCTCCGACTCCCAAAGGCAGGCGATGGAAGACCTCATTCTTCGTATGGCTGCAAACCCCCTGCTTGCTGATGCCGCCGGCAGCGGGATATGGAACGCCGCCTTTGCTGATCCGGGCCGCTCTGATCTCGCCGCGCAAACACGCGGTACCCTGGAATCAGGCTTGACGTCACTTACGCAAATAGAAGAGGCCGCCACCGAACTGGGAAACCGGATCATGCTGGAAGCGCCAAGCGATTTGCAGGGTGTAGAAACGCTGCTGACTGTCCTGAGGTCTATTGAGTCGCTCCCACATCTGGAACTATCATGGCTGACGCAGGATCTATCGATGCTGCAGGCCGATATCGAGCGCGTCGTGGTGCTGCGTCAGCAGCTCGAAGCCTTCAACCGCCGCCGCGATGCTCTTGGCGAGCTTTATGACCTGTCGTTGATTGATACCGACCATGCCGATCTTCGGAACAGGCTGACCGCCCATCCCGAACAACTGCTGTGCCCTCTTCTCGGGGAGCAGTGGCAGTCGGAAGCCTCACTGCGCTTTGACTCTCTGATAAAAGTGCTCGCGGAGCTTGAACAGGGAGCAAAGGAACTTTATACCGCGTTCGCGGCGCTCGCGACCAGCTGTGGCGTTGAACTCGATGAGTCGAATGACGGTAAGCAGCGGCTTTACCGAATCGCACAGCGTGCGTCGGAGGTGCTGTCGCCCACGATCAGCTGGTTCACACCAGGCACAATCCCGCACTTGATGAAGCAGATGGATGAGGTTCGGGCGCAATGGCTTACAGTGGGTCAGCTGCGCGACGATCTTTTCCGCGCCTATTCCGAACAGGTTATGGAACTGGATCACCGTTCTCTTCTGGAGGTAATGCGAAATCAGCCATCCGGGCTCAGTCGGCTGATCAACACTGCCGGAATGCGAGCCGCGGGCACGATAAAATCGGTGACTCTCCCCGGAGTAAGCACGAAGGATCGTGACGTGCTGCGGGATATGGAATCGGCGCTCCGCCTTAAAGACATGCTCCGTGTGCTGCAGAGCCGCGAGACGATCCTGAAGGCGACCTATGGCGTCTATTATCAGGGGGCTGCTACACGGTGGGACCTTCTCCACGATGCGCTTCAGAAAGCCGAGGCGCTCGGAGGGGAATTTGGCGAGGAAACGGAGCGTGTCCCGTCATCGCTTGCCGCCCTGCTTGTTCAGGGTGATGAAGGTATAGACCGACTGAAACAAGAGCAGTCTGCGATAGCGGCTCTGCTTGCGGGGATGCATTCGTGCTGGGAGGAACTGACTCAGCAGGTCCTGCCCGGCTCGCTGCCCGAACCGCAGTCATCCCTGCTTTCGATTGCGGCATGGTGCGGCTCGCTGACGACAGCGCTCACCGATTACAAAGCCGCCTACGATGGCGTTTTGGCGAGGCGGAACAGTAACGAAGAAATTGAGCCGGTTCCCGTTCAAGACTTGCTCAAAGGACTGGACAGTGCCCAATGTCTGTATCAAGACCGTGCTGAAATTACAGCCTCTGCTGAGGCTTTACGCGAAATCTGTGGTGACCGCTTATTCCAGGGTATGGACACCGACTGGGATCTTGCGTTTCATGGGATCAAGTCAGCAGAGCAGATCCGGATAGCCTTCGGTCAGGATAAGACTCTTCCGCAGGAACTGGCGGAACGCTTGGTCAATGCGGAGGGATGCGCTGCGCTTGCCGCCGCGTCTGAGGAGAGTCTGAATCTTCAGGCTGCCGGCGATTTATACCGCTCTTTCCTTGGCTCACTCCAGGAGCTGTTTACAACGGCCTATCTGACGGACACGCTCGGTATCGCCCCGTTTGACGCCGTTCGTTTCAGCGATCTCAAGGTATGGCTCAGCCTTCGCTTTGACCAGTGTGATCAGGTCGGTCAGGAAGCGCATATCCAATCGCTGCGCGATGAGTGCGCGTCAGCAGGACTTGCCGGTCTTTTTGATGCCCTCCGCAACGCGGTCAGGGCGGGACGCACTGAGGTGCAGGTGCCGGAGACTCTGCAGTCGCTGTTTAGAGTCCAGCTGTATCGTCAATGGGTCGAGGCAATAACGGTTCATTCCTCTGTTCTGGGTCAGTTCATGGGTGAGGAGCAGGAGAAGAGTATTCTTCGCTTCCGTGATCTGGACCGGAAATATCTCGATGCCGCCCCGGGCCGGATTCGAGAAATGACTCGGGCACGAGCTCCGAAGCTGTATCCGGACGAAGTCAAAGAACTGAAGGGACAGCTCGCGCGCCGCCGTACGGGCGAGGTACGAAAGCTGCTGGCAGCCATTCCGAACCTTCTCTTTGCCCTCAAACCCTGCGTTATGATGAACCCGCTTTCCGTTCGTCTGTTCCTGGATGCGGATGCGGTGCCATTCGATGTCGTTCTCTTCGACGATGCCTCTCAGATAGCGACCGAGGATGCCATCGGGGCTATTCTGCGTGGGAGTCAGGTTATCATTGCGGGCGACCCCAAACAGCTCCCGCCCTTATCTCTGGTCCAGGCAACAACTTCGGGAAGTGAAGTTTCGGCAGAGGCTCCGATTCCCAGCGCCTTCGAGAGTGTGCTGGATGCCGCCTGTCATGTTGCGGGCAGTGCCTCAACCCGGTTTTGCAATTATTCCCTGAATTGGCACTACCGCAGCCAGAATGAATCGTTGATCGCTTTTTCACGCCGCTACTTCTATCCGAGCCTGGTGTCATTTCCTTCAGCTCAGGTCAGTGGGGGAGCGCTCTCCCACATCGCGGTCAGCGACAGCAAAGACGAAGTGCAAAATGAGTCGACTGAACGCGTTCTCGATGTCGCTCTGGATTACAAGAGGCGGTATCCGTCACGCAGCATCGGCGTCATTACACTGACGGAATCGGACTATGCTCGCCTTTTGGATGCCTATGAACGACGGAAAGAGGAAGATCCGGAAACTATTGCCCCGCTGCTGATAGATACCGGCACTGCGGGTGATGAGGGCGCGGAGGTCTTCTTCATCAAAATGATCGAAAATGTCCAGGGAGATGAGAGAGACCTGATCCTGCTGCACGTCGGCGCGGACCCATCCGAATTTACGTCACTACTGCAGCCAGGCAGTGACCGTCTCCTGAACGTCGCAACGACCCGAGCTCGCTGTGATATGGTTGTCATCAGCGCCCTGTCACCTGCCTTTGCCGCCGTGGCTTCCGCGGACAATGGTGGCCGCGAGGTGGAAGGGATTCGTATGCTGAGCGATTTTCTCCAGTACGCTCAGAACCCGGATTCTCTTCTCACGAATACAAGGGAGCCGGCATCAACCCAGGACGCTTTTGTAACGGCCCTGCATACGGCGCTAAAGGGAAAAGGGTATGAACTGCGAGAGGGAGTCGGGCTTTCCGATTACCGAGTGGATCTTGCCATCATCGATCCCGCGCATCCAGATCGGTATCTGCTCGGGATCGAATGTGACGGTCCGGTCTATGCCGCCACAGAGACGGCCCGTCATCGGGATCGACTCTGTGCAGAAATGCTGAATCAGCGGGGCTGGAATCTGCATCGTGTCTGGTCTCTTGACTGGAACCGTGATGCGAACCGTCAGTTAAAGCGCATCGCTGCCGCAGTAAAAGCCGCCACCGCAGCCGCCTGAAGCTGCTCTTCAGGTCACTCAAAACCTGAAAAAGCCGGAGGGGATTCTAATCTCCTCCGGCTTTTGTTTGGCGTCATGTGCCGCGCTCGAAATCGGCGATGACCTCCGTGATGATGTGCCTGGCGTATCTCACCATTGCCGGACTCATAGGCAGGTAGTAAGGAAGAGCGATCAGTCCGACCGACAGCGCCCATCCACGACCACGCGCCCAGGTCGCCTCATCGACACCAAGTTCCGCCCGGAACACGTCCCGGCTTCTCCCAGCAAAAAGATTCCAGGCCACGATGAGATCGCAGGCGGGATCACCGATACCCAGCCCGCCAAAGTCGATGACGGCGCTCAGCTGTCCCCGCTCCACGAGAAGATTCCCCTGCTGTAGGTCTCCGTGGACCCAGACCGGTGCGTTCTGCCACACGGGGGCGTTCAGGGCGTCTTCCCACGCTGAAGCGGCGGCATGGGTATCGATTGTCTCGTGCGTATCTTTTAGAGCAGCAATCGCTTCCTGGACGGTCGTATCTCGCAGGACCAGTGGTACGCCGCGCCCGGAGTTGTGCTCGCCCGCAGCTGGTCCGCCTGTGGTATCGATTTTCTGTAAAGCGCGTATGAAATGTGACAGCTCTCTTGCCGCTCGGCACGGATCCGCAAGGCGCTTTGCAGTGGCGTTGTTTCCTTCAAGCCATCGGTAGACGGACCAGTGCCAGGGATAATCCTCGCCTGGTCTTCCTAACGCCAGCGGCATAGGTATGGGAAGCGGCAGATACGGAGCCAATCTCGGCAGCCACTCCTGCTCCTTTTGCACCTGCCCGACTGCCCACGCGATTCGCGGCATTCGCACCGCCATATCGTGGCCGAGTCGATAGATTGCATTGTCCGTTCCGCCTGAGGGAACTGCGCGGATAGGAAGGTCACGCCACTGAGGGAATTGCGCGACGATCAAACGCCTCACGAGTTCAGGGGATGTGGATACTTCGCCGGCGTGCATTTTTACTGCATCTGTACTTGTGTCCTGGGCCGGATCTGAGGGCGTCGTCATGTGGTCGCCTTAAATTAAACAAAACGGTCCCGGCTTGCACAGCAAGCCGGGACCGTTTCGTCTGCAATCGAAGAAGATTATACTTTAGCCGGTGTTTTTCGTGACCCGGATGCCGGGGTGCTGCCGCCGCCCTGCTGTTCCACGAGCTTCGTCGAGAGACCCTCGGTATTTTCAAGAGCCATGCGAAGCGCGGCTCGCATGATGTCTGCCTTGGACGGGCGAATCGCCAGAGCGCGCATCTGAAGCCACACCATTTCCAGCTCCTGCGCTTCCTCCGCGGTCAGATACGCGATAACCCGTACCAGCGATGAGTTTGTTTCCTGTCCTCCGGGAACAGACTGGGACGCCAACTCCTCCACAGCGGAAGGCTGCGTGAGCAGAACACGCTTATGGGGACGATCATTATTTATTGGCACGCTGCAAAACCTCCTCTACCAGAGCCTTGTATTCCTGAGACGCAATGCTGTTGGGCTCAGCCAGGATAACAGGAAGCCCTGCTTGTGCCGCGTACTCATGTGCGATACGGCGGCTGATCGTACTGTTCATCACCAGTTCGCCCAGGTCTTCGCGGAGCTCACCTTCGGTACGCTTTGCGGCGATGGTGCGCTGATCTGCGAATGTGACAAAGATTCCTCCGAGGAGCAGCTTCTGGTTCAGGCCCCCGAGGCGAACTTCCTCGATGGTCTGCAAAAGGTCTCGCAGGCCGGCGGCGGAGAGCAGAGCGGGGGTGACCGGCACGAACAACGTTTGTGCCGCTACCAACGCATTGATGGTGATCAGGCCCAGAGAAGGGGGAGAGTCGATAACGACCCAGTCGTAGTCTCCTCGTACCTCTTCAAGCGCGCGCGCCATGAAACGCTCGCGTCCGGTTTTCGGGACCAGCAGAAATTCGGTGTCGGCGAGCAGGCGGGACGCAGGACACAGATCGAGTCCTGGAACCTGAGTCGGCTGTGTCGGGACAGGCAGACCGGACAGCATCGCGTCACCGATTGTAACCTCGACCTCATTCGGGTCAAAGCCAAGGGCAAGAGTCAGAGAACCCTGTGGGTCGGCATCCACCACCAGCACGCGCTGCCCCCGCATGGCAATCGCAGCAGCGATGTTGGCACTGCTGGTTGTTTTTCCGACACCACCTTTTTGCTGGGCAATGGCAATTATACGCATACGCTTATTTACAATCCTCACTCGGTCTTACGACCAGGCACTAAGATGTGCAGCTCTGATGGCAGATACTGTCGACTCTCCGTGCCCGGAGTGGGCAGGCAACTGCAACTAATGAATTAATGCAGGATACCAGAGAAAACCGACTTGTGGCGGATTGTGAAAAAGCATATTCCGCCCCGAACTCACTATCCCTATCTACCATGGTAATTGTGGCTAGAATGCCACCAAAAATACAGGGTAAATATTAAATTAAACGGGCCGAATAGTGAGTTCTAGGGGAGGCCGCTGCAGACAGGGGTTAGAGGGGCTACCGAAGTCGCTGAACGAACGTGGCGCGTTCCGCAATCTCCTCTTCGCTGCGAAGACGCGCATACTCCGCCTCCAGCTCACCGAACGCGGAAGAGAATTCTCCCAGTGCCGCTCGGGCATTGAATAGGTCCAGTGACCGCAGGCTGTCGGCAGGACCGAGAGAGGGGTGCAGGGCCTCATCGATGGGGGCGATGCCCTTCACCGCCAGAGCTGCCTGCTGAACGATAAGCGCTTCGCGAAGCTGCGCACAGGCCGCGAGAGCCTGCCGGAGTCGATCAACGCACCGCTGGCCCTCGGGAAGATCGGTAAGGTCAACGCCTTCCCATTCTCTGAGATAGGTCTCGCCACGTTCCACTGCCGCTTCAAGAAGGCGAAGACGATGGTTGCAGCTTTCGTGCGTCAGAGCGTCCCAATCCGCTGCAAGAGGCTCCAGGGTATTCTGCCAGCGAACCAGAGCAATCTCCCAGAGTTTCGCATGGTAGCGCTCACGCTGTCGCGCCAAAATTACCCCTGCCGAGTCCAGGGCGGCATGCACCTTCTGCCACCGTCCACGCTCATCTGTCGTGGCAGGCGCATTGCCGATTTCCATCGTCACCTTCGCACGGGCATCGGTCAGCCGTTTTTCGCGCGCCGCGATATCTGTCAGACGCTGCTGAATAGTCTCTTCGTCCTGGCGGAGGCTGTTCGCAGGTCGCCGCGCCGCATTTGTGGCGCTATGAAGAGCGGACATACCTGGGCTGCTGCTCCATTCCCGATCCGCTCCCAGAAGAACGCCCAAACTAACGCCTACCGCAACCCCTACCGCGACCCCCATACCTTCCATCAGGAACCCACCGATAATGGCTCCGATAAAACCACCGAAGGCGGCTCGGGTTCCGTCCGTCATAGGGGTTTCCATGGCGAGCGTATCCCCGCCACCCGCAGGAACCGCCCGGTCGACGCGCGGTTCCTGAATCCCGCAGTTCGGGCAGCGGGCATCCGCCGCCGTCACCCAGAAATCGCACGCACAGCACCGCTTATATTTCATGAGAAACGCACTCCCGTTCCATCTGACTCCCTAAGCTTTGCATCTCGCCCATGCCACGCACGGTCAAAAAGAGGTACCTGAAGTGTACCCCAATTGTTATGACGGATACCAAAATCTTGTCGTCAGTTTTGCTGTTGTCTATAAGAGATACGGCACGCGGGTGGGGTAAGTTTCCCGCTATTTTTACGCGTTTACAAGAGGGATTCTAGAATCGCAATCCTGCCGTAAGATTGATCCCGGAAAGGTCAAATCCACGTATTTTGCCGACGGCGTTATACCGTGCCTCTATGTAACCGGTGTCACTGAAACGGTTCCCCAGAAAGACAGAGGCGCCCCCGGTCACACTGGTGCGTGAGGGAAGGTTATCGCTGTCGGACCGCAGGCTGGCGATGACCAGGTTTGCGCTGATGCCGGTATAAGCCGCTGTGGATCGTGCCTGGTTGCCAAGGCCGATGCTGTAGGCAAGTCCAATAGGTGCCAGAAATACCTTGGAGTCTCCGCGGGATCCACGGGAGTTGGAGATAAAGCTGATATCGAGGGCAAGACGACGATTACGGTGTATATCCGAAATATTCCCGATGCCAAAACCTACGTTAGACCAGGAGGTTCCGAAGCGGTCGCGCGTCCGCGCGTCGGTCGGAATGTAAACGCCGACCTGAGGGCCGAAGCGCAGTCGCTTCGGGCGTGCCTCTGGTTCGTTGGAAGGGGGAGGAGCAAGGGTTGCAGGCGGGCTGGGCGGTGTCTCTACCGGAGGAGGCTGTGTGCCTGTGCTTTGCTGTGCAGAAGCAGTGCCCGAAAAAAGAAGCACTACCAGTGTAGTGGCGATAGCCGCGGGGCACGTCGTGTCCGTCGTCAAGCGTCGAAAAAAAGCCATATGCAGGTTCCTGGTCCGGTAGAGAATGTAAACGTGGTGTGCGCTGCCGCACCTCCGTATTCTACCCAGGAATGGGTGCGGCCCGCCGTTCGGCGAACAGCACCCCCTGCCTGCAATCCTATTTATTGGTCTGCTTTCGGCTATCCGAGCCGCCCAGAAGCATCTGGAGCAGGCTGTTGCCACTGCTCTGACCGCCGCCGAGCGTGTAGTTTGCATTCAGTGCGCGCGTCACCTTCGAAAGCGTCTCCTGCAGGTGAATCCGTGTGTAGGGATCGTACGTCGTTCCGGGCGCGGCCTTGACCTGTGCGGTCTGCAGCCGGGTCTTTATCTGGCGAAGCTGATCCCAGGCCAGCATACGCGCATCTTCGGGAACACCCGGCGAGGGCTTGGTCACCATATCCACCATCGTGTCCACGTAAGCTCGCTGCAGCTGGCGGCGCAGAGTCGGAACGTTCTTCCCTGAATTTACCTCTGCCCAGACGTTCCCGCTGACGCTGTTGTAAAGTGAAACCAAGGTCAGCGCTTTTGCCGGGTCGCCGCCCATTTTATACTCATTGTTCGCCACACGGCTCAGAACGCTTGCCGAGAAGAGGCGCGTCAAAGCGGATTTCTGCAGTCCCGCCACCTGATCCTGGATCGGTGATGTGCCGTTCGAAAATTCGTACGGATTGTTTGTCAGGTTGGTGTAATAACGTGTCGGAAACTGCAGTGCGCTGGGCGAGAAAATGTAGGTGTTCAGAAGCGCAAGGGACTGCTTCTGCTTCTCCACATCCACGGGCCGAAGCGGCGCTTTCTCATTTGAGTCGCCTTTATGGTTGCGGCTGATGTTAAGACCGCCCACATAACGGCTTGCCGTTCCTGCCGCGCGGGAGTAGGTATTCAGAAGCCGGTTAAAGCCCTGGGTAAACTGCCAGTAGCTCTGACCGCTCTCCGGAAGGCGCTTGTCCAGGTTGACCAGCAGGTAACGGCTGACCTCCATGGTCTTCTTCCAGTAGGCGATGGGGTCGCTGGAAAGGTCATAACGGGTAACCAGCGGGTCGAACTGATCTGCGTTCTCGTCACTGACATAGGCATGACCGCGCACAGTGCTGAGGCTGGCGATCTTCTTCAGCGCCGATTTCTCGCTCTCGGGGGTCGTCGCTCCCGGAACATCCTTGTAGCCATAGCTGATCGCCCAGGTATCGTAGACACCCACGGTCTGCGAGAAGAACGGGACGTCTTTCTGGCGCAGGGCGGCAATATTGAACGGCGTGTAGTCCATCAGCGATGCGGAG
>JAZKEA010000390.1:0-5864 GCA_040387315.1 Armatimonadota bacterium | reverse complement strand
TCTCCTATCATAGGCTTCTATTCTGCTCTACCAAAACTGCGCCAGTTCGGGTTATCATAACAATCAATACAGAGAATTCCGCTGTGGGCAGAGAGGCTAGCGTTATGGAAATTCCGATCATTGACTGCGATATTCACCCGGGGCCAAGCCCGCAGTACCCTATCGAGCCGTTTATCCCTGAAGAGTATCGTGAGGCGATGCGACAGGGACTCGGAGGGGCTCCGTCAACCGGATATACCAACCCCTTCGGCGTGAACCGACGCGATGTTCGCTGTAATGATCCCCACGAGACCGCGACAACCCTTCTGGACCGCTACGGAATGGCGTACGGGGTACTTCAGCCGCCCGGTATGAAAGCGAGCCTGACCGTAAACATCGATGCGGGATCCGCTATAGCCCGCGCTTGGAACGACTGGCAGATGGAGTGGATCGCCGCTGACAACCGCTTTCTTGGCTCGATCTGTATCAATGTCAGCGATCCGGTGGCGGCGGTAAAAGAGATCCGTCGCGTGGGAGCGCATCCGCAGATGGTGCAGGTAATTGTCAGCGGCGAGAGCCGCGACCTTTACGGGCATCGGCGCTACTTCCCCATCTACGAGGCCTGCGCGGAGTTCGGACTGCCGTTCGCCCTGCATCCGGGCGCGGAGGGGACACTAAACTCCCCGACACCTGTCGGTCGCCCGTCGAGCTATCTGGAATGGCATACACTGATTCCTATTACGTTTCAGTCGCACCTGGTCAGCATGATCACAGAAGGGGTCTTCGAGCAGTTTCCCGGTATGAAGCTGGTTCTTATCGAGGGTGGAATGTCCTGGCTGGTTCATGTCCTGTGGCGCCTGGATAAAAATTTTAAGTCCCTGCGCAGTCTTGCCCCCTGGCTCAAGCGCGCCCCGAGCGAGTATATCTTCGACCATGTCCGTCTGACGACTCAGCCCATGGAGGAGCCTGCCAACCCCGAACATCTGCTGCAGATCTTCGAGATGATGCAGGCGCACCGGACAGTCTGCTTCGCCTCCGACTTTCCCCACTGGGATTTTGACGACCCACGCCGCATCTTCCCACGCCAGATGAGCGACGAATTGAAGCGGCGTATCTTCTACGACAATGCCGCCGAACTGTACGGTCTTCCCACACTGGAGGAGACCCAGACACGTATGGCGGCAAAAGCATGAAAGGGCTTATCGGATAATGAGCAAGGCAGACGCGGAACCGCTTGGCTTTACTATCTCGGCGGACTACGGCGACAAACCTTCTGAGGCGGCTCTTGAGGTCGCTTTTCGTATAGCCCACGAAGCAAAGCCGCCCAGAGCACGCGAGCGGGGACGCATTACGGTCTGTCCCGCCATAGAGCTGGAACCGGGCAAGCGGCAGATCGTCGAAGACCCCGAGAGCGGCGTCTCCATCGGCGTCTTCAATGTCGATGGGGAGTTTTTCGCTGTCAAGAACGTCTGTCCCCACCTTGGTGCGCCGCTTTGCCAGGGAAGCATCCATGCCACCCATGGACCCAGCGACGTTTTCGCCTTCAAGCCGGACCTCGCCGGACGCGTCCTGCGCTGTCCGTGGCACGGCTGGGAATTTGATATTGTCACTGGCAAGGGGCTATATGACCGCGACAGCCGTGTCGCCAGCTATGCATGCGAGGTAGACGAAAACGGCGATGTCATTGTGCTGGTGTAAGCGGGTCAAACCTTCTCGGCGTGCAGTGCGGCGTGGATTTCGGTGATCCGTGTCCGCCATTCTTCTGTGTTCAGGCTCTCCTCCTGACGGACCGCGGCAGTCACCAGAAGCAGCGCCTTGTGCCAGCTTGCACGGGCGGCATCCTTCTCGCCCCGTGACGACTCTACCTGCGCCTGGAGATCGAGCAGCGCCCCCGCGGCGAGCGCTTTTCCGGCATCGAGTGAGCCGCCGGACGATAGCAGCGCAATCAGGGAAGCATCTGAAAAACGGGTAAGAGCGCCGGTATCGAACCCGACCAGCCGCTTTGCCGCACCTTTAATCTCCTGCAGGGCGGCAGGGTCATCACCTGAGGTTCGCATCCGCATGACCTTCGCGGCAACCTCGATCAATTCGTCGATCAGCCTCTGAATATATCCCCTGCGTACCATAGAGCTCTCCTATTTTAAGGACTGGTGCCCGGCATCCCGGGTTTGATCCACTTCTTCTACAGAGTCGAGTTCAGTATATTCGTGACCTGCTGTCATAACAAGTTTAACGGCTGACGATGGTTTGTCTTATAATTACACTAAGTCATGAACACTAAAACACTCGCTGAATTCGGACTCGTATTCGGCTCGCAGAGCGAGCGGTTACGTGGTGTCACTTCCTGGGAGCAGGTCCCGCTCCTGGGGAAGGGAAATATTGACCGCCTGCTGCAGTTGTCACGGGAGAACGCCATGCGGCTTCTCGGTGAAGGCGGCTCGCGCGATGAGCTACGAGAAGTCCAGACTGCCATACAGTTATTATCTGAGTCTTTAGTGATGGCAGAGGACAAACCCCAGTTGCCACGGCTTCGCGTGGAGAGTTTTCGGACAGGTGGTAAGGTTCACATTTATTTTGGGGATACAGTCGGGTTAGTTACTCCCCGCACCTGGGTTTCCGCCGTTGTGCGCCAGGTAGATAAGGCTTTTCGACCGGACTGGAATGATGGCTCACCCAACGGTGGGTACTTCTGGCGCAGGACTGCGGACACAGCGATTCCTGTGTTTCCGGGCGAACAGAAAGTCCGTTTTTCGACAAGTGAGCCGCGTGTCTTGTTAGCCGAAGAGTTTGCGTATTTACAAAAGTCCATCGCCAGCGATCCCCTGTTTTTAACAATCTTTTGTGCGAATGCATGGCGTACCTGGGGACCCCTCTGGTGCCTGGAGCACGAAACTCTCAGTTCAGGGGGGCATATGGATATGCGCCGATGGATAGAACAGACTGAAGAAGTAGAATGACCGTTCTCGGTTCTACGGAGTATGTTGCGGACACCGTCGCGGGACATCTTTCGGGCAGTATGACTTTAAGAGAATAATGGCATTTGGGTTACCATAATGATAGAATAATCGGCTATGGAAACCCTGATCGGAAAAAATACCGCTGAGCTTGAAGAAGCCCTGACAGCACTCGGAGCGCCTGCTTTCCGAGGCAGACAGCTCGTGCAGGCTTTGTACAAGCGGCACGCGCGCAATTTGGATGCGGTCACGGATCTTCCCCAGAATTTGCGGTCTCAGCTCGCGGAGCAGTTCGATGTGGCCCCGTGCCGCCTTCGCTCTACCTCCGCCGCACCGGACGGAACAGTGAAATATCTCCTCGACCTCCAGGACGACGAGGTGATCGAGTCGGTGTTTCTGCCCTATCCGGGACGCGTCTCCGTCTGCATTTCCTCTCAGGTGGGCTGCCCGATGGCCTGCAGCTTCTGCGCCACCGGCACCGAGGGACTGGCCCGCAACCTGACCGTAGGCGAGATAGTGGACCAGGTCCTGTTTATGCAGGCACAGCACCCCAACCAGCGCATCACCCATGTGGTGCTGATGGGGATGGGCGAGCCCCTTCTGAACTATCCGAATGTTCTTAAGGCAGTTCGTCTGCTGAATGAAGAGATAGGTATCGCGATGCGCCATATCACCGTCTCCACGGTCGGTGTGGTTCCCAACATCGATAAGATGGCGGATGAGGACCTGCAGCTGACACTCGCCGTGTCGCTCCATGCGCCCAACGATGTGCTGCGCTCCGAACTCGTCCCCCTGAACGATAAGTATCCCATCGCCCGTCTGATGCAGGCGTGCCGCGAGTACGTTCAGAAGACCAAACGGCGTATCACCTTCGAGTACGTGCTGATGGCAGGGGTTAATGACACGGAAAAAGAGGCCCATGAGCTTGGCTATCTTCTTCAAAGACAACCGCTCTGCTCGGTAAACACGATCCCATACAACACGACGGATGTGGCCTCGCGCTACCAGCGGCCCACTCCTGAGGCTGCCCGCCGCTTCCGTGAGATTGTTGCCTCGTACGGGGTGACGATTACCCAGCGGAAAGAGCGTGGGCACCGGATCGCCGCCGCCTGCGGTCAGCTTAAACGCTCCGCACTGCGCCCCGGTTCCGCAATGCGTCCACTTCCCATGTTCGCGCCTGTATCCGCCGCAAGTGATGCTCTGAAGCAGCCCGCGTGACGGAATCGGTTCCGGACGCATCCCCAGCGGAGGGCGTCGGAGAAGGAACAGCAGACGCGGAAGGTGGCGACACACATCCGCTTCCGATGGATGCAAACGAGTGGCGTGTTTATATTGCCTCTCTTTCCGGTCGCGACCTCGTTCAGCTGGCGCAAAAAGATAAAGATAAATCACGCACAGCCCGGCTTTTCGCCGGGTTCCGCCCCGCCCCTGACCTGCTGAAAAATCCGGTTGTCTTATCACGCTTCGTAGAGGAGGCGCAGAAGCAGCCCAAGTTTGCCGAGGAGATTCTGAAGCTGTCTCCCGTCTCGCCAGCCCCGGCGGTGACACCGTCTCCCCATTCGCGCGCTTCCTCTTCCTCCTCAGAGACAAAAGCAGATACTACTGCTATCAAGGCAAAGCTGGAGGAGCACCGGAAGTCGCTGCGGGAGAAGGACGAGCGCATACTCGCCCTCCAATCCGCTCTTAGTGATGCCCAGCGGGAACGGGATACCCTTCGAACTGAGGCGGAGGCCGCGCAATCCGCCCGCGTGACCGCGGAGGCGGAGGCTGAACGGCAGCGGCATCGCCGGGAGCGGGAGACGCGCCGACTGGAACAAAAGGCAGCGGACGCGGCGGTCAAAGCGGCAGATGCCCCTGCGACAGCTGCAAGTGTTCACGAGGTTTTAACACCGGGAGACAATGCCCTAAATACTGCGCTTTTTGAGGACGCTATGCGGCGGCTGCTCAGCCGGGGGCGAACCGCAGTTGTCGCGGAGGTATGCCGGGAAGCGCTGCTTTTGCTTGATGATGCTTCCGCCCGATCTGCTTATGGACGCAGAGCGGAAGGGGTGATCCGCAGCCTGGCGGCGGAAAGTATCGCAGCTGCCCCGAGCGACCTGGTTTCGGGGGAAAAACAGCGGCAGCAGAGCGAGGAGCAGGAGCGGCTTGCGATGACTGCCTTTCTGGAGGCGGGAGATGTGGCGGGGGCTGCGGAGTCCTGGGCGCGCCTTGTGGCCCGCAGAATCAGTGTTGGTTTACCGATTCCGCTGAAGCAGAACGATGCGGCTCTGCTGGCACGGCTTGCGGCGCTGATGGAGCGGATGCATCAAGAGGAGGCAGTGCGAGCCGCTTTCGACCGTGTTCGCGGGGCCTCCCCTGAGGTCACTACTCAGCTGCAGGCGCTGTTCACATCAGGCGGCAAAAAGCTGTCCCCCCTTCTGCGCTCCCTGATAACGGAGGGTAAAACCGGTGTCGGAATCAACCCGGAGGAGATGATCACACTGCCCGGCGCAGGAGGAGTCACCGCACGGCGTATCGTGACCGCAGTCGATACCGGTGACGCCGCTTATATCCGCCAGGTGCGGGCTGGCCTGCTCGCCCTGCGAGAGCGCAGTCGCGAAGGGGACACCGCACTTGCCGAGGGCCTGACAGAGGCGGTTGCCCGGATCAATCCGGTCGCCGCGTGCCCTCTTTTGCAGAAGAGCGAGCCCCGTCCCATTGTCGTGGATGCGAGCAATGTCGCCCGGCACGACCCCGACCCGCTTGCCCTGACGCCCCGTCCCCGAGTCGCCGTTCTGCGCCAGATGCGTGACTTTCTGCTTCGGCGCGGCTGGTTCCCTATCCTGATGATTGCCGACGCGAACTTACGCCACCACATGGACAATAAGCCCGGTTACCTTGCCCTGGTCGAAGCAGGTCGAGAGCGAGTTCATCGACTGGCTGTACAGGGCC
>JAZKEA010000389.1:0-3448 GCA_040387315.1 Armatimonadota bacterium | reverse complement strand
TCCGATTTGCTGGAAGTGAACATTGGTCTAAACTGCGTCTCGACCAGAAAGTCTTCATTGATCTTCAGCCCTGTGAGCGGCTCTGGATTGCGTTGGGCCGCCTGAAGATGCTGCGTGCGGTACAGGAAAAATCCCAGGGTGCAGAGGGCAGCGGCGGTCAGTCCTATGACTGCTCGAAGTTTCGGAGTCTGATTCACGGGCGGTGTGTCCTCCCTGCGGAAGTCGGTCAGAAAAGCGATGAGAATACTATAACATGGAACCGCTCCTCTGATTGCTCTGAACTCTTCCTGTCTCATTTCACGATTCTTTTACGGTGGCAAGTTACTCTGGGAAGGGGAAGGGACACCAGCACGAAAGCGGCGACTTTGTTGCGCCTGACAAAGGCGCGATAAAAGCGCCGCCGCCGTGTTCTCCGGTGCCCCGACTCACGTCACTGATGCGCTATTCGGCTAAATCTGCTGAAAGGCCGACCCGAAAGGATGTCCTTCCTATGTCTGCACTCTCCACCACCCGGTTTTCCCGCGTGTTTTTCGCCTCTGCGGTACTCGCCGGCACTCTCCTGACAGTGCCTTCCGCGCAGGCCCAGCTTGTCAACGGCTCGTTTGAAACGGGAACCTTCTCCGGCTCCAACCCTCAGGGCGCTGCCGACTCGACACAGCTGCAGAACGGCGCAACCAGCATCACGGGCTGGACGGTCGTTGATGAGCTTGCCTGGCACGGCCCCACAGCCCCATACGGTATTTCCGCCTCCAATGGGGGCCGCTACCTGGATCTGACGGGCTACTCCGACAACCAGCCGCACGGAGGTGTTCAGCAGGTTCTGGCGTTAACGGTCGGAAACAGCTACCGGCTTAGCTTCGATATCGGCTACAGCCAGCTCTACTCCGGCACCCCCACCGGAGTGACCGTCACCAGCACCGGGGCGGGTTCCCAGACCTTCAACTACAGCGGTGTCACCAATGTCAACTCCGGCTGGCAGACCTTCGCCTACGACTTCACGGCGACTTCCGCCGCAACCACGATCCTGCTGCGGGGATCGGCAGGATCGGCGGGTAACTATATCGGACTCGACAATGTGGCCCTTGCGGTCACAGGAACCGGCGGGGCCGCCGCCCCGGAACCCGGCAGCCTCGCGCTTCTCCTGCCCGTCCTGGGAGCCGTGGGAATGGTGGTCCGAAGGCGGAAGAGATAACGCGCCTGCAAAGTCATAGTTACCACTCGGCGAATTTAAGAGGCCCGGGCCTCGCTTTGTTCCGCCTCTCTTGGACCAGGCGTAGATGCCGCGCAGCAGAGCACCAACCGTCAGAACGCGGACTTGATGCCTATTTTCCGAACTTTGCCGCCATTTGGGTACGGTTTGGGGTACGGTTTGCCCTTAGGATAGAGTTGCATCACTTTGCAATGCACTGCTCCTGGGGCACTGCTCCTGGTGCAATGCTCCTGCCGCGTTTGTCGCCGCCCGGCAGAGACGAGATTCCGTTCCTGAATCTCTGAGCCCAATGACGGCGATTAAAGTTTATCCGTTGGAGAATTTTATGCGTTGCTCCCTTGTTCCTCTGGTTGCCCTTTCCGCCGTCTGCGTTCTCTCTGGGGCCTTAATTGCCCCGGCTCACGCGCAGATCGTTACCTTTAGCGGCTCGGATGCAGGGGTAGGTCCCGGTGATCCGCGTCCGCAATCCGATGGTGCCGCTGCCGCTTTTGATTCTGCCGCCGCCGCCATCGGGACGGGAACGCTTGTCACCTTCGAGAACGCGCCCGTCGGCAGCTTCACCAACCTGACCGTCGCACCCGGCGTCAGCATCAATGGAACGGATTATACAGGTGCGCAGCAATCGGTCCAGAATGCGCCGCAAGGAACTCCTGTCAATCTTTACGGCTACAACACAACGGCGGGCGGCGCGAACTACGTCTTCGTGTTAGCCGGCGATGTCACCTTCACTTTTGCCCAGCCCATCCAGTATTTTGGTGCTTACTTCACGGGAATACAAAATTCTGGTCAGACCGTCAACTTCAATGATGGCACCCCCCGCTCGTTAGTGCTTCCTAATGTGGGCGATGGCGCTACGTTCTTCGGCTTCACCGACATCGGCGCATCTATTACCAGCATCACGATCAACACCCGGTCCCCCGTTAATGGCGGAGGCGATTTTATCGGTATTGACGATGTTCGCTTCGGCCCGGCTGCTGTCACCCCCGGCGCGGTTCCCGAACCATCGGAGTGGCTGGCAATGGGCATGGCAGGAACGTCGCTCGGTGGGTTGATGGTTCGCGCTCGGGTACGGCGACGCCGACAGTCGGCGCTCGCTGCTTAGTCTGCCTCTACGCTCTAACTCGTTACCGGATACAGGTCATGCCGTCTCGGTCTCTCAGGGTTGAAGAGTCCGGGACGGCATTCTTTTTGCATTCATGAATAGCACGACACCATCATGGCCAAGCAATCTTCATCATCCACTCTATCGACCCTTCCGTCGGTCAGCATTTCCGCAAACTGCCGCGGTGTGACTGTGGCAACGAGTGGACCGAAGGCTGAGGCGCATTCATCCGTTCATATTCCCATTGAATTCCTGCCCGGCATCATTGCGCTGCTGCAGGGCGAGCTAAACAACATCAACAAGGGTTATTACTGCCTGGACCCTGGTGCCCTGGATACGCAAACGACAAAGGCCGAAGACCCTCCGCAAGAGTCGATAGAGCCCGGTCGGATACTTGTGCTAAATGCCAGAAAATAGGTCGCTGATGAAGAGCAAAAAATAACCCCGGACTGGATCAGTCCGAGGCTTGAGGAGGGAGAATGAGGAGATCGATTCAAGGATATTTGCCATAGGCGGCAGGGGAAATCACCACCTTTTTCGCTCAAACTATCCCGAATAATGGTACTGTTCTGCCGAATCAGGAGGAGATGTTCACTTTCCCACTCGCTGCGGAAGGCCCTGGTCCCCAGAGCTTCTGTCGACAGACCGGCGGCTTTTACTTGTTCTGATGCCCCTGAATCGTAAAACTGGTATTTTTACCGATAAAGAAATTCCTATTAGCGAGCAAACTGTGTTACTGTTGAAACGTACAGGGGCTCTGATGCTTTTTCACAATTTATAGGTCACAGTTCCCAGCGCTCCTGCCGCGACCGTCGCCGCCCAGCAGATAGGAGATCCAGAGAGAGGAGATCCAGAGATAAATCTCTGTGAATCTCTGAGCACAACGACGGCGATCGAAAGTATCCATTGTTATCTTGTTATCGATGCGCTTTTCCCCTGCAGTCTTGATTCGTTCCCTTGCGCTGACAGGCGCTCTTATAGCCCTGAACCCGTATGCCGCACGGGCCGACGTGCTGTTCACCAACCTGGGGGCCGGAAGCAGCTATAACACGTCGGGGTCCGTCGGGGGGTCGGGGGGTCTCGACCTGGCGATCGGCTTCACGGTCACGGGAACCGGAACCTTTACGCTCACCAGT
>JAZKEA010000388.1:24649-32655 GCA_040387315.1 Armatimonadota bacterium | reverse complement strand
TGACAACTTCAGTCAGATCCGGCTTTTCGATGTCTCAAATGACGGACCGCCCATCGCCCGTGGCGTTCTCCCCGCGAAAGCAGAGCAGGGATCCTCGCAGTCGGACTCCCGTTCCTCCGGTTTCAGCCTTCTTGCCGCCGCCGAACAGATGGTCAAAAGCGCCTTTGGGGTAAGTCCCGCCGTTTCCGAAGCCGAGGTCCGGTTCACGAACCTGCAGAAGATCGCCGCATCGGGAAACTATCTCTATGTCACCTGTAGCGCGAAATCGGAAAAGAAAAACGCCTCACCGGGCGGGCTCTGTGTCGTCGATATTTCGGACCCGGACCAGCCCCAGGTAGTCGGCTCCGTCGCCTTTCATGACGCGGAGAAAGTGGTCGTGGTACCCGGTCGAAGTCTGGTTGCCGTGCTCAATAAACCCAAAAATGGGCTTGCGTACACGCTGATCGATG
The DNA here is from genome assembly GCA_040387315.1 of Armatimonadota bacterium. Classification (GTDB taxonomy): domain Bacteria; phylum Armatimonadota; class Armatimonadia; order Armatimonadales; family Armatimonadaceae; genus JACMJB01. The sequence continues at coordinate 32,206 of JAZKEA010000388.1, read as the reverse complement.
TCTCGAATCCCACACAGCCACAGGTAGTCGCGACACAGAAACTCAGTCACGGGAATGTCCTGACGGCGACCCAGGATTACCTTTATATAGCGACCTCCTCGGGGGGAGGCGGCTACGGCAGTGACAGCGGACTCCGCGTTGTCGATATTCGGAATCCGCGTGCGCCGCGACTGGCGGGAAGCGTCCCTGTTCCTGGCTATTATGGCATCGAACATATGGTTGCCCGCGAGGGTTATGTGTACGTCAGCGTGCGCTACGGGCGTATGCACGTGATCGATGTCCGCGACCCCGACAAACCTCTTGTCGTTCGTGAGCTTGCCCCATCGTACATCAATGGTCTCGCCATCGTCGGGGATCTGATGTACTCGGGCATCGGAAGTGCGGTTGCTCTCTGGAGCCTGCAGGTTCCTGAACGTCCTTCCCTGATCGGCACTCCCCCCTCAGCGGCAACCCTGGGATACATGAAGCGTCGCGCGCGGCGGCTGCTGCGGAATCTGGCAAAGACCGACCCGGCACTTTTTACGTCACTAGCGGCTCAGGTATTTACCGAACCCGGCAAAGCAACGGAACTTGATTGGGCAGCGAACTGGATATCTATCGACCTGCTGTTCGGCGAAGGCGGACGGCTGGATCAGGTCAGTCATGGTCGTGGGCGCATGCTGGAAACACGACCCGCGGGTCTGCGAATCCGCCGCCGTGAAGAACGGGGAAGAACTGCGTGGGAGGCACACCCGGAAAAAGCGGCAGCCGTCTTTACCGGCACAAACGCCCCGTGGCAGGCCCGTGAAATGACGCTTCGCATCCTTAGGGCTACTGGGCGACCGGTTCCCGCGCTTCCCGGCAAGTTGCTGCCGGCATGCCTGTCCAGCCCGTCGCTATTGCTTATCGCGGAGGCAGTTCGTCAGTCGGTAGTTTTGGCGCAGTCCAGTGCCGAGCTGAAATCCGAGACCGCCGCGGAAGCGTTCGTTAAAGCCTCGGCGCGTCAGCGGACGCTTCTGCTTCCCTCGATCTTAGCCCGCGCCGCGAAAAATGAGATGTGGGGGAGGAGCTTTACCACCGATCTCCTTCAGCGAATTCCGGACGCTCCGCCGGACGGAAGACGCCCGACGCGGCGCAGCATCGCAATTTTAACTGCTTTATTTGAGCATTTGGGTGACTCTGTCGTAGCTGCCAAAGGCAGCCCGGTCCTCCGCCTGATTCCAATGCTGATGTCGTCGGGTCTGCCGCTGCTCCGGGATCAGGCGATTCGTGCGGCACAGAGTATCTCCCCCGAAGCCGCCGTAGCCTGGCTTCCCACTCTGACGAAGGTCACCGAATCTGCGGACAGGGAGCAGCTCCTTTCAGCGATGGAAGGGGCACTTCGCGGCACCTCTATGACCTCGAAAGTGGAGGATAGTTTTCGCCAGATTTTGCTGGATAACTTGTCCACAACCGCCGCGTGGGGCTGGCGTCTTCTCGAGGCTGTAGCGGCTGGGCCGAATTTCCTGAGGTCTTTGTGGACAATTCTACTTTCCGACACGACCCTTCAGAACGCTCTGGAGACGGCAATGTCTTCGCCGCAGGCGCTCACCCTGCTGGGCCGTTCGGGAATCACGAACGACGAGATGAGCACTTATCTTCAGGAACGACCGCAGCTTATCGGCCTGCTCTCGGCTCAGTCGTTCGCGGTTCTTACGCAAACGATGCCCGCACCGGTCACATTGCGTATGATCGCCTCCGCCACGGACGAAGCGTGGACGAGGCTTCGCGAGGGCTGGCTGCGAAATCTCCGCGAGGGAATCGGGATCAACGCCCTCTGGACCAGTGCCGAGGAAGCGCTAAAGGCTGACGAGACGGGTAACCTGGAGCGTCGTCTCATCGACGACGGAGAAGTCGCGGTAACGATTCGGGATGCCGACGATACCGCGGGCGTTCTGGCTATCCGCGAGCCCGTGATGGCAGCGATTCTAGGAGATTATGTCCGTCATCACCTCGCAACGATTGCCGCAAGTGACGCACTTCTGCTTACCGCCGCGACCCACCCCCTGCCCGATGTGCGTGACACGGGACTGGAGGCGCTGGCGGACCGAACCATCCGACTTCCCATGGCCCTGGGCTTATTGGAGAGCGAAGTCCCCGCCAGCATCGCTGCCGGTCGCCGCTGGTTCGCTGACACAGCCGAACCGGACCTGCTGACGCGTGCACTCGCGCTCTGCGACAGTCCGGTTGCCTCTGTTCGCGCTATCGGTCGCGATTTTGTGGCGGAGCGCAGGGATCAGCTTCCCGTAAGCGAGCTTTCCGAAGCGCTTGTCGAGCACGCCGATCCTAAGATGCAGGCTTTCGCGGCGCGGATGCTGGGCACGGAACCGGCTCCCCAGTTCGACCGGGAGGTGTTGCGGACTCGAAACAGATCCCGCGATGCCAAAGAGCTCGTCAAGACCCGTCAGGAAGCGATGGCCGCTGCCGACAATCAGGGAGCGGTCGATACGCCAACGCTTCTGGCGCTCGCTCGCGGGGCCACGACGCCGAGGGATTCCGAGTGGGCGCTGACCCTGCTGGTCCAGCGGGCCATGGCGGGAGAGACAATAGAGGGGTTGACGATTGAAGGTGCGGCAGCTGCCGCGCCGGGAGAACGGTAATGGAAGTCACACAGGCATATGCGCATCCGTCTCATGCCACCTTTGATGAACGTGGAATGAATCTGTCCGTATCGGCGGAATTGTCTCGCCCAGGAGTTCGACTGGATGCCCGTATCAAGGATAGTTTAGGCTATGCGCGCGTCATGCTCGCCCTTTACAACGTCGTTTCCAGCGATCTTCGCAGTCAGCAGAAAGATCACTCTGCCTATCAGGCATGGGTTCAGGAGAGATACCTGGAAGAGCTATCGGAGTGGCAGGGAGAACGGCTGCGCTCCCTGCCTGGCCTGGAACAGCGACGAAGTTTTCTCACGACCCGCGTCAAGGATCTGGGCCAAGCGATCCGACCGCTTGAAGGCGCACTGGAGTCGGTTGAGTTTTATGCGCAGCGCAGGAAATACTTCGACTGGCTCTACAAAAACGACAAGGACGCCTGGTGGGTGCTGGACCCCGTGGTCAGCGTCCATCCCGATGCCGTAGTGTTCGAGGTCTTCAGCCAGGACGAATCGTCGTATGGGCGCGTAACGGTCCCCGGTGACAAGCTGGAGACTTTTGGAGAGACGATTTTCGGCACGACCAATGTCGACTACAGCCGCGCACTCGCGGACGAGATCCGGCGCGTTCGCTCCTACCGTCCCGCGTTTTTATCCGTTGCCGCTGAGGGTGTGAGCGTCGCGACGGGCGCGGGTGAGCGGGTCGAGAAAAAGATCGATCTGCCTCCCACCTGGGTACGCGGCTTTCTGCAGGTCCAGTCGGCCTCCGTCTATCCCGGCGTCGATGTCACGCTTTCACCGACGACACTTGCCAATGTTTTCGATGTCCTGCAGCGTCGGCGCGAAAAAGAAGGACCACGATCCCTCAAGTTCAAGCTGACGCCCGGAGAGCGTCCCGTGATTATTGTCGAACCATGGGGCGTGGAAATTGCCGAGGCGCAGCACATTTATGAGGGGCCGACACCGCAGGAGATTCGTATCTGGGGCCGTCGCCGCCTGCTGACGATGTCTGACCTGATGCCGTACGCGGACTCGGTCACCGTCCGAATGCTGGGAACCGGTATGCCGTCCTACTGGAGCGTTTCGTTGCAGGGTCATCGGTTCGATCTCGGTGTCTCCGGGTGGACCAAGAATGACTGGTCAAGCGCGGCCCGCTTTGACCTCCTTGCGGCAGTTTCAACGCCTTCCGAAGGCGATGTCGCGGTGGCACGCGCCGCTCTTGAAAAACAGCTGCGGCTGACGCCGGAAGAGCTGTCTAAAACGTCCGACCTCCCTCGCGACACGGCAACCGCCGCCCTGCAGGAGCTTTGCCGCCAGGGGATGGCGATGTACGACATCGTCGAGAAGCACTATCGATGGCGTCAGCTTCTTCCCTTCCCCGTTCCGCCACCGGACGAGTCCGACCAGCGAAGCCGTCTCGCGGCTCGCATCATCGCGACCGGCGGTGTGACGTTCAAGAAGCCCGGCGAGGACGACGAAGACGATACCGGCTTTTTTGGAGCGCCGTCCGATGAAAAGACGATGCGTTTCCAGGCCAATGTCCGGGGTGGCGAGTCCAAGCGGGAGCGAAAATTCAAGGTCACCCTGGATCTGGACGACGACGGACGAGTCCGGTTTGCCAACTGTGACTGCTCGTGGCACCGCCGGGAAAAACTGCGTAAGGGGCCGTGCGCGCATATTCTTGCCGCATCCGCCCTCGCGTCTCGGGAGATGGTCAAAGCGGCAGCCGCCGCTGCGCTCAATGACGGCGAGGCTGCCGGTCTAACCGATCCCTCTACCAGGTTCAAAGACATGACGTTTGTTTTTACGGGCGCTCTGACCCTCTTCACGCGGGAACAGGCGGAGGCACTTGTGGAGCAGGGGGGCGGTAAAGCCTCGGGCAGCGTCAGCAAAAACACGAGCTATCTTGTTGCCGGGGATAAAGCCGGTTCCAAGCTGACAAAAGCCAACTCACTCGGTGTGCCTGTCCTGACCGAACAGCAGTTCCAGTCGATGCTGGAGGGCAAAACGGTATGAATGCCGAACAGCGTACGCGTCTAAAACAGCTGGGCAAGGTCGCGTTTATCCGCGACGAGATGACTCGATTGGGCTACTGGCCGCCTTCCGCCGAAGTCGCCGCTCGATCTTCTGAAGCGGAATCGAAGCTAAAGCCGCTTTATGAAGAATTGGTGCGGGTTCGTACGGAGCTCGACAGCGTCAGCGCGGAGATAGCGATTGCCGGTGATATACCGGCACTGCTCGCCGAAGTCCGCCGAAGACGTATCGAGCGAGTCCGTGCGGAACGAGCCGTCAAAAAAGTTGAACGCGCGCAGGCAAGAGACGCCAAACGAGAGGCAGATGCGACCTGGCGTCGCCGGACGGTTCCCTTTCTCGGGGAAAATGTGTCGGGCGGCTTGACATACGCGGAAAGCGATTCGGCTTTACTTGGTAAATGGGGACTTCCAAATCTTACGACGGCTTCGGACGTTGCCGCCGCCATCGGTGTCCCGGAGAACGAGCTTTCGTTCCTGTGCTATGACCGCTCCGCCTCGGGCGTGGATCATTACTCACGATTTGCAATTCCAAAGAAAAAAGGCGGCGTTCGCGTGTTGTCGTCGCCCAAGCGCCGTCTCCGTCTTGCCCAATCGTGGCTTCTCAAGAATATCCTTGAGCCATTAGCGGTGCATGCGGCGGCGGCAGCCTTTCGACCCGGAAAATCCGTGGTGGATAACGCGACTCCTCATGCGGATCGCGCCGTTATCGTCAAGGTGGACCTCAAAGACTTTTTCCCCTCCCTTGGTATGCGCCGGGTGAAGGGGTTTTTCGAGGGTTTGGGTTACAACGAAGGGGTGGCGACGCTGCTCGCCCTTCTCACGACGGAGACACCGCGAATCGCCGTCACATTCGACGGCAAGCGACGGTTTGTTGCGGTGAGTAAACAGCGCGGATTGCCACAGGGAGCCTGCACCTCGCCTGCCCTCACCAACCTTCTCTGCCAGAAGCTGGATGCACGGCTGACCGGGGCGGCGGGGGCGTTCGGGTTTACGTACACACGGTACGCGGACGACATGACCTTCTCCCACTCCAGCGAAAAAGCGCCCGTGGGCGCGCTGCTGGCGCTGATTCGAAAGATCGTCGCCATGGAAAGCCTCGTTATCAATGAGGAAAAGACCCAGGTGCTGCGTCCCTCAGACCGCCAAACCGTAACGGGTCTTGTGGTCAACGGCGCCGATGCACCGCGCGTTTCGCGGGAGGACCTGCGCCGGTTTCGCGCATTACTGCATCAGTGTGACCGTGACGGCTTCGAGGTGGTCACAGACCGATTGGGTAAGGACGCGCAATCCTATGCCCGCGGCTATCTCTCGTTTGTCCATATGGCGCAGCCCGATATCGCGGATAAGCTGGCTGCCTTGCATCCCTGGCTGACGCACCGACAGGCATAGACGTTTAATTGGGCGCGGCGACCGCGGTCGCCGCGCTCGGTGGGGTTAATTTCGCCGCGAAGGCATCCCAGCCCGTACGCACGATTTTTATGCCGTCACTCGCCAGGAAAATAACCAGGTGTGAACCATCGGTGTATAGATCGTATCGGGGTGCGGGTCCTTTTGGCGGCGCACCCGGCAGTGTCGCCACTTGCCCGGCCTGCTTGCCCCCGTTGTAGAACCGATAGTGCCTCAGTCCCTGCGCGGCGATATCCGGCAGGCGCTCAAGGGTAAAGTTTGTGGCATCACGCTGTCCGAAGGCAATCGGCAGCAGAACTCCCTCTCGCGTCTCATCAACCGCCATATCGGCAAAGGGTCGACCGCTTCCTTCCCACTGATCGGTCGTAAACCAGTGCGGCAGGAACCAGACCGGGGAGTCAGCGGAAACCGGCGACTGCTGATCGGGGCCAGCGGCGAGTTTCCAGTGGATTGTATCGGCCCTAACGACGGAGGCGACAAAGGGGCGTCCGTGCCACGGGGTATCCATTCGTTTCAGACGATAACCGGAATCACACGTCAAAGTGGCGAGGTTCTCGTTCTGATTCTCAAATTTCAGACGAATGTCCCACTCACCACTTCCCTTTTTATCCGCCTGCAGCAGAACGATCCGATCCGCGCTATCCGGGTTTTTGAAGCGGAGTGTGACCCGTCTGCCGTCATTTTCAAGGACCGCTGGCCCTTTGGCACGAAGCGGAACCCCGAAGAAGGCGGAGTCACATTTCAGGACTTCGCCATGAGGACCCACATAGAAAACGCCGCCCCGCATCGGCTCCGGGATCAGTGGTTCACTGAGAAGATATCGCAGCTTTCGCGCTTTAACGGGTCCGTCGGGAAGCTCGATTACCTCAGGCTTGCCTTCCGCTGTCAAAGTCAGGGTAGCTATTTTTGCAGTAGAGACAAAGGAATCCAGAAGGTGGGAGAATGTCTGCGGACCGCCGCGTTTGAAGTCATACATTCTGCCGACGAATAGCTCCGCGACGAGGGGCGTGAAAATCGGTGCACCGAACTGCAGGTCACCCTCCAGAGCCGGTTCGCGAACTGTGAAGCCACTTGCGGATCGAACCGCCTCCACCGTCATTCCCTGATCCGAATTATCCCCAATAAAACTGCGGGAAGATACCGCTTTGCCGTCCGCGTCCAGGACCATGCTCGTATCGAACTGCAGGTCCGACTTCGCCGCACTCTTGGGCTGATTCCAGACCCGGACTTTGCGGCGGCCATCCGGTGCAACCGTGCTTTCCACCCGGAGACCAAGCGTGAGGTTTCCCGGCAGCGTTACCGTATACGTCGGCTCCGGGGCTGCCGCGAACGACGAGATGAACGCGCCATCTCCGAAGCTAAAGAGGAGAGAAGAAACGGAGGCGGTAACGAAGCGACGTCGGTTCATCATGAAGTCCCCGGAGTATGGAGTATCCTGAGAGCGCTGGCCCCGTTCACGTTCGCGAACGCGAACGGGGCTTTCTATCCTTCAGTCCTTGGCCCAGAACA
>JAZKEA010000388.1:10796-24639 GCA_040387315.1 Armatimonadota bacterium | reverse complement strand
TACGGCGGGCTGAACCATCCGACTCCCACCATCGATGCTTTCTTTCAGGACGTCCAGGGCCTTGTGGAGCCCTTCCTTCGTCGAAAGAAGGCTGTCCTCATGCTCGATGGAAAGGACATAATCGTAGCCGATCATGCGGAGGTTCGAGACGAAGTCCTTCCACCAGGCCGTATCGTGCCCGTAACCGACCGACCGGAAGACCCAGGAGCGCTCTAAGACGTCACCGTAGGACTTGGTATCCAGGTTTCCGTTTATACGGGAGTTTTCCGGATCGATGCGCGTATCTTTTGCATGGGCATGAAAAATCGCGCCCGCTTTACCCAGCACTCGGACCGCTTCCAGAGGCTCAATACCCTGCCACCAGAAGTGAGACGGGTCGAAGTTGCAGCCAATGGCGTCACCCGCCGCTTTTCGCAGGCGCAGGAGCGTGTCAGGGTTGTACACCAGGAAACCGGGATGCGCCTCGATGGCAAAGACAGTTCCGTGCTGCTTCAGGAAGCGGTTTTGTGAACGCCAGTAACGCGCCGAGACTTTCCACTGATAGTCGAGGATCTCACGGTATTCGTCCGGCCAGGCACAGGTCACCCAGTTCGGGTTCTTCGCGCGTGAGGAATCGCCGGGGCAACCGGAAAAACCATTGACCGTCGCTTGCGGCATGATGCCGTCGCCATGCAGCTTTTCGGCAAGCAGGACCGCATTCTCAAACGCGGTATGATGCTCATTCGCGATCTCTTTGTTGGGGTGCAGTGGGTTTCCGTGAACACTCACCGCAGAGATAATCAAGCCACGGGACTTGACTGCATCCACGAGTTTCCTGCGCTTGGCCTCATCTTTGGCTAAGCCGACAATACCGCCGAAGTCATCAAGGTGTCGCGCTCCGGGATACGCTCCACCGCCCAGCTCCACCGACTCAATTCCTGCCGCAGCGATATAGTCCAGCGCCTCCTCGAGAGGTCGGTCGTGGAACAGTGCCGTAAAGATGCCTATCTTCATGCCGTCGTCCTTGTGTGTGGCGTTTTAAAGATTTTGGGCCGGAAAGCATCCCTTACAGCCCTGTTTAAGGCGGTTTCCGGCGCAACCTCGCCATTCTAGCACTTTTCACGACACGTCGTCTACGGCTTCATCTGCGGGATAACATCGGCAGCACGAAACATCAGGAAATTCTTTGGTGAACTGTTCATAGTGACAAACAATCCATCGGGGAATTCAGGGCCGAGCGGCGTCGAGACGATCTCGATACCATCGGTCTCATCCGATCCGCCTCGGACCGCTCCGAGGTTTCTCTGATGATCGTGCGGCCTTCCGGGTTCCCCCTCCCGCTTGAATCGGAAGTAACGCGAGCTTCCTTTGACCTGATCCGTACAAACGATGTATCCGGTTCCGTTGGGCCGGGTGAGAACCGCGATTCCTTCGCGGTCGCCAAGGAAGCCCGTGGTACCGAAGAGCGCGAGTTGCCTGCCGGAGTTTTGCGCTCGAGGGTCCGCAGCGTACTTTCGGATTCCGACGCCTTCATCCGCGTAGTAAACATAGCCTAAGGCATCGTCTGCGGCGATAGCCTCGATCTCCCCATCTCCGCTGAATGCCCCAAATTCGCGAACCTTTGTCGCTTTGACCCCACCTCTGCCGTTGTCCTGAAGCTGGTACTGCCACAGGTACCCGACTTTCGGTCCCGTCTTACGTCCGACTATGGCGAATATTGCACCGTCGGCAGGTCGTTTGTACAGGGCGATACCCATCGGAGCGGCCTGCTCTCCCCGCTCTCCGGCAAAGACCGGCAGCCCGCCGGGTGACAGTTCTGTCAGTTTTCCACCGTCAGCGGGAATGCGGAAAACTCTCAGGCGACTGGTCAGTCTTTCCGTGACAACCGCGATGTCGATAGTCTTCCCGCCGATTTTCAGGCCGTACTCAATATCGACATTGTTGGGTCGATCCAGGTTCGGGATCGTCTGACGGATCTTCCCGTCCAATCCGAAGACATAAAGCGCCCCGCCCTCCGAGGCTTTCACCTTGTTCGTACCGACAATAAGACTGCGTTTCGGGTCGCGTTTATTGATCCAGATAGCCGGATCATCGGGGTCATTCGCGACAGACTGGGTGGCACGGACCGGAACAATGTCTCGAACAGAAACGGGCGACGGGATCATCGCGAAAAATAAAGTAATTGCAAGACCTAACAGGCGCATTTATCACCACACTTGTCACAAGAAAAAGGGGCGAGCACTCTGCCCGCCCCGCACTATCCATCATTCAATACTACGGCTAATCTGTAGATAACGGCGTCCAGGGCCCCTTGGACTTGCTGCCGCCGCCATCACCGGGAGGGAATTTCCAGTTGTCCTTGTTCGTTAGAGATGTGTTGTCAGCCGGGTTGCCGACGAAGACGGTTTTCCCCCACTTAACATGCCCATCGAGATAGCAGATGTTCGTTCCGCCCGTGTGCCCGCCTCCGGCCGCGCGGACGCTGTTGGGCAGGCTCCACATCTCGTCAAGCTCGTCACCCTCGATCTCGCTATCGTCCGCTTCGAGATACAGGAAAGATCCTGCCGGGTCCTGCCACTCGGCCATTGAGGTGATTTCAGTCACGTTCTCATTCACTGCGTAACTGCTCCAGAATCCTATCGCTTTCGCACCGGTCTCATCTACCGTCAGGGCGTCGATACCCCACTGCGTTTGCGCGATGCCCGGATAGACAAGGTCCACCTCGGCCTTCGCCAGATATTGTGGTCGCGTGGCGGGATCACTGGGGCAGTAAAAAATACTGGAACGCGCTTTATTGAAGTTCGCGGGCACACCGGAATTATACGGCTTCAGGAGGAACATCCAGAAGTACGTCCCCCATCGCTGACTGCCGCCGTTACCATCCCCAACATACGTCTCGTCGTAGTCCTGGACATACATCATCGAACCCGTCCCAAGCTGGCGCATGTTCGACATACAGGTTGACTGACGCGCCTTCTCGCGTGCCTGGGCAAAAACAGGGAATAAAATAGCGGCAAGTATCGCTATAATGGCGATGACAACGAGAAGCTCGATAAGGGTAAAGCCGCTGGGTGACTTTTTCAGGTTCGTACTCTGGGGTGATGGCATGAAGAGGCTCTTTTCAACAATGGTCAGGGTCAAGCGCACAGGCAGTCCTCTTAATTTAGCGCCATTTATTCTTTCGTAGGTTAAGACAAGATTAAGCAATCAAGTTATTTGTAGTTGCAGGACAGCTAACGCCTCTGTTAGCATAAAAACGTATGGATTTGAACGTTCCCTTGACGTCCTTGCCTGTGGCGCCCGCGCCAATACCTTCGGTTGACGTCATCATTGTCAATTGGAATGCCGGGGTTCAGCTAAATGACTGCCTACTGGCGTTGAGTCGGTGCGATAGATCCGGATTCACCCTGAACCGGGTTGTGGTGGTAGACAACGCATCGACGGATGGCTCTCTGGATGCTGTCCATGCGCTCCGCCGGGATCTTCCCCTCAGGGCGATTAAAAACGTGCAAAATCGTGGGTTTGCCGTCGCCTGCAACCAGGGAGCCAGAGAAAGCAGCGCGGATTATCTGCTCTTCTTGAACCCCGACACACGTGTGGAAACGGATGCTCTCGTATCCGCTATCGCCTTTATGGAGGCGACCGAAAACGCGGATACCGCTGTGTGCGGAGCCCAGTTAGTGGATGAGACAGGTACAATCAGCCGCACCTGCGCGCGCCGCCCGACTCCACGGCATTTCGCTGCCAAGATGCTGGGGCTCGATAAGATCGCTCCCCGGCGCTTCGAGACACACGTGATGGATTCCTGGGACCATCGCACGACACAGGCAGTCGATCACGTGATGGGGGCGTTTTACCTGGTTCGGACTGCAGACTTCGAACAGATGGGCGGATTTGACGAACGCTTTTTCGTGTACCTGGAGGATCTGGACCTCTCCGTTCGGCTTCGGAATACAGGCCGCCGCATCGTCTACCTGACAGCGGCGCAGGTCTTCCACAAAGGCGGCGGAAGCAGCGAAAACGTTAAAGCGGCGCGTCTATTTTATGCACTACACAGCCGTATCCTCTACGGCTTCAAGCACTTCTCACCGCTCTGGGCGACACTGCTCCTGCTGGGTACGCTGCTGGTCGAGCCCTGGATACGGGTGGCTGTTGCGCTGCTACACGGTTCCGGTCAGGATGCCTGGAACACAATTCGTGGAACCGCGCGACTCTGGATGGCTCTGCCTTCAATAGGTCCTGCCGTGCGCCGGTCAGAGCGGCTCAAAACGACGTGATAAGAGTCCTTGCTCTGCCACGCTACGAACTACTCGGGGCCAGTAGCCGCCTCCGGTTCTACCAGTACCTTCCGTATCTCCAGCAAGCTGCCGGGTTTCAGATACAAACGGAACCGCTGCTCTCCAACGCGTATGTGCAGGCGCTTTACCGGGACGACCTTCCGAAAGATCGGGGGGCGATTGTTCGTACCTACGCAAAGCGGATGGCGCTGCTCCGACGTGCCCACAAGGAATTCGATCTGGTCTGGATGGAGAAAGAGGCGTTCCCGTACGCTCCCGCTTGGGGCGAGCGGCTTCTGAACCGAAACGGTATGCCCTATGTCGTGGATTACGATGATGCGACGTTCCACCAGTACGATTCCCATCGGCGACCGCAAATACGGCGACTGCTCGGTGGAAAAATAGCCGAAGTCATGCGCCGGTCTGCAATAGTGATAGCTGGAAACCGTTATCTGGCGGATTATGCCCTCGGAAACGGGGCGTCACGAGTCGAGTATCTGCCGACCGCCGTCGATCTTTCGCAGTATGCTTCTGCCGAGCATAGTAAAGAGGAAGGGTTTACCATCGGCTGGATCGGAACGCCGCTGACCGCCGCCTACCTGGAGACATCTCGCGCCGCTCTCACACAAATATGGCAGGCGAGCGGCTGCAGCTTACGCTTCGTCGGCGCGGGTACGATGGACTGGTCGCAACCCCGGCCTGACGTGCGTCCCTGGTCCGAGGAGACGGAAGTCGAGGAAATACGCCGGTTCAGCGTGGGCATCATGCCGCTGCCGGATGCCCCCTTCGAGCGCGGCAAGTGCGGTTATAAACTGATTCAGTGTATGGCGTGCGGCGTTCCCGTCGTCGCGTCCCCGGTTGGGGTGAACCGCACCCTGATTCGCCACGGTGAAAACGGCTTCCTCGCGGAAACTGACGCCGAATGGGTAGAGGCACTCGAATGCCTGAGAGACGATCCCCTGCTCCGCTTTCGTATGGGAGAGGCCGCGCGACGAACCGTCGAACACGAATTTTGTACGGAAGTCACGGCACCCAGGCTTGCTTCCCTACTCACCGCGGCGGCGACTCGTTGACAGTTCAAATAAGGATTTTGCCTCCGGTGCGCCGAAATGCTGTATCGTGAGCAACGATGATCTGGTTCCCCCACCCCCTGACGCTCTTGAGCTCAGTGTCGCCGCATCCATGTCCCGCCAGTATACCGAGGACAGCCGCGTATTTCTCCTGAGTCTTGCGGATCTGCTGGAGTCTGCCCTGCCCGGTGAGGCGCGCATCCGCCGCAGCGGACTCCTTGGCGGCAACAGCCGACCGATACGACGGATCGAGATAGATTTTCCCGGCGGTCGCTTCGCCCTGGAAGACCCCGGACGCGGCCCGCTGGTCGCGACACGTACACAGGTCGTCCGTGATGTCGCGCTGAAGACCGAGGCAATTCCGGTGAATGAATGGATTCAGGCGGTCAGCGCCGCTATTGCCCGACGCGCCGACGAGAGCAAAGCGACGCGTGATTCTCTGCGGCAACTTCTTTAAGGCTTAGCGGTCGGACGGTTGGGAAGGATTACAAAGTTGGAAAAGTATCTTCGTGGATCGATGGAGGGTGTTCCCGAACATGCACGCGAACGGCTTGCGGCATCGCGGGGCAGTGAAACTCAAAAAGGCATCTTTACCAGCGACCTTTCGGTCAATGAATTTCTTCTGGTACGAGAATCCGGATTTGAAGCGCTCGGGCTTGTCATGGGTTCCAGCATCTACCATGTCGGCTGGCAGAAGTGGGCGCTGAACCAGAGCATGGAACTGGAAACGGTCACACAGGCCATGTACCACGCCCGCGAGCTTGCGATAACCCGTATGGAGGAAGAGGCCGATGCCCTCGGTGCGGATGGCGTGGTTGGGGTGCGCCTTGAAGTCACCCGTAACACCTGGGGACAGAAGCTGATTGAGTTTATGGCGATAGGGACTGCGGTCCGTGCCCGTGAGGACACCGGTCACTACCGTGCCCCCTCTGGTCGCCCGTTTACCAGCAACCTCAGCGGTCAGGATTACTGGACTCTGCTTCGCGCCGGGTATCGCCCGGTGGCTCTGGCAATCGGAACCTGCGTCTATCATGTGGGTTACCAGGGAATGGGAGCCTGGTTTCGGCAGATCGGTCAGAATGTCGAAATGCCTACCTTCACCCAGGCGGTATACGATGCCCGCGAGCTTGCGGTCGCCCGTATGCAGGCGGAGGCCCAGCGGGAAGGAGCCGAAGGAATCGTGAGCGTCAAGATCGATGAGCATACCCATGAGGGTGACAGCCACATCATCGAATACTTCGCCCAGGGTACCGCGATCATGGCGACCCGTGAGGACCACAGTATTCCCACCCCCTCAATGGTCGTCTCGCTCGCCGATCCCGTGTCTACTAAGGTAATCGTCAAAACAACGGGCGGAACCGCATCCGCAGGACACTGATGAATTCTCGCAAAGGGTTCCGAACCATTACGGTGGACGGGCGACGCTTCCACTGGCGTGTTGGTGGCAACGACACTTCCGGAGACGTTCCTATGCTTGCTTTTATGGTCACGCCGTTTGACGGCCTCAGCGGTACGTTAATTGTCGAGTTTCCAGAAGTATGGGCGCCCAACCGCTGTAAAGGAAGTGCTGGTGTAGTGCTACCCTCACATGTTGCACGTGCTGTCCGAACCGCGCTTGTAGAGGGATGGAGGCCCGAAGTGCATGGGGATAATTTTCGTCTCGATGCGCATCAAGAAGAATACAACGCCCCGAATCCTCTCTAAGAAACGCAGCTATGAATTCTAAAAAGCCGAACATCGTTGTCGTGGGCAGCACCAACACGGACTTGGTAGCTATAACACCGCACATACCCGCGGCTGGTGAAACCGTACTTGGTGGGGCGTTCTCCATCGTCGCGGGAGGTAAAGGGGCGAATCAGGCGGTTGCCGCGGCTCGACTCGGCGGCAGCGTCACCTTTATCGCTCGCGTTGGCGACGATGCGTTCGGCAGTCAGTCCGTTGCCGGCTTCCAGGCCGATGGCATCGATACCACCTATGTCAGCGTCACCCCCGGCGTTCCGTCCGGTGTGGCATTGATCGCTGTAAGCGAAACCAGTGGCGAGAACAGCATTGTTGTCGCCCCTGGTGCGAACGCTCTTTTGTCGCCGGAAGATATCGATGCCGCCGAAGCCGCCTTCGATACCGCGCACGCAGTCGTCCTATCGCTTGAAGTCCCATTGGAGACAATTCAGAGGGCCGTGGAGATGGGAGCGGAGCGGCAGATACCCGTCATCCTCAATCCCGCCCCGGCCCGCGCTCTGCCCGCGCGGCTTCTCGCCAGCATTTCAGTCCTGACCCCAAACGAAACCGAGGCCCGGCAGATCGCGGGTATGGGTTCTGCCAACGACGATGCCGACCTCGAAACAGTGGCCGCCGAGCTTTTAGGGTCCGGGATCGATGCCGCTGTTATCACGCTCGGGTCCGCAGGAGCGCTTATAGTGACACCCGATGGCATCGAACAGGCGATGGCGTTTCCGGTCAAAGCCGTGGATACCGTTGGCGCAGGTGACTGCTTCACGGGCGCTCTTGCTGTCGAGCTGGCATCGGGTAAATCTCTGCGGGAGGCAGTCCGGTTCGCCAGCGCCGCTGCTGCTCTCAAAGTGACACGTTCCGGCGCACAGCCGGGGATTCCCACCCGTGGGGAAGTGACAGGCTTTCTTTTGCGTTCTACCTGAATGAAACGATAGTGGCTATATGACATCCCTCTATACGACACTCGACCAGCGATACCGGCCGGAAGATGTCGCCCAATTGGTTCTGGAGGCGCTCGGGGACCAACACAGTACAGATGAACGTCCCATGCTGGACCGGGTTGCGCGTGGCTCACTGAAGCGAACCGCGCTCGGCTATACCTCACTCTCTCAGGATTTTGCCCGTCCCGAGGGAGCAAATCGCCAAGTCGATAAAGTCTGCGAGCTTTTTCCAGGGGTAGCCCTACTTACGAACGCCGAATGCGACGATCCTGGCAAAGTTGAAGCATTTATTCGTAGCATTAGCCCCTATATCCGTAAGACCTTTGGGGCGAGCGATTTCAAGGATGACCGTCTGAATCAAGATGCTCGCCGCGTCGAGGGGCTTACGCTATCACGGCGTCGCTATAACAAACTTTTTCGTGTTCTTGTACGAATGGAGGAAAAACTGTGGCGGCTCGTCCGTGAGCGCCAGAAGCGTCATTTCGTCTTGATAGGAAAATCTGGCTTTGCCTCATTGTTGTCTTTCGAAGACTTTTCCCATGATTTGGACACCGGCTGCTTCATCGCGTACTACACGGCTCGCTGCAACCTCAGAAGTGAATTCACGATCTCCGGTCAGCAACGCCCGTTCGACGAACTTTGCGCTCTGCTATACGCTCGCGCGAAACGCAGCCCGAAGGTGAACTGGAGGGCGATAGCGTCTGTCTATCCAGAGGCCGAGGTGCTGGAGCATCTCAGCGACACGGAGAAAGGTACTCTTCTCGGTAGATGGTTCTCGGCGCTGCAGGCGATCGCCACCGTACTTCATCAGACCTTTGAGCGGACCGACATCGACCGTCAGACGATGATTGTTCGGCGCGGCAACGATTCCAGCACGTGGAACAATACCGCAGCCGCCTGGAACAAAGCGCGGAGCAATTGGATTGCTCTCCTCTACGCCATGAACATGGAAAGTTTGCTCCATGCGATCTGCCCCGGTAAGGTGTTAAAGCTGATGGCGGCAGATGTTGTCGCCTGGCACCGCGCGGCGGGCGGCGGACTGCATCCCGATGTCGCGGTCTGGAAAGAACTTCCTCTCCCCTGGGAAGTTGTCAAGGGAGAAGCCGCCTGTGGACGTGCGCTCATTGAAGATGTCTGCATACGAAATGGCGTCGATCCGGCGAAATCGGGATGGATCGCGCCGAGACCGACTGCGACAGCCCGTGCCTTTCGCCCTACCCCGGAGCTGGTTCATGGCGTCACCGTGGAAAATCCAATCCTGGCGACTCTGCTGCGACAGGCCAGGTATTTCTCGGGAAAGAGCCTCAAGTACGATTCAGAGACGGTAGAATAACACTGGTTCCCAGATAGCTCAGTGGTAGAGCGGTCGGCTCTGGCCCGACTGGACGCAGGTTCGAGCCCTGCTCTGGGAACCTTGCTAAAAACAGCTTTATTGTTTGATCACTTCCTGGAACCGGCTGTTCATTCGTTCGTACATTTCCTGCTGCTCTTTCAGGGTCTGGGCGCGTCGGCGTGTGCTGTCCGCGATAGTGGCATCGATCATCGCGCCGACGCTGCCTTCCTTCGGTTTCGCCCCGTTGGGACGCCAGGAGTTCCACATCGCCATAAGCGTCGGGAGTTCCTTCACAAAGACATCCTTGGAAATCATCACCACGGAGCAGTACAGCTGCCAGTACGGAAGCGTTCCGTCGTCATCGGCAAGCGAAGTGAAGTAGCCAAGTGCGGTCACATGCTTACCACCTGCTTCCATCTCGTAAAGACAATAGAGCGCGGGAACACCGGGCGTGGCAGACGGGGCGGGGCGCGTCCGGAGACTGATCAATTTATTGTTGGCGCCGCGCAGGACTCCCTGCAAGGCTCCGACTAAATCACCGTCCCGAGCCATCGGTGCGCTGGTCCGGATCCCCATCTGATTAACCGGATGGTCGGGGCGACTGATGACAAAGGCGTGGCCCATCGTGACATTACCGTTTTGCGGGCCACGACAAAAGACCGTTCCTCGGTACGCTCCATTGATTACCCATCCCGCGGGAAGTCCAATGGTACCGGTACCATCCGGAAGTTCCTGGGTCTTGAGTTTCACCGCTGGTTTAGCAGCAGCTGCCGGTGGCTTGGCTCCCGTTTTCGGCTTTCCCTTTGCCTGGCCCCAGCCTGAGTTGGTTGTCAGCAGTAATGACGCCCCTACCAGCACAATGTTTCGTAGCATGCTTCCCCCTTTGCGAGCGGTTTTGATTGGCGCTCGTCTCTGTCGTAGGCGCTAAACTGCCTGTTTACCGCCGACAAATACCTGTTCTGCCGTGACTCCGCGAATAGCGCTCTCGTTACCAATCGGATTTTGTGACAGTACGACGAAATCCGCGAGCTTCCCGACTTCCAGGGTTCCGATCTCCGTCTCCCGGTGGAGCGCGTAGGCACTGCCGTAAGTGTAGTCGTGCAGCGCCTCTTCAACCGTCAGGCGCTCATCGGGTGACCACGGAGCACGATTGACGGCGGCATCCAGACAGGCGAAGGCATCCAGCTTTTCCACCGGGCAGTCGGACGAAAGGGCCAGCGGAATACCGGCATCCCGCATCGTACGAAACGGGTAGGCACCACGAGCCCGTTCGCGACCGACCCGCTCACCCGTCCAGACGTCCGACTGCACGAACTGGGGCTGTATTACGGCGAGTATACGTCGCTCCGCCATGCGCCGGAGCAGATCTGGGGAGAGAACGGAGGCGTGTTCGATCCGGTGCCGGTGGTAACCGTTGTCACCGTCCGGGCCAAGCGCGTGCTCGATAGCATCCAGACTTTCCCGGTTCGCCTGGTCGCCGATGGCATGGATCACCAGTTGAAACCCCTTCTCCTGGGCGTCAGCGGCTTTGTTCTTCAGGTCGTTCGGTTCGTAGATGCGGATACCGAGGTTCTGGCGGTTATCTAGATCGTCCGAATACGGCTCCGCCATCAGGGCCGTCCGCGCGCCGAGGGAGCCATCGGAGAAGAACTTCGCGCCGCCGAACTGGAGCCACTCGTTGCCGAACCCTGTGGCGATTCCGTGCTCGTGCAGCGCGGCGACCGCACTGTAGGGCGGCATCATGGTGACACGCAGGGGAAGCGTCCCCCGCCGCTGCAGACGTTGGTACGCACCGATCTGATCGACCGTATCGATAAGCGTTCCGATTGAGGTGATCCCGGTCCTCAGCGCGACCTCGGAGGCGCGCAGGACAGCGGCCTCCATCTCGGCGGGCGATGTCTTCGGCATCCGATTCCAGAAGGCCCGGATATCACCCTCGGTATAGAGTCCGGTCTCCGGATCGCCCGCCCCTCGTTCCGCTTCGGAGAGCAGTGCGATAGCGGCGGAATTCGCCACAGCGGCATGACCACAGACACGCGTGATCAGCAGGGGGCGGGTGGCTGAAATGCGATCAAGATCTTCCCTGGTGGGAAACCGCGCCTCGCGGACTTTGCTCTGGTCGAAACCACGCCCGAGTATCCACTCGAACGGGGTCCGATCCCGATGCAGCGCCAGCGTTTCAAGAAGCCCTTCGATGCTGTCTGACGCCGAAAGGTCGGCGGTGCTGGCGAGTCCAAGACCGTACATGACAAAGTGCAGATGGGAATCGCAAAATCCGGGGACGACGGTTTTTCCCTGAAGATCGACTTTCTGTGTTTCCGTACCGGCAAGGGTCAGGACATCAGCGTTCGACCCGGCGAACGCGATCCGTCCATCTCGCACGGCGAGAGCGGCAGTATTAGCCCTTCCGGTTGCCTGGGTCAGAATGTTGCCGTTGTAAAAAACAGAATCGGCGGGCCTCCGGGAGCCGGTTCGGCAGAGTTCCAAACGGCCTGCCGCGCCGTCCTTTTTGATCGAACCGGGGCGTCCGCATCGAGCTTCCGTAGTCGGACGGCATCACCTGAAGCGTTACCGGAACGTCCAGCGTTTTACCGCTCCGCCAGAGCGTAATGTTCATTGATTCTCCGACATTGTGCTGCTGCACCCATTCTTTAACATCGCTGATATCTTTTACCGGCTTTCCGTCAATTGCCCGAATCACGTCGTAATCACGGATTCCTGCCTTTGCCGCCGGGGAGTCGGGGGCGACTGCAGAGCCGCGGCCCTGACGGTTTACGACAAGCGCTCCCTGGTTGTCCGGCGGCAGCTTCGTGTTCGGGGGGAGGCTGCTGCGGTCAACGCCGTCCACCGGGGAGAAGGCGACCCCAAGATAGGGTCTTGTTACCTTGCCGCCATCGACAAGCTGCTTGATGATCCGTTTCGCGGAGTTTATCGGGATAGCAAATCCGATCCCGACGCTCGCGCCGGTCGAGGAGGCTATCGCGGTGTTGATACCGACAATCTCTCCGCTGATATTTGCGAGCGCTCCCCCCGAGTTACCGGGGTTGATCGCCGCGTCTGTTTGGATGACACGGTCCAGGGCATCGTTTTCGACTCGGAAATCACGACGGTTCAGTGCCGAGACGATACCCAGGGTGACAGTAGAATTGAAGCCGAGCGGGTTCCCGACGGCGATTGCCCAGTCGCCGACGCGGAGGCTGTCGCTGTCCCCCATTACTGCCATCGGCAGGTTCCTCGCGCCATTGATCTTGAGTACCGCAAGGTCACTTTGTGGGTCACGACCGACAATAGTGACATCCCGATACTGGGTTCCGTTGTCGAGTCGGATACTGATCTGCCCGTCCTCTGTACCATGCTCGGCAACCGGGTCTATAACGTGGTTATTGGTGACGACATAGCCATCTTTGGAAAGAATGATGCCGGAACCGGAGCCCTCGAAAGCCTCACTTTCGCCCTGCAGGAAGGCAAAAGGACCGCTTTGGCTGTTTCGGGTTCCCTCGATGTCGATATTGACAACGGCGGGTTCGACTTTAGCCGCGGCATCAGCAACAAGAGAGGTGCCCGTTAGGCCGTTCGAGGCGGCAACTCCGGGCGGTGGGGCAACTGTTTTGCTCACCGCGCGGGAAATGTTTCCTCTGCTTGCGGCGACAGCGCCGGAGCCCTTGCCCATCACGGAAAATCCTGACTGCGTCTGCTGAAGTATAAGCGCACAAGCGGCGAAGCCGCACACAAAGATGAAAACGTAACTGATGAATCGGCCCATAGACTTGAGGTTGATTACCGGTTATCCAGCCCCGCAGTGCGACACCTGGAATTCCGCCTTCCTCTTTCCATTTTACTCCACTTCTGCCCGTACCTGAATAAAAAAACTTCGCAAATTACTTGACTACATAACACTCATATGTTATAACTAAATCGTCGCAGGAATGCGGACATTTTTTGGTGTGAAGTGGGTTAATGTTCGTTATCATGCGCACCTGCTTCTCCCTGATTTTGACTATCTTATTTGTTTTGCCGTCAGGCACGTAAAGAGGAAACACGAAAAATGGCTAAGACCGTTGGTATTGACCTTGGAACGACGAACTCCGTCGTCGCGGTGATGGAGGGTGGTGACCCGGTTGTCATCGCAAATGCCGAGGGTGCTCGTACGACGCCGTCCATCGTCGGTTTTACCAAAACAGGCGAGCGACTGGTCGGAGCGCCCGCCAAGCGTCAGTCTGTTGTCAACCCGGACCGGACCGTCGTCTCGATCAAGCGGCATATGGGCACGGATTACCGCACAACGATTGATGGCACCCCGTACTCTCCGGAGCAGACCTCTGCGGCGATTCTTCAGAAGCTGAAAGCGGATGCGGAAGCCTATCTGGGTGATACGGTTAATGCGGCGGTTATCACGGTTCCCGCATACTTCAACGATGCCCAGCGCACCGCGACGAAGAACGCCGGCGAGATCGCGGGCATGAAGGTGCTCCGCATCATCAACGAGCCGACCGCAGCGGCCCTCGCCTATGG
>JAZKEA010000388.1:0-10786 GCA_040387315.1 Armatimonadota bacterium | reverse complement strand
TTCGAAGTCAAGTCTACCTCTGGTGACACGCAGCTTGGTGGCGACGACTTCGACCAGCGTCTTGTCGATCACATCGCCTCGGAGTTCCAGAAGGAGAACGGGATCGACCTTCGCAAGGATAAGCAGGCTCTGCAGCGCCTCCGAGAGGCCGCTGAGAAGGCCAAGATCGAGCTCTCTTCTACGATGAGCACGAACGTCAACCTGCCGTTTATCACCGCGGATCAGGATGGACCGAAGCACCTTGACCTCAACATCAGCCGTGCGAAGTTCGACGACCTGACCAAGGATCTGGTCGAGCGGACCCGCAAGAGCGTGGATCAGGCGCTTGCCGATGCCAAGCTGACGGTCTCCGATATCGACGAAGTGATTATGGTTGGTGGTTCGACTCGAATTCCCGCGGTGCAGGAGCTGGTTCGCTCTATGACCGGCAAGGACCCGAACCGGTCCGTCAACCCGGACGAGGTTGTTGCGGTCGGGGCGGCGATCCAGGCAGGCGTTCTCGGTGGCGAGGTGAAGGATGTTGTCCTTCTCGACGTTACCCCGCTGTCGCTCGGCATTGAGACGCTCGGCGGTGTGATGACCAAGCTCATCGAGCGGAACACAACGATCCCGACCCGCAAGTCGGAAACGTTCTCGACCGCTGCCGATGGTCAGACCGACGTTCACGTCAAGGTCTATCAGGGCGAGCGCGAGATCGCGACCGCGAACAAGATGCTGGGTGACTTCCAGCTCTCCGGAATCCCGGCGGCTCCGCGCGGCACACCTCAGATCGAGGTTACCTTCAACATCGATGCCAACGGTATTCTGTCGGTGTCGGCGAAGGAGAAGCTGTCCGGTAAGGAGCAGAGCATCACGGTTACCGGTTCGTCTAACCTGAACAAGTCCGATATCGAGCGGATGGTTGCCGAGGCCCAGGCGAACGCGGACGAAGACAAGCGGCAGCGTGAAAAGGTCGAGACCCGTAACAAGGCGGATCAGGCCGTGTATCAGGCCGAGCGCACTCTGAAGGATCTTGACGACAAGGTGACGCCGGAAGACAAGTCCGGAATCGAGGCGAAGATCGCGGATGTGCGCAGCGCGGTCGATTCGGACGATACGTCCACCCTGGAAACAGCGCTCAATGCGCTGCAGCAGGCGACGTACGAGCTGACGTCCCGACTGTACCAGCAGGCGGCGGCTACCGAGAATGGTCCCGCGGCGGATGAGAAGACCCAGGCCTACACCAATGGCACGGGTGATACAGCTGGCGCGACTAAGGCAAATGACGATGTCATCGACGCGGACTTCAAGACCGAGGCCTAATCAGCGGCATTGTTCTCCCACCCTCGCTTCGGAAGCGAGGGTGGGAAGCGTTTCTCAACATTATTAACAAAAGGAGATAAATAGATGAGCAGTGTTGTTCGTTTTGACCCATTTCGTGAGCTGGATCGACTCCAGAACGAAGTGAATCGACTTTTCGAAGGATATAACGGCTCTCCATCGGAGACCAGAGCGGCCAGCAGCGCTCCCGCGCCCTATTCGGGACGGATGTGGAGTCCCTCGGTCGATGTCGCGGAGAACGAGAATGAGATCGTTCTGCACGCCGAACTTCCCGGTCTGAAACAGGAAGACATCGATATCGAGTTGACGGGTGACACGCTGACGCTACGGGGCGAGCGGAAGTTCGAGAACCAGGACAGCCGCGAGAACTTTGTGCGGGTCGAGCGTTCCTATGGACGCTTCCAGCGCAGTTTCACTCTTGGCATTCCGGTTCAGGGGGATAAAGTGACCGCAGCGTACCGTGATGGCGTCCTGGAAGTACACCTGCCCAAGAGCGAGGAGACAAAGCCTCGCAAAGTGCAGGTGACCGTAACGAGTGCGAACGCCAATGGCAGCGCGACTGAGATCACAGACGGTCGTTAGTTCGTAAGATATGCAGGGGCTTCCTTATGGGAAGCCCCTTTACTTGGACTTAAGCCCTACAGCATTACACTAAAGTACCTTGCGTGTCTCTCAGTGTAAGTGCAGGGATTTTCAGAGGAGGCAGCGGTGGTGGGACCAAATTATAAAGATTATTATCAGCTTCTCGGAGTCGACAAAAACGCTTCGGAGAAAGAGATCAAGTCCGCCTACCGGAAACTTGCCCGAAAATATCATCCGGACGTCAATTCGAACGATAAAGCGGCTGAAGGGAAGTTCAAAGACATTTCCGAAGCATACGAGGTTCTTTCGGACTCCGAAAAGCGAGAGAAATATAACCGTTTCGGAGACCAGTGGAAAGCCTACTCGCAGGCGGGCAGTGCTCCCGGAGGCCAAGGGTTCCCTGGAGGATTCGGCGGATTTCCCGGCGGCTCTCGCGGGGGTTACGGAGGACAGAACAGCGGTGACCCGGATCTGTCGGATCTTTTCGCCTCGCTCTTCGGGGATGCGGCTTTTGGCGGGCCGGGCGGCGGACGACGCGGGGGCAGCCCCTTCGGAGGGGGCAGCGGATTTCGCAGCGCCCCACCCCGAAAAGGCGAAGACGCGGAAGCGCCGATCACTATCACTCTCGACGAGGCATTCCATGGCGGCACACGGGCGCTGACACTGCAGACACCAGCCGGCAACAAGCGCGTAGATGTGAAAATTCCCGCGGGCGTCCGTGATGGTCAGAAAATCCGGCTTGCGGGCCAGGGAAATCCGGGTCAGGCAGGGCCGGGAGACCTCTTCCTGAACGTGCAGATCGCCCCGCAAGGAAAGTTCGAGCGGAAAGGCGATGACCTTTACGTCGATGTTCCGGTGAGCTATCTCGATGCCGCGCTGGGCGGGAAAGCCTCGGTACCAACCATCGAAGGGGCGCGCCTCAGCATGACTGTTCCCTCCGGCACGCAGACCGGACAGTCGTTCCGCCTCGGAGGTCAGGGGATGCCCCGTCTTCGCGAAGGCGGTCGTGGTGACCTGTACGCCCGCATAAAGATTACGGTACCGAAGACGCTTTCCGACCGGGAGCGTGCGGCACTCACCGAACTGCGTAACGCCGCCGCTCCAGACGCCGCCAGTGAGGAGTGAACGGGAAAATGACACGGCACAATGACGAAAGCCCTGCAGGCGCAGCGAACGGTTCGGATGAGCCGCTCTACACGATCTCGATTGCGGCCCGTCTGGTGCGACGGGACAAGCCGAACGAGACACCGATACATCCGCAGACACTACGAATGTATGAGCGGGAGGGACTGGTCAATCCGCAGCGTGTCGGTAAAAACCGACTGTACTCGGATCGCGATATCGACCGTGTGCGACGCATACAAAGCTATACACAGATAGGCGTCAATCTTCAGGGAGTCGCGATGATTCTTGACCTGCTCGAACGGCTGGACCAGGTCCATTCCGAGATGGAATCGCTGCGAAAGGCACTGGACGAAAAGACGAAAGAACGGAGGTCGGGACACGATGTTTGATAATTTTACTGAAAAGGGGCGCGATGTTCTGAGTGCAAGCCAGGATATTCTGCGTCGCTATAAACAAAATCAACTGGATGCCGAGCATATACTTCTTGCCGTTCTCGAACAGGAAGAGGGTCTCGGGCCGCAGATTCTCCAGCGCATCGGGGTTGAGGTACGGGATGTCGCACGACGTATCGAAGAGGAGCTGGCCAGATCACCTAAATTATCCGGTTCGCAGGAGCGCGGGGGCGAGGCGCAGATATACATAACACCTCGCGGTAAGCGTGTGCTCGATCTCGCCGAATCGGAAGCGAAGCGGTTGAAGGATGAGTACGTCGGCGTCGAGCATCTGCTTCTTGGTCTGATCAAGGAGACGGACAGTCCCGCCTCCCGGATTCTCGCCCAGTTCCGCGTGGATGAGGAGCGCGTTTATCGTGCGCTGCAGCAGATTCGCGGAAGCCAGCGTGTCGACAGTCCGAACGCCGAGAGCAAGTACGAGATGCTGCAGAAGTACAGCCGGGATCTCACAGCCCTCGCACGCGACGGGAAAATCGACCCCGTCATCGGGCGCGATGAGGAGATCACACGGGTAATTCAGGTACTTTCTCGCCGCACCAAAAATAACCCAGTGCTTATCGGAGACCCTGGCGTCGGCAAGACGGCGATTGTCGAGGGGCTGGCGCTGAAAATCATCGCCGGAGATGTACCGGAATCGCTGCGTGGACGGACGCTCCTGTCGCTCGACCTTGGCGGTATGGTCGCGGGAGCAAAGTTCCGGGGTGAATTCGAGGAGCGTCTGAAGGGGGTTATGGAGGAAGTCAAAAAGGCGGCCGGCCAGGTCGTCCTTTTCATCGACGAGCTTCATAACGTTGTTGGCGCGGGCGCGGCGGAGGGGGCGATGGATGCGTCTAACCTGATGAAGCCTGCCCTCTCGCGAGGCGAACTGCAGTGCGTTGGCGCGACGACGCTCGATGAGTACCGCAAGAACATCGAGAAGGATGCCGCGCTGGAGCGCCGCTTCCAGCCCGTTTTTGTCCCGGAGCCGACCGTCGATGATACCGTGCAGATCCTGATGGGTCTCCGCCCCAAGTATGAGGCGCACCACAAGGTAAAGATCACGGATGCGGCGCTCGTCGCCGCCGCACAGTTATCGGCGCGCTACGTCACGGAACGCTTCCTGCCGGACAAGGCCATTGATCTGATGGATGAGGCGGGCTCCAAGGTTCGGATCACGCTGTCCGCAATGCCGGACAGCATCAAGAACCTGGAACAGAAGCTTGGTCAGGTGATTGCCGAGGGTAAGGACGCCGCCGAGGCACGAGACTATGAGCGGGCCGCGCACCTCCGCGACGAGGAGCAGCAGCTTCGCGCGGAGTTCACGAAAGCGCGCGACACCTGGGAAGGTGAGACGGGGCGAAGCTCCGTCGTGGATGAGAAGGATATCGCCGAAATAATCGCCCGGCAGACCGGAATCCCCCTATCCCGCTTGTTTGAGGGCGAGGCAGAAAAGCTGCTGGGACTCGAAAATCAGCTTCACAAGCGCGTCATCGGGCAGAACGCGGCTATCGAGGCGATTTCGGAGGCGATTCGTCGGTCGCGTGCGGGACTCAGTGACCCGAAACGCCCCATCGGTTCGTTCCTGTTCCTGGGTCCGACCGGGGTCGGTAAAACCGAGCTTGCCAAGGCGCTGGCGGAGTTCCTGTTTGACGACGAGGCCGCGCTCGTCCGTATTGACATGAGCGAGTACATGGAGAAGCACAGTGTCGCACGGTTGATCGGCGCTCCTCCCGGTTACGTCGGCTATGAAGAAGGCGGCCAGCTAACGGAGGCGGTTCGCCGCCGTCCCTACCGGGTCATTCTTCTGGACGAGATCGAGAAGGCGCATCCGGATGTTTACAACGTCCTGCTGCAGATCCTCGACGACGGACGATTGACGGATGGTCAGGGCCGGGTCGTGAACTTCAAGAACACGGTCATCCTGATGACCAGCAACATCGGCTCACATCTGATCGAGGCCATTCCCGCCGAGGCATCCGAAGTCGAAGCGCAGATGCGTTACGAGAAGATGCAAACCAAGGTCACGGAGGAGCTTCGGGGACATCTGCGACCGGAGCTGATCAACCGTATCGACGAGATCATCGTGTTCCATGCGCTGAACCGCAGGGAGATCGCGCAGATCGTTTCGCTTCTGCTGAAACGGACGGAAAAGGCCCTCGCGGAGCGCGATATAAAGCTCCAGGTGACGGAGGCGGCAAAGGATCAGCTGGCGGAACAGGGATTTGATCCCCTGTATGGGGCACGTCCCCTGCGCCGCACAATCCAGCGACTCGTCGATAACCCGATCAGTACGGGGCTGCTTCGAAAAGAATTCGCCCCCGGCGATACCATCGTCGTGGATGCGGGTTCGGACGGTAAGATAGTTCCCCGCCTGCTCATCCCCGGCGTCAGCCAGGAGATGCGGTCAGACAAGATGCTGATGGCATAAGCTCAGGCAATACTAAAAGAAAAAGCCGCCGTGATGTGATGAGCATCACGGCGGTTTTGCTTTCTATTAGGCTCTGCGTAACACCAATTGCCGCTTCAGCCCGACAAAAGCCGATAGCAACGGCGTCGCCATGATGATCGTGGTGGTTATCACGGTCTGCATCCAGATGGCGTACGGCATATCCTCGTGCCGGAACTGTGGAGCTGCATAAATGCAATAGAAAAATACTATCCAGATCGCGATAACCGGCAGGCAGCGCCAGCCACTCAGGCGGCTGGAAAGCCACCCGATAAACCAGCATTCCAGAAAAAGCGCAACACAGAAAGACACGATAAAGAGGCTGAGACTTTCTGCGTTTATATTCTCACCAACGAGAGACCTGCCGAACGGGAATAGTATGTAGGAAGAAACCGTTGCTCCTAGAGCGGCTGAGAAAACCGTACAGAGAACGGCTCCAAACCAGGTGTGACGAAAACGAGCCAGCCGCCGGCGGCGGTAGGCTGCGACAAGGCGCCGCCGCACCATAGACGCCTGCCCGAACTGCTCGATAGCGGCAGCGACGCGATTCTTACTGTCCTCTAATTCCTCGTGCACTAGTGACAGCATTTCCAGGTGCTGGCGCAGTTCCGCAATCTCGCTCTCCTGCTCGGCGGGCGGCAGCGTTCGAAGTCCTTTGCGAACGGTCGCTAAATACTGGTCAAGCGGCTCGTGCATAACGTTGCCTCCGATTCAGGCCGGACGCCAGAAAGGCGAAAGCCATTGCAACTGCCAGATAAGGAACGGTCCAGAATCCATAGGTTAACAGGGAATGGAAGAAAGCCAAACTGCCAAATCCAGAGTTCCACGCGATGTCCATCAGGCTCGCGAGGCTGCTAACCAGAATTGAACCAGCGATTCCCGCCACACCGGAACGGGGAACGATGCGAGTCACTATCCATGCGGCAACAGCGGCGGGAACAAGACTACAGACTGGACTGATAACTCCGAGCGCCTCCACGTCCCAGAGTTGATTCGCCTGTAAGGCGTGACCCAGGGATAGGAACAGTATCGACCCACCTAACTTACTGATCACCAGCCAGATCAACGCCGCGCCAACTGCCGTTTGCAGGTTCATCAAGCCGCGGATTGTTCGTGCCGCACCATCCCGAAAGAGGAGCAGGGCAAAGGCGGCAATTCCGAATAGAAAGGACGGAGTCAGCACAGCCATATGCGTCGTTACCGCACGCGCGGGAACCCCGGATGGAGGCGGAAGCACCGGCACAACCGCTCGTAATATGGGACCAACGCCGAACTGGAAAAACAGTGTCGTTAGTGAAATCGCAGCAATTAACGAAAGCGCAGTAACAACCGGCTCCGGCAGCCGCTTGAGACGCATTCGCCAGACGCTTCGGCTCAGGTCTGCACCAATTTCCCGCGCACTGCCGAACTGCTTTAGCGCAGTCTCTGTGGCGATCTCCTCACTCTCCCCTTCTGCTCTCCTGGCGGCGACAAGGGATTCCAGATGCTGACGCAGCTCGTCGAGCTGTGACGTTCGCTCCGACTCCGGCAGCGACTTCAGATTTACCGCCACTTTCTCCACATACTGTTCCAACTTAAGATTTGTCATCTCTATTTCCCGTACTGCCCTTCTGCCGTAAAAGCCGAGCCGAGAACACTGAAACTAACGCGAACGGTGCATCTTTTGGAGCTCAAGCTGATATTGGGCCTCAGCGATTCGCACTTTCTCCACAAGCTGCTGCGTTCGCTGCTGCCTCTGATGCTGTACTTGCCAGAACCCGGCGGAGCCTCCCAGAACCAGAACGAGGGCGACGCTTGCCAAGGCTGTCAACGACCTAGCTGTGTTCGAGGTTTTAGCAACGGTCGTGAAAGATTCCCGTTTCGGCTGAAGCAGAACATTTCCGATACCAAACCCCAGCAGCGCACAACTCAGGAACAAGCCCCAGTAAAGGGCGCATAACGACGCGATAACAAACCAGTTCTGCCCTGCGGCTAAACCCAACCCGACGACGACAGCTGTATGAACGCTTCCTGCCGTCAGGATGGCACCAAGCTGGAGTGGAAAACGCTTGCGAGCATAGAGAGCCCCGCAAATACCGCCGCCAATAACCACCCCGAAGGCCGCCGGCGCTGCCGAAGCGGTCCAAAATTCCGAGAACTGATAACGCATCAGGCTGTGGAACTTTGCGCGTCGATGTGTTTTCAGCAGTTCCCCACGGATAACGCGCGCATCGCCAAGCTGCTTAAGCGCGGCATCGGTCGCGGCCTCTTTCGTGTCGCCGAGTTCCTCATGTGCCGCAATCATCGCTATAAGATGCTGGTGCATCTCTCTTTGCTCAAGCATCCGATCCGATTC
Organism: Armatimonadota bacterium; assembly: GCA_040387315.1. Taxonomy (GTDB): domain Bacteria; phylum Armatimonadota; class Armatimonadia; order Armatimonadales; family Armatimonadaceae; genus JACMJB01. The sequence continues at coordinate 2,547 of JAZKEA010000388.1, read as the reverse complement.
CGGTAAATGAGCGGTTGCCGCCTGCACATATTCCTCAAGCCTGCTGTTTGCCATTGTCCTTGCCTCCTCCGAGAATCGTGTTCATGAATGCGGCGTACTGTCGCCAATCCTGTGAGCGTTTCGTGAGTTCTGCCCGCCCCTCATCCGTGAGGGAGTAGACGCGGCGTGACTGACCGCCGCTGGGTGGAACCACCCACTCGCTGGTGACGAGGCCATCCTGTTCCAGAACGCGCAGAGCAGGATAGAGTGAGCCTTCACGCAATGTAAGAGCGTCTTTGCTGATGCGCTCCACCTCGCGTGCAATGGCATAGCCGTGCCGGGAGCCTTCGGTCAGGGTTGCCAGTATGAGCGTTGGGATATCACCCCGGGGAAGATCGCGTGCCATATCAATACCTCTGGAAATATACTACATAGATTTTAGATGCATGTCAAGCAACAAAAAGCCCATTCTGAAAATTTCATAGTTTTACCGGACGGGGAGCTGACTAGCGGCGTCTGGGAGTGTCATGGCTGCCGAGATAGGCACCAAGAACCGCCAGGGCTACCAGAAGCGCCTGACCGAGGAGTACCAGCAAAAACAAGAGGACACGAAAAACAAACGTAACACCATTATCGAAGTCGAAGAGCCAGGTACATTGATCGGTGAAGGAAAGCAGAGCCCCGGTGACTGCCGCAATCTGAACGCCGCAAAGTCCCGCCTTCGGGACTGCCCGTGCCACAATCCATCCGGACGCAAAAGGAGCAGCGAGCATGAAAAGAAGCAGAACCGTGGCAATTCCGGCAGCTACCGGGAAATCGTCCCGGAACAGCAGAATTATCGCCAGACTGAGAAGGAAGAGGAAGCCCTGATTCAGCGCGGTCCAGCGTGCGCCGTTTCCTTCCAGAGTTTTTGAACTGGAGAGCGTGGCGGCAATCTTCGAGAAACCCTCTCGCCGCACCAGAACCGCCGCCGCAAGAAACGCAAGCAGAAGCGATGGGTCGGGAGACACGAACAGTGAAACACGCAGGCTGGTGAACGACGGTAAAGACCATCCTGAGATCAGTTGAATAAAAGACCCGATGAGAAGCGCCACGGCTTTGTTGGCAACCGCGCAGTAAAGTGCGGCAACGAATATCGGGGAAAGGTTGCCGCTGAATCGGTTTGTCGACGTTCCTCTGGCATCAAGGGTGACTTGATACGCGGAATCGAACTCTTGAATCGCCTCGGCAGTCGCCGTTTCTTCGTCCAGTCCCTGATCGAGACGGACCGCGATAAAGCGGGCCAGCTCTTCCGAAACCGAATCCAGGCGACGCTCGCGTTCGTCGGTGGGCAGTGCTGCCAGGTCCCGACGAATCTTTGTCAAGAAATCTTCCAGCGTATCTGCCATTGTGACGTCTCCTCATCTGATGAAGCAGTGGAACTACCTGACAGTTTGAATACTTCTTTCGCTGCTGTCAAGTGGTCGTATTACTCCCCCGTTCATCGCGTCTCTGGGGTTGGCAGGAAGCGCCGGATTCCGTTACAATGCCGCATTAGTTCCGCCCTGGAACACACTCGCGCTGCCATCAAATCACGCCCTCGGTGGTGGCGCAGCCGCAGGAAAAAGATGCCCTGACGGCTTCCGAGGAGGATTGTTGATGTTTATTCCCCCGGCGGCGCGCTGGTTCGCCGCTCCCATCGGTGCTGCGCTTCTCTGCGCTGGCGTCTCCGCTACCCTGCATTCTGCTTCGGCCTCCGCCTCTGCCCCGCATCAGGAAATGTCACCGTTATCGACGATGCCGTCACAGACGTTTGGTTCGACGGAGGTTAAACGCGGCGAGATACGCGCGATGTGGGTCGTACGCGATTCAATGACGTCCCCGCAGAAGATCCGCAATGCGGTTGCCCTGGCGAAGAAACATCATTTCAATACGCTTTTTGTGCAGGTTCGGGGACGCGGCGATGCGTTTTACGACTCACGCTTTGAACCCCGTTCCGAAGAGTTAGCAGATCAGCCGCTTGATTTTGACCCGCTGGCGGTCGCAGTCTCCGAGGGACACAAGGCCGGGCTGGAAGTCCACGCCTGGATGAATACCTTCCTAGTCTGGCACAAGTCACGTCTCCCCTACTCCTCGCGTCACGTCGTTAACCAGCATCGCGAATGGCTTGTCCAGGATCGCAACGGTAACTCCTCCGTGACCCCAAAGCCCGACTGCGAAGGCGCGTTTCTTGACCCGGCGCTTCCGAGCGTCCGAGAGTATACAAAGAACGTCTTCCTGGATGTGGCAACACGTTACGAGGTGGACGGTATTCACTTCGACTATGTTCGGTTTCCCAGCGAACGGTATTCCTTCTCCCGTGCGGACCTGCTGGCGTTTCGCTCCTGGCTGATTCCGCAGATTTCTCAAAACGATATCGATTTCGCGGACGCCAAAACGCGCACGAATCGCCTTGCATGGCACTACCTGTATCCGAAACAGTGGAAGACCTGGCGGCAGAGTGTAGTGACCGAAGCAGTGCAGCAGATCGCGCTTGCGGCGCATCAGGCGAAGCCACAGCTGATCGTGTCCGCAGCTGTCTTCCCCAAC
>JAZKEA010000387.1:15690-19693 GCA_040387315.1 Armatimonadota bacterium | reverse complement strand
CACTTTGAGATGCGGACGCACAAGCGTCTTATCGACATTCTCAGCCCTGGTCCCAAGACCATCGACGCTCTGATGCGCCTGGACCTGCCGTCCGGCGTCGATATCGAAATCAAGCTGTAATCAGCTATTCCTAATAAAATAAACCGCGACACGCAAGGGCTCTGCCCCCAGGTGCGCCGTGGAGGTACGTATGTCAGTTAAAGGCATCCTCGGCAAGAAAGTCGGGATGACGCAGATTTTTGACGAGAACGGTCGGGTTGTTCCCGTTACCGTGCTTTCGGTGACCCCGAATGTCGTCACGCAGGTCAAGACGCTGGAGAAGGACGGCTACAGCGCCGCTCAACTCGGCTTCGAAGATGTTAAGGTCGAGAAGCTGACCCGCCCGCAGCAGGGACACCTGTACCATGCGGGAATCCAGCCCAAGCGGTTCCTACGTGAGATCGATCTCCAGGATGGCGCGACGGTTGCGGTAGGGGATGAGTTCAAGGCAGACCTTTTCGAGGTCGGCGAGAAGGTTCAGATCGCCGGAACCAGCAAAGGTAAGGGTTTTGCCGGTGTTATGAAGCGCTACAACTTCCGTGGCGGCGAAATGACCCACGGTTCCATGATCCACCGCAAGCCTATGTCCGCGGGTGCGACCGACGCTGCCCGTGTTTTCAAAGGCACGAAGCGACCGGGCCGCATGGGTAACGAGCGCGTTACTCAGCAGGGCCTGAAGGTTGTTCAGGTGGATACCGAGCGGAATCTTCTGCTTGTCCGTGGAGCGGTTCCGGGCGCCAATGGCGGCCTGGTTCTTATCCAGAAGGCGCACTTCTAAAAAGCGCTCAAACGCTTCTTCACCCTCCATGCTTTTACGAGGGGCCGGAAACGGTCTGAAGCGTATTATCGACGGAACCTGACCGGTTTCGTTTCGCCCGTGCGAAGGCCGAATCCCCTCGGCTGAAATAAAGTATACGGGCCTGCTTACATAACGGAGAAAAATTATGCCAACCGTGGCGATAAAAACGAAGGGCGGCGGGACAGCCGGCGAGCTGACTCTGTCCGAGCGCATATTCGGCGCGCCGCGCAACCTGGCGCTGATGCACCAGGCTGTCCGAACGGAGCTGGAGAACAGCCGTCAGGACACCCGCAACGCCCCTGGGCGTGGCGATATGCTGGGAGGCGGCCGCAAGCCGTACCGACAGAAGGGTACCGGTCGGGCACGACAGGGCTCCATCGTTGCACCGCACTACCGTAAGGGTGGCGCGGCGCACGGTCCGCATCCGCGTGACCTTGGCTTTGCGCTTCCGAAGAAGATGCGCCGTGGCGCGATCTGGGCGGCGCTGTCCTCCAAGCTTGCCGATGGTGAGCTGGTGATCATTGACCAGTTCCCGCTGGGCGAGGGTGAGTTTTCGACGAAGGCCGCGGCAGCGTTTGTTGCCGAGGTCGCCGCAGGAGCGAAGAAGTCTCTGGTGATTCTCGACGAGTCCACGGAGAACGTCTTCAAGTCGCTTCGCAATATCGGCAACGTGACGCTGCGTATCGCGCCGAACTTTTCGACCCGTGATGTGGTGGATGGCGGAATGGTCATTATCACCCGCTCCGCAGTAGAGAAGATCGAAAAGCAGTGGAGCAGCGAGCCTGCCGAGGAGACCGAAAATGCCTGATCTCTATAAAGTCATTGAGCGACCTATTATCACGGAGAAAGCGCTGGAGGCCAACGGCCAGCGACGCTACGCCTTCGTGGTAAACAAGGGTGCAAACAAGATCCAGATTCGCGAGGCGGTTACGTCGCTGTTTACGCAGCCTGACGGTCAGCCACTGATCGTGACCGATGTCAATACGCTGAATGTTAAGGGCAAAGAGAAGCGCTTCCGCGCCTTTGGCCGCTACTCCGTGGGTAAGACGACCGGCTACAAGAAAGCCATCGTTACTCTTGCGGAAGGGCAGAGCATCCAGATCTTCGAGGGCGTGTAAGGAATAAGCAATGGCAACAAGACAGTATAAGCCTGTAACGCCAGGCCGACGCTTCATGTCGATCTCGACGTTTGAAGAACTCACCAAGGGGAAGAAGCCGGAAAAGAGCCTGCTTCAGCCTAAAAAGAACCATGGTGGGCGCAATAACCGGGGCGTTCTGACCGCTCGTAATCACGGCGGCGGCAACAAGCAGATGTACCGCATCATCGACTTCAAGCGAATTAAGGATGATGTTGCGGCGACAGTCACGGCAATCGAGTACGATCCGAACCGCTCCGCCCGTATTGCGCTTCTCGTTTACGCGGATGGCGTGAAGTCCTATATCATCGCCCCCGTCGGCCTGAAGGTCGGCGATCCGATCGCCAGTGGCCCCGCAGCGGACATCAAGCCTGGAAATGCGCTCCCGATTCAGAATATCCCGGTCGGTACGCAGATCCACAATATTGAGCTGATGCCCGGTCGCGGCGCCCAGATGGTGCGCTCGGCAGGCGGTTCCGCTCAGCTGATGGCAAAGGAAGACAAGTACGCGCTTCTGCGTCTGCCTTCCGGCGAGATGCGGCGCGTGCTGGTTACCTGCCGCGCTACCATCGGTCAGGTCGGAAATATCGACCATGAGAATGAATCCTGGGGCAAAGCGGGCAAGTCTCGCTGGAAGGGCATTCGCCCCCACGTCCGCGGTGTCGTTATGAACCCGCGGGACCACCCGCACGGTGGTGGTGAGGGTAAATCCCCTGTCGGCCGAAAGAAGGGTCCGGTTTCAAAGACCGGTGTCCTGTCGCTTGGTTTCAAGACCCGGCGCAACAAGTCTACGGACAAGTTCATCGTCAAGCGCCGCAAGTAGTTCCAGCGCTTTATCGCGTTAACCACTTGCGTCCACGTTGGCGGGGTTTCGGTAACGAAACCCTGACCACGCTCCCACTGTCATCGGCAGAAATGGGGCAGGAGTTAGAAAGAATACATGGGACGATCTACGAAGAAGGGTCCATTCGTGGACCAAAAGCTCTTCGATAAAATCGAAGCAATGAACGGAAGGAACGAGAAGCGGATCATTAAGACCTGGTCCCGCCGCTCGACCATCTTCCCTCAGTTCATTGGTCATACATTAGCTGTTCACGACGGGCGCAAGCATGTGCCGGTCTTTGTCACCGAGAACATGGTCGGCCACAAGCTGGGCGAGTTCGCTCTTACGCGCACCTTCAAGGGGCACGCGGGCGGAACCGGTCAAGCCAGCCGAATCCGCAAGTAAGGAGCCGAGGAAACAACTATGGCAGAAGCACAGGCCACGGCTAAGTTCGTGCGGATGGCGCCCCGCAAGGTTCGTTTTGTACTGGATACCATTCGCGGCAAGTATGCTCAGGATGCACTGAACCAGCTCAAGTTTACGCCGAACCACGCCGCCGATGAGATTGCAAATGTTCTTCGGTCCGCAATGGCGAACGCGGAGAACAACCACGGGCTGACTACCGACTACCTCAAGGTAGCGCGCTGCTTTGTGGACGTCGGTCCAACCATGAAGCGCGTCCAGCCCCGCGCCCAGGGTCGTGCCTATCGCATCCTGAAGCGGTCCAGCCACATCACCATTGTGGTTGCCGAGGGTGAGGCACCCGCTGTCAAGACGGGTCCAAGCAAGACCCGCAAGGCGCCTCTTCGCGCTGAGCTGAAGGCTCCGGTCGTGGCGGAAGCCCCGGTCGAAGAGACGACAGCACCAGAGGAAGCGACGGCAGCCGCAGAGACGACGGACAGCACAGCGACGGCGGAAGGCGAGTAAGGACGAAATATGGGACAGAAAATTCACCCAATCGGTTTCCGCATCGGCGTCAACCGTGACTCCGACAGCAAGTGGTATGCCGACAAGCAGTACGCGGATTTTGTGTACGAAGATTTCAAGATCCGTAAGATGGCAAAGAAGCGCAAGGGGTGGGATAACGCCGCCATTGCGAAGATCGAGATCGAGCGACAGGCCAATCAGGTCAAGGTTACTCTTCACACCGCGAAGCCCGGTATCATCATCGGACGTGGCGGTAAGGGTATCGACGATCTGAAAGCG
>JAZKEA010000387.1:14426-15680 GCA_040387315.1 Armatimonadota bacterium | reverse complement strand
CATCATCGGTCGCGGCGGTGCAGGCGTTGACATGCTGAAGGCCGATCTGGAGAAGCTGACCAAGAAGACGGTTCACGTCAATGTTCAGGAGATCCGGCATCTGGAGACCAACGCTCAGCTGGTCGCCGAGTCCATCGCCCAGCAGATCGAGAAGCGTATCGGTTACAAGCGTGCAATGCGCCAGGCGGTAACCCGCGCCATGAAGCTTGGCGTTCGTGGTATCCGCTGCCATGTTGCGGGCCGCTTAGGTGGCTCCGAGATGGCGCGTCAGGAGCAGGATCGCCAGGGCAAGATTCCGCTGCACACGCTGCGTGCGGACATCGACTACGGCTTTGACGAGGCACTGACTCAGTACGGACACATCGGTGTCAAGGTCTGGATCTACAAGGGCGATATCCTTCCCGGTATGCGACGCCCTGTCGAGGCTCCGGCTCCGTCCGAGCGACGTGACCGTGGTGAGCGACGTGAGCGTGGCGACCGAGAGCGCGAGCGCGAAAGCCGACGAGACGGCGGTCGTGGCGGCTATGGCGGTGGTCAGGGTGGCAATCGCGGTGGTGGCGGCGGCTATGGCGGCGGTGGAAACCGTGGCGGTGGTGGCTATGGCGGCGGTCAGGGTGGCGGCGGGTACGGCGGTAACGCCGGTCGCGCCGGTGGCCGTGGCAATGAGCGGCCCCGTGAGGACCGTCCCGCAAACGTCAATCCGGCCTTTGGTGGCTCCGATGGCCCTGCCCCGAACCCGCCGCAAACAGAGCGGCAATAAGGTAACAAATCATGCTTGCACCTAAAAGAGTAAAGTTCCGGCGCGTCCATCGTGGACACCGCCGGGGCAAGGCGTCCGGTGGTACCCATATCGACTTTGGGGATTTCGCGATCCAGGCGCTTGAATCCTGCTGGATGACAGCGAACCAGATCGAGGCTGCCCGTATTGCGATGACTCGCAAGATCCGCCGTGGCGGTAAGATCTGGATCCGTGTTTTCCCGGACAAGAGCTACACCAAGAAGCCCGCTGAAACCCGAATGGGTTCCGGTAAGGGAGCGCCGGAAGGCTGGGTAGCGGTTGTGAAGCCGGGCCGTATCCTTTTTGAGATGAAGGGCGTTAACGAAGAACTGGCGAAGGAAGCCATGCGCCTCGCGCAGCATAAGCTTCCTATCCAGACGCGCTTTATCACGCGAAAAGATCAGGAGAAGGCGAACGTTCCCTCTGCCCAGCAGGTAGAGGCAGCCGAGGCCGAGGTCTCCGAAGACGCTTCGGAG
>JAZKEA010000387.1:12455-14416 GCA_040387315.1 Armatimonadota bacterium | reverse complement strand
AATGCCGAATAATAAGATAGCCAAGCAATCTCGGGAAGAGCTGTCCTCCCTCGACGCTGCCGCGCTTCGCGCACAGCTCGAAGAGGCGAACAAGACGCTCTGGACCGACACGTTCGCGCTCGGAAAGCGCAGCCTGGAGAACACGTCCCGCCTGAGCAGCACGCGCAAGCGGATCGCCCGTATCCAGACCTACCTGCGCCAGCTCGAACTGAAGGAGACGAAGTAGGAACCATGTCAGAAGAGACTACCACTGCCGATACAGCCAGTGAAGAGCTGGTCCGCGGCACACGCCGCGTGCTGCGCGGTCTGGTTACCTCCGACAAGATGGATAAGACCATCGTTGTCACGGTGACCTCGCTGAAGCAACACCCCCTTTACGGACGAACCATGAAGCGGAGCAAAAAGTTCAAGGCGCACGACGAGAACAACGAGTGCGGTACGGGCGACTCCGTCGAGATCATGGAATGCCGACCGCTCTCGAAAGAGAAGAGCTGGCGCTTGATCCGTGTGGTCGAGAAGGCCAAGTAAGCGTCGAAGAGAACACGTCGCCTTTCACGGCGGATAGTCGTGGGCGATAAGCGACGGGCGCGCTTCCCCAAAAGGAAGCGTGCTGCGCCGCTGGGAGATAGAAATGATCCAGCAGTATACCCGCCTCAAGGCGGCAGATAATTCCGGTGCACGGCAGCTGCTCTGCATCCGTGTTCTGAAGGGCAGCAGCACCCGCACGGGCCATGTCGGCGACGTCATTGTCGCTGCCGTGAAGTCGGCGACTCCAGGCGCAAACGTGAAGAAGGGTGACGTCGTTAAGGCGGTCATCGTTCGCACCAAGCAGCCAATCAAGCGCACCGACGGCTCTACGCTTCGTTTCGACGAGAATGCCGCCGTTGTTTTGACCAACAACATGGAGCCACGCGGAACCCGCGTTTTCGGGCCAATCGCTCGTGAGCTTCGTGAGTCCAGTGTGTCGGGTGGAATGAAGATTATTTCGCTCGCGCCGGAGGTTTTGTAAACCATGCGAAAGACCCCCAAGCCCTTCGAGGGCAAATTGCGAATCAAGACCGGCGATACCGTTCAGGTGATCGCGGGAAAAGACAAGGGACGCACCGGTAAGGTGACCAAGGTTCTGCCCAAAGACGGCAAGGTGATTGTTGAGGATCTCAACATCGTCGTCAAGCATACCAAAGGTCAGCCGACACCCGGTAATCCGAACCCACAGAGCGGTCGTCTTGAAGTCGCTGCTCCTATTCTGGTCAACAAAGTCGCCCTGCTGAACGCGGAAGGCAAGCCCACCCGCGCTCGCTATCAGGTGAACGAAGACGGAACCAAGACAAGGATTGCGGCTCGTGGCGGCGCTCCTATCGCGGAACCCGAGAAGTAGTTCCGAACCAACGGGCGCGATCTAACGCGCCCGTCAACAAAACCCATTCCGGCCTCGCGCCGGTACAACCTCGGTTGGCAATCGAGGCATCAGGAGAGACGAAAGTATTATGGCAGAGACAACCAACACTGCGGCCCCAAAGGCGCGCCTCCACGAATTGTACGAAAATCAGGCGGCTCCCGCGCTGATCAAGCAGTTCAACTACAAAAACGTGATGCAGGCCCCGAAGATCGAGAAGGTTATCATCAACATGGGAGTCGGCGTTGCCGGACAGACCGGTGGTGACCCCAAGCAGCTCGATAACGCGATTCGTGACCTGACCGCGATCTCCGGTCAGAAGCCCGCTATCACCCGCGCCAAAAAGAGTATCGCAAACTTCAAGCTGCGTGCCGGTGCGCGCATTGGCTGCAAAGTCACCCTTCGCGGCGCCCGCATGTACGAGTTCCTGGACCGACTTTTCAGCATCACGCTTCCCCGTGTGCGTGACTTCCAGGGGATCAACCCGAACAGCTTTGACGGCCGAGGCAATTTCTCGATGGGTCTGAAGGAGCAGCTGACCTTCCCTGAGATCGAGTACGATAAA
>JAZKEA010000387.1:10843-12445 GCA_040387315.1 Armatimonadota bacterium | reverse complement strand
TGGATATTGTGATCGTTACCACCGCCAACACCGACGCAGAGGCTCGCTACCTGCTTCAGCAGATGGGACTTCCGTTCCGCGCGACGGGCAACCTGAGTGCTACGGGTGCCGTCCGCCTCGAACTCTAGTCCTCGTTACCCGCACCGTTTATTCGGAGTGATAAAGTGCCCGCCATTTATGAGAATGGCGGGCACTTTTTGTTTTGCCGGAGGTCACAAAGGGAAAACCATGGTGAACGCGATACGCGTCCCACCATGCCTACGACGAGGATTTGATGACTTCTATGACTACCAAAAAACCTTTGCAGCGGGGTCTTGCTTTTGCTGCCGCTCTGATGACGGCGGTTCCTGCCGCCTTTGCTGTTCAGCCTGCTGCTTCTCACCGAGAAAATGTGATTCAGCGGCATCCGACGGCAACCGGTGTTGCGGCAGGTGTTGCCACACGTCATGCTCTAAAGGTCTCTGCGCGAAACAAAAAAGCGCGCGGTCAGAAGCTCAACTTCGCCGAACGGCATCCGACGATAACAGGCATCGGTGCGGCTATTGGGACGCGCCACGTCATCAAAAAGTCCCGGCGATAAAAATCCTACAGCATCCGGGTAATATAGCTTTTCAAAAATTTGAAATCAAGGAGCATTTTAATATGGCGGTTCTGACACCACCTTCGCAGCAGACGACGACAGATACAGAGGGCACAAGCCGCAAGGGGTCGGCAAAGAGCATACCGGTGGGACGGCCCAAAGGCGGTTATCCCGCCCCTCGCCAGCTTGCTACCCCAACGGACCTGAAGCCGGAAGAGGTGCAGAAGGTTACGGAAATCTGCAATCAGATTGTCGCCGACCACTTTGCGCTTTACGTCAAGTACAAGAACTTCCACTGGCATCTTTCTTCGTCACACTTCCGTGATTACCATCTGATGTTCGATGAGCACGCGGCGGAACTTCTGGCTGCCATCGACCCCCTGGCGGAGCGCATCCGGAAGATCGGCGGAACGACCATTCGCTCCATCAATCACATTCAGGAACTGACCGAAGTCGCTGACGATGACGAAGATTATGTTACTCCGCAGGCGATGATCGAGCGCCTTCTGGACGAAAACAAAAAGTCTCTCAAAACCACACGCGACGCTATCGAGGTCACGGATGAGGCGCGGGACTACCCGACAAACGATCTTCTGCAGGAACTTCTGGACGCCGCCGAGCGCCGTACGTGGTTCCTCCATGAGATCAGCCAGGGCGCGGATAACGCAGCATAAGCTTTCCGTGTCAGTCAATCGTATTGCCCGGTGCGGATACTCCGTATCGGGCTTTTCTTTTGTCCGGCAGGATAGCGTTGCCTTTGCGCCGAATCCTTGCTCCGAAGAGGCGTGAATTTCACGCACCGGAGAAAAGGAGAAGGCAGTTCTATGCATACCTCACGCTGTGCCATCTTTACCATTCTGACGCTGGCGGTTATGTCTCGTAGTGATCTCTGTCGTGAAGTTCGTGCTCAAACCGGGTCTGTCACAACGCAAAATATACTTCCTGATGGCACTGTTATCACGAATAGTAATGCGGTGTCGGCGGGGCAGAACGCCAATAACCGTGTTGCCCCGCCTCTGAAC
>JAZKEA010000387.1:0-10833 GCA_040387315.1 Armatimonadota bacterium | reverse complement strand
CACTGAACGTCGGTTTGGACGCCGCTGTGTGGGATTCAGCCACGCGCGGTCCCTTAATTGCGGTGGCTCCGGAAGTCGTGCGGCCTGCGTGGCAGGTGGCAATTCGAAAGCCGCAGATCGGCCCAGACGGAAACATGCTGCCCATTCGCCCGCCTCAGCCGCCGGAACGAATGACAGACGGACGTTATCGCATTACGGATCTCGCCGACTTTTTTGGACGACGCGTCGTTCGTCTGAAAGGTATGTCGGTTTTAGCGCCGACGGAGATGGTGGTCCTCAACACAAAGCTTGGGAGGCCGGATTACTTCGCTAATCTGCAGAGCTCGGAAAAACTGAGAATGCTGCAGGCATCACTCACCGCTGCCCAGTGGAAGATTCTGGGAAGTGCGAATGGTTTGGGGGTCGACGACCTTACCGGCGAGCAGCGTGAACTATTCCTGTCCTACATTCCCGACCCGATGGTGATCCGCCGCCAGCGAGCGCTCGGAAATCGTTCCTGGACAAATACCCCCGATGACAAGCCCGTCATCGTGTCAGGTGCACAGCGCAGCGGGGTTCGTCTCAGAATCAATCGAACCGCTCAGTTCAGCGTGCCGCTTGAGGGGGACGCCAACTTCCGCCACCAACTGGGTAATGAGACGGCGGGTACCGATATTGCGGTACTGAACACCTATAACAATGGATATGACCGCGAAAAGCTCTACGGTCAGCAGGTTCGCAGCACTGTCCCCAACCGTCTGAAGCCGCAGCAGATAGATTTCGCTGCTCCCACGCTTCAAGCGGAGGTTTCTCTCGCCGGGGTGAAGACGGTAGGAGAGCTGATGGCAAGAATTCGGACCGCGACACGGACGGAGATTTTTGCCGATGGACGTGCGGCGAAACAGCTGCTCTGGATACGAGCGGACGATACGCAGACGGTTCGTGCCAGTGATGCGCTGCAGGCGCTCTGCTGGAGCCTGACCGGCGCGATCCGTTATGTCAGCGATGGGAGCCCGAAAGGTGTCTTTATCCTGACCGAAGATTTAGAAGGAATTGGATCTCGCCTCGCGCGCATCAGCGAGTGGACACAGGCGGCCCAGGAGCATGCCTCGCAAACACAGCGCACCCTTCAGGAGGCTATTCAAAAGCAGCAGCCGCTTCAGCATATTGGATTTGCCCCGGAAGATCCGAACGCTTTGACCGGTAAAGCGAGCAAGACTGTTGAGGACGGCTGGAAAACAACGATGGGGCGTTATCAGGGAGCGATGATACCCCTGTCCGACCTCTCGGCGGAGCAGCAGGAACTGGTGCGTCAGGGGATCGCTTCCTACGACAAAACGAGGTCGACGTACAATGGCGAGCATCGCGATATCGTGAACAACGGTACGGTTTCGGTCTCTGTCCAGGTCCGAACCTGCCTCCTCGTGCCGGGAGTCGGAGAGGTTCGAGACCAGAGTTCACTTTACGGGGGAGGAGATTTTATAAGTGGCCTCCTTCCGCCCACTACCTCCTACGATCAAAATCCCGCTGCCGCTCGCCCTAAACTCGCCGATGTAGCCAGCGTTCCCGCAAGCATGCCGGTAGGGGGGGTGCTGTTCATGACCCCAAAAACGGAGGAGGACGCCCGAAAAGTTGTCCGAGCTGCACGGGAGCGTGGCTTCAAACAGGTTTGGCTCCTGCTGCCGGTGTCGGTTGCCTCCGCCGAAGCGGATACCGCGGGGACGAATAAATCTAAAGCGCTGATTTCGGCAGCCATTGCCGAAGCGCAAAAACAAAAGCCTCTGCTTGAAATCGTAGCGGGGTTACGGCTCTTCAGCCTATCGCCCTCATCTGACCTCCCTGACTCTGCTGTAAGCCCGGCTTCTTCCGAGGATACACAGGACGTTACTATCACGGGAGAACCTCCCATAGTTGTAGCCCAGCGCCGCGTGAAAAACGCCATCGCGGCGGATACCGATCCGGCGATGTATAACTTCAATCTTCAGAACACACGCGGGTGGGTACGACCGGATTCTCCGGGGCTCAGTGAACGTCTGGCAAAGCGCCTGAGCGAAATTGCTCGTACGCCGGGGCTGTCGGGTATGGCTCTGCTGGACACCGCTCCCCCTGGATACAGCATGCCACCACCGAGTCGGTTTTTCAGTGGTCAGGACAACAAGATCGCGGTGGGATACACCCCTGCGGCGCGGGTTGCCTTTATCCGTTCTGTGGGTTTCGATCCCATTGACATACATCCTGGCGCTTATGTGGGAACTGTAGATCTTCGACTGCCGTTTTTCGCGGATGAACAGCCGCAGTTTCTTATGGCCCCGCCTGAGCCACGTCCGACAGGCGTTAACAGCGAAGCGGAATGGAACCGCTTTCGAGTGGAAACAGTGACTAGGTCGCTGGCGAGCCTGTACCGCTCTTTAAAGTCATCACTCCCTCAAGTGGAAGGGGGTTTCCCCCTCTACTTGCAGAACCTGGACACCGGCACGAATGGGTATGGCTGGTTCTCGCGCTGGGAAAAGGGGGACGCTGTTCCGCGACGGGCGATTTTCGATCCGATGCAGCCGCAAAACGCGTTTCAGGAAGCGCAAAAGGCTTCTGCCGTCTCGCTCATCGATCTCGGCTATGTAGACTATCCGCAGGTGGCAGGCCGATCCTCCTTACAACCACTGCCGGAACCTGTTAGCCCCCCAGTTCAGTTTGCGCGCTCCGTAAACTCCATGCTCAATTACAACAAAGGGGCGTGGGCGGGACTGGTTTTAAACTTCAGCGCCGTGTCCGTGGATAAGGCGCTTGAGATGATTCAGGGAATTGTGCCGCCAGAAAAGGCCCCCCCGGTGCAAAAACCGGGAAAGGCATTACCTGTCCGACGGTGACGGCACAATAAGAATCCGCTTAGCCGTTCTTGACCTTCTTGAGAAGGGTCACGCGCCCGGTCGGCACCCATTCCACGACAAGTATGTCGCCGTTGTTCAGAAACTTCGCGCCGTGCGGGTGGATGAACTTTCCGGGAATATACTGGTCTCTTGAAGCGCCGCGCAGTTTCGATGGGAAGCCGTCACCGATCTGCGCGGCGACTTTGTTATTCTTGTCCAGAATCGTGATGACGCTGTCAAGGTCGGGGACAAGGAGTTCATCGCCTCGACGGTCGAAGTGGCAGGGCCGACGCATTCCTTCCTTCTCGAACCGAACATGCTTTCCGTCGAGAGTAAAGTATTGAAGCCGATTGTTGCCCCTGTCGGCGACGACCAGTAGAGGTTCTTTTCCTCGATTGTCAACAAAGAGCCCGTGCGGCGTTTTCGTCTGTCCGGGGCCGTCTCCCGCACCGCCGAAGGTTCGTACCCACTGACCTTTGGCATCGTACTGATGGATGTACGAGGACCCATAACCGTCCGCAATATACAGGCCCCCATCCTGCGGCGAAAGCGCGACATTGGTCGGCACGAACTTGTGGGTGTCATCGTAGACTTTAGGCTCCTCGGGTGCGCCTTTTTCCCAGATTACGGTGCCGTCGAGCGTCGTTTTGACAACGAGACGGTGGGCGGTGTCACAATGGTACAGGTACTCAGTCTGTCCCTCGCGCCGAATGTCCAGACCATGCCCGCCTCCGGCAAAGCGCGACCCCCACGAGGTCACAAACTTGCCGTTCTTATCAAATACGACGATGGCATCTTTGGACTGGCTCTGAGGATGCACCGTGTGCGATATGTAGATGCGCCCGGCCCGGTCCTGGGCTACTCCCTGTGTATCGCCCCAGAGGATATTCGGGGGTGGTGCCAGCCAGTCGTGTACACAGTCATAGGTATGTTCGCCGCTTCCCAATCGTGGTGGCGGAACTGGGGTCGGCACATCAGCTTCCGCGCCAAATGCGGGCAGCTGACGGGCGGCAAGGCCAACAAGCGCCGCGCCTCCGGTGCGTAGAAACTGACGGCGTCGTGTATGAGAATCAGGCGATGATGCCATGGAATTCACTCCTTCGGGAACGTATGAGGCTATTTCGGCACGGCTGCCCGCAGTTCCTTTTTTGCCGTGGGGCAGGCAGCACAGGTCAGATCGTGCAGGAGAATATTATAGATTATCAGCAGATAGGGTGGTTGTAGAATCGTCAAAAGTTTAATATTGTGTATACTGTAGACTTGATAGCGACTTGATTTCGGCTGAAAGATGGACGATGCTGACCTTCAACAAACACAAGCTCTCGCCACTCACGCTGGGGTGGTCGGCGGGGGCACTCGCTCTGGCGGCTGCGACCATTGCCTCCGCGGTTCCGCTGCCCAAGCCAAAGACGACGGCACCCGCTCCACTGCGCTTCAACCAGGATGTTCTGCCAATTCTCGGCGCGAATTGCTACTCCTGCCATGGTCCGGACTCCGCCTCACGTCAGGCGGGCCTCCGCCTGGATAAACGCAGCGATGCCCTTGTTCTCAGGGGCGGTACCGCGGCGATAGTCCCCGGCAACCCCGCGAAGAGTGAGATTATCCAGCGTATTCTTGGCAAAACAGCGATTATGCCGCCGAAAGAGTCGCACAAGACGCTGACGAAGAATCAGATTGCAATTCTGACGCGCTGGGTTAAAGAGGGGGCTGTCTACGAACCGCACTGGTCCTACATCGCGCCAAAACAGTCTGCATTGCCCAAAGTAAAGAATGCGTCGTGGGTTCGAAATCCGATCGATCAGTTCGTTCTCGCGCGGCTGGAAAAAGCGGGCCTCGCACCCGCGCCTGAGGCGGACCGGCGAACGCTGGCACGGCGGGTGAGTCTGGATCTGACAGGTCTTCCACCAACAACCGCTGAGGTAGAACGATTTGTCGCGGATAAAGCTCCAAATGCCTATGAGAAGCTGGTCGATCAGTACCTGGCCCGACCCACCTGGGGCGAGCACCGTGGCCGCTACTGGCTTGACGCGGCCCGTTACGCGGATACAAACGGTATCCACTTCGATAACTACCGGGAGATGTGGTCGTATCGAGACTGGGTGATCAATGCGTTCAACCGCAACATGCCCTTTGACAAGTTCTCCATTGAACAGCTTGCCGGGGATCTGCTGCCTAATCCAACGCTGGACCAGCGAATCGCAACCGGTTTTAACCGCTGCAACATTACGACAAATGAAGGCGGTGCGATTGCCGAAGAGTATGCTGTCCTTTACACGAGGGACCGCACAGACGCGACATCCCAGGTCTGGATGGGAACAACGGCGGCCTGCGCCGTCTGCCACGATCACAAATTCGATCCGCTTTCCCAGAAAGAGTTTTACGCTTTATCGGCTTTCTTCAACAATACGACGCAGGCTCCGATGGATGGAAACATCAAGGATACGCCGCCGATAATGGTCGTTCCCGACAAAAAGGACATGAGTCGGTGGAAGGCTCTGGACCGCGAGCGCAAGGCGGCAAAGCAGGCCGTTCTGGCACGCAAGACCGCCGCCCGTCCTGATTTTAACCGCTGGATGACGACACCCGATGTCACATCGGCGATTACGTCGGAGATTCCGGTCAAGGGGCTGTCGTTTCAGGCCCCGCTTTCGGAGGGGACGGGCAAAACAGCCTTGACGACGTGGAATGGACAGCCTCTTACCCTGACCGCTGTAGGGGCCAAAGATCCGGTCTGGGTTGCCGGACAGACCGCCCCGAAAGCATTCCAGCGTAAGATGGAGACGTCGTTCGAGGTTCCGGAAGCAGGGGATTGGGAGAAAGATCAGTCGTTCTCCTATGCTGCCTGGGTCAACCTGCCCAAGGGTAACGCAGGCGGGGCGATCATCTCGCGTATGGACGAGAAGCAGGATTTTCGGGGCTGGGATATTTGGGTGGAGGGTAACCGTGTCGCTTCGCATATCATTCACAAGTGGCCCTCGGACGCCCTGAAGGTTGTGACGCGAGATCCGCTGACTGCGGGGAAATGGCACCATGTGCTTTTTACCTATAATGGCGGCGCGAAGAAAGATTCGGTTGCCATTTATGTTGACGGCGTTCCCCAGGTGACGACCGCCGCTGCGGATGCACTGAAAAACACGATCCGAACCACGGCGCCGTTCAAGATCGGTCAGCGCAGCGGTGGGTCCGGCGTTGAAGGGGCGGGAATCCAGGATGTGCGGCTCTATAACCGCGTGCTCTCTTCGGCTGAGGCGGTAAGCCTGGCGCAGGGAACGCGCGCCGGTTACCTTGTCTCCCGCAAGACACCGGCACTATCCCCGGCTGAGAGAGATGAACTCTTCGGATGGTGGCTGGCGGGCAGGGATGCTCCTTACCGTGCCACGGTTGCGAAACAAGCGGCGCTGGACCAGGAAGACAGCCAGATACGGATGCGCGGAACGGTTGCTCATGTGGCGCAGGAGCGGGACAAGCCGGCAATGGCGTATGTCCTCAACCGTGGGGAATATGATCAGCGAAAAGATCCGGTTAAGCCGGGCACTCCTGCTGCCCTGCCGCCCATGCCAAAGAGCTTCCCACGCAACCGGCTGGGCTTCGCAAGGTGGCTTTTTCTGCCCGAACACCCGCTGACGGCGCGGGTCACGGTCAATCGGTTCTGGCAGGAGGTGTTCGGGCAGGGACTGGTTCGTACCGCCGGTGACTTCGGCGTCAGCGGGGAGGCCCCTTCTCATCCGGAGCTGCTGGACTGGCTCGCCGTAGATTTCCGCCAGCACGGTTGGGATGTCAAGCATTTCTTTAAGCAGATCGTAATGTCTTCTGCCTACCGGCAGGCGGCGACCGTCACCCCTCGGAAAAAACTGGTCGATCCGGACAACCGGCTTCTGTCGCGCGGACCGCGCTTCCGTATGGATGCCGAGATGATCCGGGATTATGCACTGGCGTCGAGCGGACTTCTCAAAAACACCATCGGTGGTCCGAGCGTCAAACCGTATCAGCCGGAAGGTATCTGGGATGCGGTCGCGATTATCGGGAGCAACACACGCGACTACAAGCGGGACAACGGGGATGCTCTTTATCGGCGCAGCATGTACACGTTCTGGAAGCGCAGTGCGCTCCTCCCAACCCTGGACATCTTTAACGCGCCGACCCGCGAAACCTGTACCGTGCGGCGGGAACGCACGAACACCCCCATCCAGGCCCTGGTGACGCTGAATGATGTGCAGTTTGTGGAGGCCGCACGTGCTCTGGCGCTTCGGACGCTGAAAAAGGCGAACGCGCCGACCACGTCAGCACGCGTGAACTACATGGCGCTGCAGCTTCTCGACCGTCCGCTTCGACCGGAAGAAACAAGCGTTGTACTTCGAAGCTTCGCGGATCTCGACGGATACTACCGTGCACACCCCGACGATGCGCGACAGCTTCTGACTGTTGGGGAACTCAAACCCGATCCTTCCATCAAGCCCGAAACACAGGCGGCATGGACGATGCTGGCGAATCAGATGATGAACCTGGATGAGGTGTTGACTAAATGAGCAGGGGTGATCACGAACCTATTCCCTCCGTCGTCGAGGAGTGGGTGCGGCTGGAGACACGGCGACAGTTTCTGCGGCGCGGCGGGAATGCCCTTGGTATGGCGGCCCTGAGTTCGCTCGGCATGGGGGGCGCGGCCTTCGCGGGGACGGGAAAACCGGCACTTCCGGCAAAGGCGAAGCAGGTCATCTACCTGCATATGGTTGGCGGCCCGCCGCAGATGGATATGTACGACTACAAGCCGGAGATGCCGAAGTGGTACGACAAAGATCTGCCGGAGTCGATTCGCAATGGTCAGCGGCTTACGGGAATGACTTCCGGACAATCTCGCTTTCCGGTTGCGCCGTCCCGGTATAAGTTTGAGCAGCACGGCAAGTCGGGCATGTGGGTGTCCAAACTGATGCCCTATACCGCGAAGATGGTGGATGACATGTGTTTCATCCGCTCCATGCACACAGACGCCATCAACCATGAACCGGCGATCACGTTCATGCAGACCGGAAACCAGGTTACCGGGCGGGCCTGTATCGGGTCCTGGGTCTCCTATGGTCTCGGATCGCTGAACAAGAACCTGCCGACCTTTGTCGTTCTGGTGGCTCAGCCGTCCAATACGGAGCAGATTCAGGCCATTTCGACACGGCTCTGGTCCTCCGGCTACCTTCCGGGACAGCATGCGGGCGTATCGCTACGGTCAAAAGGCGACCCCATCCTGAATATCAACAACCCACCCGGCGTTCCGACAAGTGTTCGCCGTCGGACGCTTGACGGTCTCAAGGCGCTGAACGAGATCAACTATAAGATCGTCGGTGATGACGAGACGCATACCCGCATTCAGCAGTACGAACTGGCTTTTCGGATGCAGTCCAGTGTTCCGGATCTGACGGATCTGGGCAAGGAGCCTGCCAGCACGTACGAGCTTTACGGGGACGACGCGCGCAAGCCAGGTACCTTTGCCAATACGGCTCTCATGGCGCGGCGCATGGTCGAACGCGGGGTCCGGTTTGTGCAAATCTATCACAATAACTGGGACACCCATTCGAATGTCGCCGGACGACTTCCCAGCCAGTGTAAAGATGTGGATCAGGCAAGCTGGGGACTAATCCAGGACCTGAAGCAGCGTGGAATGCTTGACGACACGCTGGTGATCTGGGGCGGTGAGTTTGGGCGAACGATCTACTCGCAGGGCGGTCTCAGCCACGAGAATTACGGCCGCGACCACCACCCGCGCTGCTTTACCATGTGGATGGCAGGGGGCGGATCACGTCCCGGAACGGTCTACGGTGAAACCGATGATTTTTCCTACAACATCGTGAAAGACCCGGTCAGCGTCCACGACTTTCATGCGACAATCCTCCACCTTCTCGGGCTCAATCCGGACAGTTTTGCCTATCGGTACCAGGGACTGGATCAGCGGCTGGTTGGCGTCGAACCGGCAAAAATTATTCCCGGATTGATTGTCTAGGCCAGTGCTGCCGTAACCAAAGCAGGGGACAGGACGTTTTCAGTGTGTCATGAGAAAACACGCCCACGTTCTGTTCGCCGCCCGTGCCGCCTCTCTTCTGTGTGCCGGGGCGTTATCCGCAGGTCCGCTCTCTGTTTCCGTCCTGGCGCAGACACCTCAGGAGGCAGCTGCCGCCCCGGCGGTTGCTGCGCCGACTGCGACGGCTCCAAAGAACCTGTTTGAGGCGCTGCCGAACCTGCGCTGGGACCCTGCTGAGCGTGGCCCACTGCTAATCGTGGTTCCGCAGGCGGCTACCCCTACCAAGCCGCTTCCGGTAAAAGGAGCGCCTCCGGTCACCCTGCAGCCTCCGGTGCTTCAAGCCGGCGAGTACCGTACTAGTGATCTCCTGGACTACTATGGCCGCCGCATGGTCCGACTTCGGGGTGTGACGGTCTTTGCACCCGCGCAGATGGTGGTACTGAACACCAATTTAGGCAAGCCGGACCTCCTGTACAAGATGTCGATTCAGGACAAGATCCAGGTACTCCAGTCAACGCTGACCCCGGCACAATGGCGTCTCTTTTCGAGTCCTAACGGAATCGGAATCGGTGACCTGGACCGAGAACAGCGCGACGTCTTCGAGTCGCTCCTGCCCAACCCCTTTGTTTATCGAGTACAGCAGACCGTCTCAGGTCTGGAGGAGATGGGGGATGTCAAAGTAAAGCGGGAGCCGCCGGCTAAGATTACGGCGACAGATGCACAGCGCAGCGGCATTCGGCTTAAGATCCATCGAGAAACGACGCTGTTTTTACCCTCGAAAGATCCATCATCTCCCTTTAATATCGGTTATGTACCGAAGGACGCCATCGGAACGCCGGTGCTGGCTGTCGACGAGACATTTCAAAGGGATCGTCGGACGGCTTATGGGGTTCTTCTATCGGATACGGTTCCCAGCTATCTCAAACGCGGACAGATCGATTTCGATGCTGCTTCCCTGAATGCTCCCGTCGGGCTGGCGGATGCGGAGACCGTCGGGGATTTGATCGACCGAATCCGGATCGCGACACGAATAGAGATCTATGTAGACCTGAGGCTCGCTCGTCTGCCCGTCTACATCCGGGCCTCTCCGGGCACGCAGCTTCGCGCCGGAGAGCTTTTGAAATCTCTTTGCTGGGGCGTTACCGGCGTAATGCGCTACGTGAGCGGTGGCGACGGCAACGGTGCCGGTGGCGGGACATCCGGTGCTTTTATCCTTACGGATGACCTGGAGGGGCTTGGGACTCGCTGGGGCCGCATCACTGAATGGTCCCAGGGAGCTTCGGATGTGGAGTACGCGGCGAAGCGTCGCCGGGATCGGGTTATCCGCCGACAGAAGGCACTGGAGCTTATTGGCTTCGCGCCTGACGAACCGTTCAAGCCGACCCCGGAGCAGACCCAGCAGATCGAGAAGGGCTGGTCGAACAGCCGGACCCGGTTTCTGGGTGTCCCATACCCCCTGAGTGTTCTCCCCGCAGATCTGCAGGAGCGAGCGCGGCAGAGTGCCCAGGAAACGAACGCAGCACGGGCGAAAGCCGCTTCCGGAACCGAGCCAAGACTGGTCTCCGAGGATACCGTTACCGTCTCCGTGCGCCTCGGCATGCGTTTGGAGGTGCCTGGGGTCGGCAGCATTCCCTTCAGCATGTACAGCTATGGAGGGCTGGATTCATTTCTTCCGGAGCCGGAATATGCTGATCCACTGGTGGCGGGTCAGCCGATGGCAAAAGTCATTACGCTTTCCACGTCGCTTAAAGCAGGTGGTGTTCTTAGTATCACAGCCGCCGATGAGGAAGAGGCGCGAACCGCGGTCCGTGCGGCCCGTGCCCGCGGGCTGAGGCAGGTTTGGATCGCTTCTCCCTCGGAGAGAGAAGATCCGAGCGTTGAACAGCCGGATATTGAATTTCAGCGCATTCTTTCCGCCGCCGTTGCTGAGGCGCGTCAGCCCGGTCTGAAACCTCTCGATATCGTTGCTGTGGCACGCGTTCTGTC
>JAZKEA010000386.1:0-6801 GCA_040387315.1 Armatimonadota bacterium | reverse complement strand
CGACCCCACAAAAGGCTATGTCGCCTTGGGAAGCTGGGTGTACGGCTACCAGAAGTACGGAACCCAGACACCGACCCTGGTGGAACGCCAGGGTGGTATCGGGGCGCTTCACTGCCAGAACCTGCAGGCGCTCGGCGACGGTGTCAGCGTCATTCTCCTGAGCAACCTCGACTCCAGCGATATCGCCGCCTATACCGGAGCGGGACTGACCTGCGACATTCTGCGCGTGCTTTACAGCGCTGCCTGAACTGCGCGCCGCGATCGCTTTATTGCTTGACCCGTCGCTCAGTCCCCTTCTCGCCGTACACCTTTACCTCGTAGAGGGTCGGTGGATACCAGTTGTTCGGATTGTTGTGCAGCACGGCCTGATTAACGTTTATCCGCACCCAGCGCGCCACCGGGGCATCCGGCAGCAGGTCGCTGCTGAACCCGTACGTTTTGCTGACCGTGGTGTCTTTGTCGTCGGTGCGATCCCGCAGAACGCGCCATTCTTTTCCATCCAGGCTGCCCTCGATGGTGTATTTGTAATAGGCTTCCGAGCCTTTGTGGAGGTGCCAGGAGATCTGCACGTTCCGCACCGTGCAGGCCGTTCCCAGATCCGTCGTCACCGTGAAGGGCCATTGCTTCTCGTCGCTCTGGAACGAGGTGGCATAGTCGCCGTCGAACGCCTGGCTCGCTTCGTGGCCGCTGGTGCCCGGAATCGAGGCGGTGGCGGGCTGCCCCTGGGACAGAAGCCGTCCCCTGTGCAGCGGGATCACGCGGTCTTTTTCGGGATCGAGCAGCAGCGTCGGCGCATAGTCGCCCAGCGCGAAGCCATCGACAAGATGGAGCGGGACCACGGCATTGCGGCTTGTCCCTTCCCCACGGATCCAACGGTTCGCCATCAGGACCGGAACGAGGGGCGCACCGTTCCCATAGTCGAGGATTCCCCCAGACTGGGCCGAGAACGTGGAGGTGTTGCCGACATACCGCACTTCACTCCACTTGCCGTCAAGCGATCTGCCGGACACATAACCCGCGCGGGATGGATACCAGCCGGCTGCCTGCGAGAAAAACAGGTAGTAGAAGCCACCACTTTTGACGATATGAGGCGCTTCGCGGTATCCGTTCTCCATCACCTTGTTGGTGATGCCCGTTACATCCGTGTAGTCGGCGTTCAGCTTTAAGAGGTGCAGCGTGGCATTCGCGCCCTGCCCCGGACGATTGGCGGCTGCGATCAGGTAACCCTGCCCGTCATCGTCGCGGAAGACGCTCATGTCGCGGACCTCAAGACCGAGCGGGTTATAGATGTGATGGACGGTGAACGGTTCGCCCGGAGTCGCCGTAGCCACCATCGCGCGTCCGCTGGCGTAGCCCGCGGCCCGCTCCCAGTGCGCCCACCAGACGATTTTGTTGTGGGCCTTGTCGTAGAAGCGATTTTCCGCCTCGAGCTTGAAGTCAGCGAGGTCCGGATGGCTCTTCTGGTCCAGCACGACCGGCCCGTCCTTCCACGTCTTCCCGTCGGTAGAGGTTTTTACGGAGTAACTCACCGTTTTGCCATCGCGCTTGCCATCAAACCGGTAGTGCGTGCCGCCCACTTTCAGCGGTTCGCCGAGCGCGGCACCAGTTCCGGTCTGGTTCGAGTATTCGCTGACACCGGCGGGCATTGGCATCGTGGTAACCCGCGCGATGCTTGATGTCAGGGTTTCCGCGCCGCGCCGCGCCACCAGTTTGTAGGAGTACGTGCCGTTTTTGAGACCGTAGTCGTTGAAAGAGACACCGAGCCCGCTGTAGATCTTCGTAAAGGTCGTGTTCTTCCCGGCGGCGCGATGAACTTCAAAGACATCGGCGGGGTCGGCGCTCGACCACAGGAGCGCCACACTGTTGACCGCTCCCCCAGGGGCCGTGGCGAACAGCGACGCGCTGAGGGCGATCCTCGGACCATCGGCGGACGCCGCGGGCGGCTGGGCGGCTCTCGCCGTGGAGCCGGAGTCACCAGTGATTCCGGGGAGGCTTACGGCGACTGCCAGAAAACCAAGGAGCAAGGGGCTCGTTTGTTTCAGATGTTTCAATATCATGTTGTTAAATTAGCCCGAGTGATTGAAATCACTCGCTGTCAAGGGCAATCGTCCTGCCGGACGAGGGATGTCAACGCCGCATTTCTGCGCGTCCGTGAGGACGCTTGTTTTTCCGAGCGAGTGATTTCAATCACTCGGGACAATTGTGCAACGCTATTGTTAAGTCAGAAACCGGTTTTATAAAACCGGTTTAACGATTAGGAAAATGTATCATCGCCTAAAGTCGCTGTCAAGATACGACCGGAAAAGTCGCGTTGACAGAAGCCCTTCCTCTACTCCGGGTGAACCAGGTAAACGATTCCCTGGCTGAGTTCCTGCCAGGTGTGGAACAGCTCCTGCCGACGATAGACGCGCCGTACCTCAGCAGCCTTCGCGGCGGGGTCATTGACGACCACATCGCCCTCAGACGTGAACCCGACCACCAGGATCAGGTGCCCGCTCGACCGGGGAATGGGCGCGTTGGACAGATCCTCTTTTTCCCAGCGATGGGACAGGACGACCGGGCGACCGGCGACGATCTCGCGCTCCAATTCGTCGAACCCCGCCATCTTCACGACCGCTGACCATGCGCCGGGAAGCAGACGCGCCGCGGCGGCGGTATTGCACGGCCAGTTGCCGTAGACCTTCGATTGATCATCGATCACCGCGCGGCAGACATCGATCGTCCGGTGCGTACTGCCGTGGTACTCCAGCGCCATACTGACCGATGTCGGACTGCAGACACGCCCCCCGATCTCGGACTCCTCCTCGACATCCTTCTGGGCGCGGGGCGGCACCTCCAGCGTCAGACCCCAGGCGGCGGGAAGGGCGGGACGGTCGGTGTAGACACGATCATCGTGGCGGTAATGTGCGACCGACAGCATCCGGAGGTCGCCGCTCCCGGTCGCGCGAATCTGAAACGCATCCGCGGTCTTGCCTTCTGCCAGTTTCAGCGTGTCCAGGTCCACGGTAACAATTCCGTTTTCCTCCGCAGGCTGTGACGCGCTGCTCTGGCGAATACCCTCCAGTTCGCCCAGGACAAAGTACGGGGTGAGAACGCCGTCTACCCGGAGTCGTACCTCCAGCCGCCAGTTTCCCTCGCCGTTCCAGGAAAGGACCGCCCGGTCGAAAGGGTCGGTCTCGATTAGGGGCGACTCGCCATCACCCACGCTTTTGGGATTGGGATAAAACTCGGTGAAACGAGGGGAAACGAAGTGGGGGCTGGGTGTCAGGGGTAACCAGGCGAAATCATCCATAAGTCCAGTTTACCGTTTCTATTGCACTTCCTTTACCATTGCTCACGCCTGCTTTAGACGGGGATGTTTCATCCTCCGGTGGAAGCCTTTGGCTTGCGTTTCCTTTGGAAACAAGAGGGCCTGGTAGAGCACGGTAAGACGCAGGGCTGCACGGGAGCCGTTCCCGACAGGGAACCCAAGCCGACAGGCTTCCACCGGAGGATGAAACATCCCCGCACGGGAGCCCGTAAAGAGAGACGCTGCCGGACTACAGCATGGGCCGAAGTCCCTCGGACCGCACGGACCAGCGACCATTGCGCGGAAAGCCGGGATTCGGTCCGGGCGCACTACCGCCGCCACTCTCCCACCCTGCCGCCATCAGCGCGACCGCCGCCAGCAGACCGCCGTTTGCAGGGAGGTAGGCCGGGAGGTCGGCCCGCTGGGGGACGTGCCCATTGGTGACATAGGTATTCTGCGGTATATCGATCAGCAGCACATCGACCGCCAGATCAGGCTCGCCTGCCCGTGCCGCCGCCATCGCCGCCATGGGGAGGTCCCATCCCCAGGTCTTCTTCTCCCAGCGCCAGCAGGAAAGGGCGCGTTTTACGGTTTCACGCATCGTTTCCGCATCGATCCCATCTCCGGGCAGAACCCCGAGCGCACCGAGCATCGCGGGGTGTTCCCAGTTCCAGGTGGTGTAGGTATCCGTCATCCCTTCCTGGAGGAGATACGCGCCGTCGTTCTGCGGGGCGGGCGCGAGACGCTCCCGAACCGCATTCCACTCGGGGTTCGGCGCAAGACCGGCGCGCTTTCGCCATTCCTGCGCGACGCGCAGCCCGAACCGCCAGTAGGTTAGCTCAAAGGTCGGATTGGTGGTTGCCCGCGCTTCCGTGTTTTCCGAAACGCTCTTGAGCGGCGGCCCGAGAACGTACCGCTCCGTCGCAGCGTCCCAGGCCGCATAGGACGCCATGAACTCTGCGGTGTCAAAGACAACATCCTGCCACCGGGCGATTGTCTCCGCGTTTGGTGACTGCCGGTAGGCCAGTTCTGCGTAGTAGATGGGGTGCGGCTGCTGCCAGATCAGCAGCGGCCCGACCGGAGACGGCGAATCGCGCCCCTCAGGGTCCGCCATCTTGGGCCAGCGTGCGCCGCGGTACCCCTGCACTGCCGCCGCCACCCGCGCCCGGTCCCGAATCCGCTGACAGTAGCCGAGACTCGCTTCCAGCCGCGAGAACCGATTCCAGACGGCGAAATGAACGGCGTGCCACCAGTGCATCTCCAGATGGAATTTGCCGTACCAGCTGTTACACAGCAGGCCTGTCTCGGCGGGCGGCAGTGACCCGCCTGAATGCAGCGCGGTGACATACTGCGAGAGGACCACGCGCCGCTCCAGTTCCGACGCTCGCGGATCGGTACAATCCGAGAAATCGACCGCGCCCCCCTCGCTCCAGAACGTTTCCCAGTGCGACTCCGACGCCGCGACACACTCGGAAACCGGGGGAAGCGGACCCGCACCGGCGGCAGGGGAGAAGTGACAGACGACTTCCAGTGTGCTGCCCTGCCCCGCTCCGGTTAGCCGAAACCGGTGCGGGTCTCCATTGACGGTATTCAGTTCGGCCCCCTCGGACCAGGCAAGGTGCGCGTGATAACGATCCCCGTCCAGCTGCCGGGTGATATGTGCCTCGGATGCCCCTTGTTCCACAATGGTTTGATGCCGGTGGGCGCTCTCCCAGTCCGCCATTCCCATCACGGGCGAACCATAGGGGAAGGCGATACAGACCCCCAGCCGGCCCGAGTCAACAAGGGGCGACCGGACACGCACAGCCAGCAGGTCCCGCTCCCCATGACAGCAGGTCAGGACGGAGACCGTTTCGCCGTCGAACACGAAGTCGCTGTAAAGAATCCCGGCCCAGAGGTCCAGCCGCTGATCGATCTGCCCGATGTCTGTTGGCAGGGCGGGAGCGCCGTCGGCGTGGCGCAGGTCCAGCCCGATGCGTCCCAGATGCAGACGGTGCGGGTTCTGTCGCAGCCAGTCGAAGAGCGCCTCCTGCCCGGTCTTGTCCGTCACATAGGGCACCGGGCGACCGTGGGCATCGTAGTTCGTCGCACGAATCGTTGCGCCTCTTATAGCCTCCGGTGCGGGAATCGTGTGCCAGCCCCAGTGGGAGGCGGTACAGAGCGGAAACCGCTCGGCGTACAGGTCCGGAAAGGTCTGCAGTCCGGTGGCATCCGCGGTAAAGGCGAACTCGCCGTTGCCGACGGTGAACGCGGCGTGCGGATCAAACGAATTCGAACTCGGGCTGTTTCGTCGCACAAGCGCCATCCGGTCGATATTACCGTCCATAAATAACACTCATCACCGTGTCGCCGCGGATTTCAGCCGCTTCTTCTGCCAGGACGGGTACTCCTTCTCCAGCAGGTTCCGGGGCCACTCGCCAAGCCACGCGTAGCCGTTGCGCCGTTCGTATCCGATTTCGGCAAGGCTGCGCTTCACCACGCCGTCGCGGTCGCAGAACATCGGCAGATTGGTACCGATCTCGTAGAATCGCGCCCAGAGTGGCGGGGCCGCGGGGTCTTTCACCACGACGCGATTGCGCCCCTTGGGCGCTTTACTGTCCGGCTGTTCCTCGACCCGAATCCCGTTCAGCTTCGCGGTCTCGAACCACGCCGCGGCCCCCTGCACCGACCGAACGACACTGGGAGAAGGGTTGTCGACACCCATCAAAAACCGGGTGATCCCAACGCTTTCACTTCCGCTGAGCGAGATCAGCTCATAGGCGCGGGCCGGGGCAGGCGCGAAGGTCCGCTCGTCGTGCTGGGCGCACCAGGCGGTCGGTTTACCCGCGACCGTGATCTGGCATTTGAGAATGCACTCGGTCCCTTTCTGCACGGCCTTTTCCGCCTTGGCGCGACGGGCCTCATCCACAAAGGTATAGGGGGCCTCTTTTCGGGCAATATCGCGGAGCAGAGTCATGGTTCCCACCATGGCATTGTCGTTGAACGTGATGTGGGTGTAATAGCCTTTGCGCAGCGGAAAGAACTGCGGCCACCCGCCGTTTTCATACTGGGCGGCGAGCAGAAAGTCGATACCTTTTAGAAACGGCGCGCGAAACCGTTCAGCCTTGGTGGCATCGTAGACACGAGCAAGATACGTAAGCTGGGTGAACGTCGCCCCGTTATCGATCCCGGTCTCGCCATTTTTCTTAGCGGCAATCAGCGCCGCCCGGTCCTTTTCCGGCAGAACCTTTGCCATGTCGATATTCTTCTCCCAGCCGCCGTTGTCGTTCTGGTAGAGAAGAAGGTTATCGGCGATGCGGACGGCTTCCGGGGTTCCGTACCAGGCAGGAGCCTGCCGGAGCCCCTGGCTCCACGGGACCGTGCCTGTCTGCGCTGTCGCGGCAGAAGGTGCCGCGATAACCAGGGTGGAGAGGACAAAAACGAGGAGTGCGGTGGCTGCGAGGACCCTACCCCTCCCCCCTCGGTCGCACGGCTCCCTTTGCCCCCTCCCCTCGGAAGGAGAGGGGGTGTTG
>JAZKEA010000385.1:0-2380 GCA_040387315.1 Armatimonadota bacterium | reverse complement strand
CAACACCCCCTCTCCTTCCGAGGGGAGGGGGCTAAGCCGTCTAAGCGGCGGGGGGGAGGGGTGAACTACGCCCCGGCGGCGGCCTTGTACTTATCCAGCGACTTTTTCAGGAACTCCAGGAACTCCGGCGGGCAGTGGGTATCGGTCTCGGCGGCTTTCACCGCGGCTGCCTGCGCGGTCACCGCGCCCGCTTTGTCGCCCAGGCTCGAATCGATTGCCGCGCCCATGGCGTAAAACAGGTACTCGCGCTCTTTCTTCACCAGCGCTTCGTCCACGAGGCCGCGACCGAACCGGTAGGCGTCCGGGGACAGCCCCTTATCGGAGGCGGGGATGGAGCAGACCATCTGGTAGACGCTGATCTCGCCCGCGGCTTCGGTCAGCACCTTGCGGACCTGAACCTTGAATTCGGGAAGGTTCGTGTGGGCGAGCGCCATCAGGCGATACAGGGTGAAACCGCGTTCCGCCGCGGGGTTCTTCGCGATCATCGCATCAACGAGCTTCAGCGCGGTCGGGTAATCCTTGGCCGCGAAAGCGTTGTCGATTGCCTGCATCGGGCCGTTCTGCTTGTCGCGCTGGGCGCGGGCCGCGGCGACATTGAAGTTGCCGCTGACCACCTTCTCCAGGGCGGCGTCCAGTCCCGTGGCGGGATTGCCGATCCAGGCGATCCGTCCGTCCCTGCCGACAATGAACGAGGCGGGAATCCCGTTGAGACCGGCGGCCTTCATCCAGGCATTCGCGACCCGGTTATTGGTCGCATCAGCGGCGACATGATAATCCATCTGCTTGCCCTGTGCGACGACAAACTTCTCGACACGGGGCAGTGTCTTGATCGTCGGGTCCGACGACTCCCAGATATCGACCCCGATAATCTCGGCCTTGCCCTTGTACTTCTTCGCCATTGCGGTCAGATGGGGGATATTGGCCTTGCAGGGGCCGCACCAGGTCGCCCAGAACTCGACCACATACACGCGGCCCTTCTCAAACGTGGGCAGGGGCTCGCCCTTCAGCCACTTCGCGGGCTTCAGGAGCGGTGCACGGTCGCCGATGTTCAGAGTTGGACCCACGGGTTGGGGAGCGGATTTCGCCACAGGCGCGGCGTCCGTCCGCGCGGGCACGGCGATCAAGCCTGCGGTAAGCGTGATGCCAAGGGCGCTGACGGTGGCTGTCCTCCGAAAACGTGTCAGGTTGGGGGTGGTCATAGTTCCGAAGTCCTTTGTTTCGCGGGCGGTTCGTGATGCCCTGGTTTTTCGGCATCTACCGCTATTATCCCGGCCCGTCCGAAATAACTCCGAAATAACTCCGAATCTTGAATTTGTACTAAGACGTTTCCCGGATTCCCTCCAGCGGAGCGACCGCGTAATCTTCCGCCAGCTGCCGGAGAGCCTTCGCATGTTCC
The DNA here is from genome assembly GCA_040387315.1 of Armatimonadota bacterium. Classification (GTDB taxonomy): domain Bacteria; phylum Armatimonadota; class Armatimonadia; order Armatimonadales; family Armatimonadaceae; genus JACMJB01. The sequence goes on along the minus strand of JAZKEA010000385.1, from coordinate 984 downwards.
GGACTGACCGGCACCCCCTCCTGCTCGTAACGGCGTTCGCGATCCCACTCCACCCCGCCCGGCAATCGCGCCTCGTCCATGCCGGGGATCGGGGTCATCGCCCGAACCGCGCGGGCGTACTCATCCATCTCCTTCTTAAACGGCTCAATCGGGGTAAGCGCGGCAAGATCAACCGCGATCATCATGCTGCCCTGATTCGCGCGCGGCCTCTCCCGTGTCGCCGTCGCAGGATCGAGAGGCAGGCCGCAGAGGAGCCCGCCGAGCGCCTGACAGGCGCATCCAAGGCCGTAGCTGCGCAAAACGGCGCTTGGCACCATCTCCATGATCGTCCGCATTTTATCCGGACCGATATACAGGTCGTGGGCGGCGCCGAAGTCGAGAACGAACGGCGGCTCTTCGCCGGTCGGAATCGCGAAGGCCATCGGCGACCCGCCCGCGGCCTTCATGACGAAATCACCGGGCTGAAGGTTGAGCTGATGCCCGGAGGTCACGAAACAGAATAGGCCCTCCGCCAGCGGCAGGCGCGCGTAAATTCCCGCCGCCCCGAAGTGCCCGTGGTTGCGCGTCGTCGCCACCGCGATGGAATGCTGCTTCGCCTTAGCAATCAGGCGCGTCGCGGCCTCGTAGCAGGGAAAGTAGCCCAGCCCGCCGCCGCCATCCAGCACCAGCGTCGTCGATGTCTCGCTGACTGTGGTCACCTCGGAGTCCGGCGTCAGATGGCCTTCGCGGAAAAGCCGGGCGTAGGCCGTCACCTGAACGGTACCGTGGCTAAAGATACCGCGCAGATCGTTGGTAACCAGCAGTCCCGCCAGAAAGTCCGCTTTGGCGGGCGGCATTCCCACGGACTGAAAGACAGCTCCCGCGAATCGGCGAAGGTCGGCGGCGGACACGGATTGAAATTGCTTTGGTGGTTTGTTCATCGTTCGGTTCTTCTCTTCGTACAGTGTAGCGCCCACGCCCAAAAGATGTCCATACCACCGGCAC
>JAZKEA010000384.1:4137-8821 GCA_040387315.1 Armatimonadota bacterium | reverse complement strand
ATCGAGGGAAGACGACACTGGTGTCTTCCGGGGCGGCTGCCATTGCTGGGGATGTCAGAGGACCGAAAGGCGTTACAAGTAGGGCGACGGAACCGATGAGAGGCAGGGCCTGCCTCGTTGAAAGACGCGCGGAATGGCAACGCGAAGGCATAGGGTCTGGGTCTTCCTATCAGGCGAAAGATTAGCTGAGACGAGAGAGTGCCGTTTTCCACTTCGCGCTATTCGGCGGCAAAGTGAAAGAGCAGGGATAAGCTGCTCTTACTCTACTCCGGTTTCTCTAATTGTGCCGTATTGGGGGCATCTTTTGCCGTTGCCGCCCCGGCATCCGTAACCGCTCCTGTAGACGCCGCAGGAGAAGCCGGGTTCCCAACTGTTTTCGCTTTCGAAGCGCAGCCTGCACCGGAGCCACCAAGCAGGAATAAGCTGACCGATGTCACTGCAGTGAGCAGCCTGAGGTTTATCGCCATTTTTAAGTCTCTAGGGCAGCACACAGCCAGCCTGTGTCGCCCCCGGATTTACATAAGGACGCATCAGGCAGGAGTGGCAGCCATCGATGTAGCGGGAGGTGCCCAGGCCGTCCGCATTGTAGACAGACCACGGATCGACCGCCGAGTTGGTCGAAGTTACGCCCGGCGCGCCCAGCTTCTGCCACTTAACGTGCCCGTCCGCGTAGGCAAAGTTCATTCCGCCATTGTGGACATGATAGGTTTTGAAGCCGACAACACCGCCTGATTTCCCGCCGGGAGCAGGACTGCCGCCGGACAGTGTGGCACATTGGGTACCCACTTTAGCCTGGTATTGGCAGGAGGGATCCGTGCCGCAGTCCGACAGCTGCGGATTTGCCCGCGCATAACCCTTTAATCGCGCCTTGCCGGTAGCTTCTGTCAGCAGAATCACACTGGCGGGGTTGCTGACCTGAGCGGCGGGAAATTGGTGCAGCAGACCATTATACTCATACGTGTTGTAGATCAAAGGGGCTTTAGGATTCGAGTAATCCGAGCCGGTCAGATCCACTTCTTCCGTCGAGGGGCAGTAAGCCGTCTCCGCTGTCTTCATGTACGATAGGACAGCGTTCGTCCAGAACGACGCATGGCGACCGATTTGCGCTGTGTTCGAGAGCCGCCAGGTCGCGGGGGTGTCATGTACGCCCGTGTACCAGGAGGGAGGACTGGCAGCGGGGTTGAAGCTCATCGAAAGCGGATAGGTCTCATCGTAGTCGCCCACGTACATCAGTATCGCGGTAGACCATTGCTTCTGATTACTCAAACACGACGTCTGACGCGCCTTTTCTCTCGCCTGGGCAAAGACAGGGAACAGCATAGCCGCGAGGATCGCGATTATGGCTATGACTACAAGCAGCTCGATGAGGGTGAAGCCACGACGGGTTGGAAACATGACGACTTATCTTTCTATAGAACAGAATGCCGCTTCAAGGAGGCTGCTCCTTATTAAACGATTCAGTCGTCGGTTTCCGCGAAAAACAGGTATCTGCCGTTCATGGCTACGTGGCGTCACGGAAAGCGTGCTCGTAACCTACCGCCGCATAGCGCAAAATATCGTTGAAGTGGATGACCTCGTCGCGGACCAGCCCCTCGTACTGGCCTACGATCCGTCCGGAGTCGCCGTGCAGGGCGGGGTTGTCCGTGGCGACAGAGATAGGAACACCCGCCGCATCGCATCGTTCAAAAACGATGGCGAGTTCAGACAGGCTCTGAAGAGTGTTGGTTCGCAGATACGTCGTGGGGCAAATCTCGAAACAGATATTTCGCGCCGCCAGTTCTTGCAGCAGTTGTGGCTGATGCAGAGCAATCTGGATTCCGTGCCCGATACGGTCCAGGTAGGGGAACAGGCCGGGATGAATATCGTTCGGATCGGATTCAGCCATGTGCGCGGTTGTTTTTAGCCCACGTGCCTTCGCTTCCGCGTAAAGTTCCTGCCACTCCTGGGGATTAGGACCACCTATCTGATACGGTCCGGCAAGGTCCACCGCGGCAACCTCCGGCAGGGTGTCCGCAAGTTCCACGATGCTTCGGTTCAACTCGACCGAGAAGCCCCGGTCCATGCAGAGAATAAACGCGGTCCGGATCGGAAACTCCGTCCGTGCCGCCCGAATCACCTGTCGTGCGACCTCCGCCATCAGGGCACGTCTCTCTTTATCCGGAAGCGATGCCGGTGTCCGCTTATACGGATTGAAACGCAGCTCCAAGTAGTCTATCGACTCGAAAACCGCCGCTCCGCGCACCGCCCGGTGGGTGAAATAGGGGACGTCCTCGGCCTGTAGCCCTTCTACCAGATGGTGTACTGTCAGGTAATCGGCCAGGTCACGGAAAGGACGGCTGAACTCCCGTGCGAAGTCTTCGTAGGTAGGAAAGCTCCGCCGAATCTTGACGCTTTCGTCACTCCCGCTGGCGTGTTTAGTGATATAGCCCCACAGAATGCGCGGGTGTGTCGCCCCCCCGAGATGACGGTGCAGATCCGGAAAATTCATGCGCTAGTTTTTATCATTTGTAAAGACAGGGGGCAAATAATGGACGTAAGATTAAAGCATTCTATGAAAACGCTATTGATCTTTGCCGCGCTCCTCACGCTCTGTTTTTCTCTGCTTACGTCCCGGCCCGCTGCTGCCGACGAGCCTCCGGCAGTAGAGAGAATCACTGCCCTCATCGATCAGATTCAAAAGAAGTACACGCCGGATAAAACTACTGCAGTGTTTCAGGTGAAACTGGGTCAGGATTCAAACACGGCTGAGGTGGAATCCACAGACCCGGCAGCGATCGCGGAATTTGAGAGGCGGCTAAAGGCGGATAACATCACCCTTGCGTTAATTCCTCGACTTCTGCCCGCAAAAGAGCTGAACGGCAAAGTCTTCGGCGTGGCGACGCTTTCCGTGTGCAACAACCGGACCGCTCCCGCCAATGCCGCCGAGATGGCGACTCAGATGCTTCTGGGTACCCCGGTCGAGGTCCTGAAACGGGAGCGCGGTTATTTTCTGGTGCGCACACCGGACCGCTATCTCGCTTGGACGGACGACGACAGTATCGCACCCATGGACTCCGCTGCATTCCAGCAATGGAAGCGTGCGGAAAAGGTCGTTTTTGTCGCAGAGTATGGACATTCGTACACGCAGCCGTCGGCAGTGTCGCCTCGTGTCTCTGATCTCGTCGCTGGCAACATCCTCGAACTTCTGGAGACGACAGGTGATTTTCTAAAAGTCCGCTATCCCGACGAGCGTCTCGCCTATATCCCCGCCAGCCAAACGATGCTTTACAGCCAGTGGTTGTCCCGGAGGAACCCGGATGCCGACACGATAATCAATGCGGCAAAGATGATGCTTGGTGTCCCTTACCTCTGGGGAGGAACGTCCAATAAAGGGGTGGACTGCAGCGGTTTCACCAAAACCGCGTTCTATCAGCACGGGATCATACTGCCGCGGGATGCCTCGCAGCAGGCAGCCGTCGGGGTGTCCGTAGATATTACCGAGAATGGCGCTGTCAGCACGGAAAAATGCGTCAGAAATCTGATTCCTGGGGACCTTCTGTTTTTTGGTAGAGCACGGCAGCAGGGAGGCGCTCCGCGAATCTCCCATACGGCTCTTTACCTGGGCAAGGGAGAGTTTATCCAGGCAGCCGGGCAGGTGCGAATCAGCAGCCTGCTTGCGGACGCGCCAAATTACGATGAAGTCCGTACCCGGACATTGCTGAGCGCCCGGCGCGTCCTGACTGCGGTCGGCACACCGGACATCACCCGTATGGACCATCATCCCCTATACCGTGCCCAGGCCCCGGATCAGGCTAACGCCAGACCGCTTCCTGATAGATACGCTCCACAAGGCCAATAACCGGAATCGCCGAGGCGGCATCATACAGATCCGGAGCCGTGTCAGGACCGAAACTCCGACCGGAGCGGATGGCGGCGACAAAAGCCGCATCGGGCGACGGCACACGGTAGATCGCGGGATCGCCACTTTCTGAGGGGCCGCCATTGGGACGAATATACAGGTCGTGCGGCTGATCTTCGCGCAGCATCCAGCCTGCCGTTCCGTTCTCTCCGTAAAGCTGAATCCGCTCCACGTGCTCGGTGGTGTCGCCGAGCAGGATTACATTGGTGCGAATCGCGCCGCCCTTGAACTCCAGCAGCAGAGACGAGTCGACATCCGCATCGTACTCTCCCCGTGCGCGGACCAGCTGGGCATCCAGATGGGTAATCGGGGCATAATCCACCATGCGCAGAAGCATATCGAGCATGGATGCCCCGGCATCCAACAGAAACCCGCCACCTTCCGCCAGATGCATTCGCCAGGTTCGCCGGTTCAGCGAATACCAGGGCTGGGCTCGGGAAACGATGACATGCTGCAGTGGGCCTATACGACCCGCTGCGCCCAGCAGAAATCGTGCGTGACCGCGGCTCCGTCGGGTAAAGGCGACAAAGAGAGCTAACCCACGCCGCCGGGCCTCGGCGACGAGTTCCGCACCCACAGTGGCGTCGGTGACAAAGGGTTTCTCGCAGAGCACATGGACATCCGCCTCAAGCGCTGCCCTGATCTGCCGTTCATGGGTAGCGTGCGGCGTGCAGACAACGACCGCATCCACCAGGCCGGCCATCAGCAGATCCTGTTCGGACCGGAACAGCCTGGGGCGCTTGGGCAGGCGTCCGGCCATTCGTGCCAGGGCATCACTGTCGGGGT
>JAZKEA010000384.1:0-4119 GCA_040387315.1 Armatimonadota bacterium | reverse complement strand
CGACACGGGGAGTTTTCGTGTTTGTGCCGGCAGTCACGGCTGCGGCGCGTTTAATGGGGGATGTAGGGTGAAAAGCGGAAGGCATAGTTTGCAAAAGATGATTCGACGTGTCATCACGGTATACCTGCCTTTTCGAGCGAATGGGCGCGACTGCAACATTAAATGCGGATATTTGTCTTATTTTCAGGTTTTTAGGAAAGGCGGCTGCGGAACGATGGACGCGTTACGAGGGATTGGACTGATTGCACGGACGCCACGACTGTGGCCCCTTTGCCTCGGGCCACTGATTGGAATATTCGTGCTGTACCTTCTTCTGGGAGGGGTTGGCGGACTGCTTCTTGTGCCGCGCCTGGAGACATGGCTCTCTTCGCTCCCCAACAACGGATTGTTTCTAATCGCCGCCGAGGTACTGGCAGTCCTGCTTTGGCTGGTCCTGTTTCCGTTCCTATTCGTTCTTCTCGGGGGAGTGCTGTTCGGAATGATATTCGAACCGCTGTCACGTGCCACGGAGGAGATTGTTCTTGGCGGCAGTAGGCCGCAGACCGCATCGCCGCTTACGGCAGGACAGCTTTTCGGCGACACGATCGCGCGGCTCGCGCTGAATGCGACACTCGGCGTAGGCGCTTTTCTGTTGGGGTTTGTTCTGGGACCGATTCCCGGAGTCCTCGCTGCTGCTACTATTGGTCTGCTGGACTACACATCGCCCGCCTATTTGCGGCGTGGAGTCACTCTCTCGCCGCAAAGCAGGCAGCTTTTCTTCAGGCGTCCGAATGCCGCCACAGTTACCTTTGCACTGGTGGCGGGACTGCTGTCCCTGCTGCCAGTAGTCGGCGTTCTGCTGATGCCCGGCCTGGTCGCGGGCGGTACGCTTCTCGTCCTTCGACGCGAAAGTGAGGCCGCCCGTCCCGTATCCTAAAGGCCGACGTTTTTGAGAGAAGCCCGAACCTTCGCCGCTGACTCGTCCGCGGACCCGGCGATATCCTGGGGCGCAAGGACTTCGGCGGCCACATATCCCTGGTAACCCGCCGCCTGCAGACCACGCAGAAAACCGGGCAGGTCAATCACGCCCTCGCCCGGAAGGACGCGCTCGCCGTCTTTTGCCGTCTCCATGGTCGTTCCCTGAGCGGCATCATTCACATGGACATGTACGATCTGCGCATCATTGAGTTTCGCGATCTCGGCCTCGCCAATACCGGTTGTGAAGCAGTGATAGCAGTCCACCAGCAGGCCGACATTCGGCTGCCCGATCTGCGAGATCAGGTCCAGAGTGCCTTCCAGCGTGAAGATGCCGGGGTTCGCCCCCATCTGATTCGCCCCGCCGGCCCGCAGGTGATGCGGCCCGACCCATTCCAGCCCAAGCCGAATACCGTAGTCCGCGAACACAACCGCTATCTCCCGGAAACGGGTCGCGGTGCGCTCGGTCCAAACCGCCAGGTCGTCGTTGATTGAGGGAGGCATCCACGTAGTGCAGCGATCTGAACCCAGAGCCTGCGCGAAAGCCGCCTGAGCGGGCAGCTTGGCGAGTCCGCTCTGAAAGGCTTCGTCGTCCTTACGCCACTCCACATCCAGCCCGAAGACAGCAGACGCGACATTCTTTGACCGAGCATACTCCTTGAGCGCCTCGACGCCGCCCTCCGCTTCCGCGAGCCGCATCGCGCCGCCGACGCCAAAGTCGACACCATCAAAGCCGTGCTGCGCGGCAAGATCCACAAACTGTGTGAATGAGTAGCCGTTCGCGCCGAGGCGCGCCGGGTTGAGCGAAATCTTCATGATTTTTCTTTCTTCAGAAACACGATATTCCCTGGAAGCGGTTCGACATCCCGCCGCTGTTTTCCTGTACCGAAAAAGCGGCGTAAAGGCAAATCGGATAGGATACATCAGCTATGTCTCTTGTCCCGGATGCAGAATCAGCAGCCTTGTCCGCCAAGCCAGAGGAGGAACTGCCGCATATCTCGGCGGGTACCGCCCACTACGTCCGCGACTATCTCACCACGCTCTCCGGACTTCTGGCTGCCGTGGACATAGACGCGATTACCCACGCCATTGACCTGCTGGAAACGGTGTATCGCAATGGGCGACGCCTGGTCCTGTGTGGCAATGGCGGCTCCGGGACGACCGCTTCCCATCTGGCCTGCGACTTCATGAAGGGAATCCTTCTGGAGGGGCCGGACAACAAACCTTTCGAGGTTATCGGGCTTACCGACTCCCCGGCTCTGCTTTCTGCCTGGGGCAATGACACCGACTTTGCCAACATCTTCGCGGGACAGGCGCGTACCTGGCTGCGTCCTGGTGACGTACTGATCGCTCTCTCCGGTTCAGGTGATTCACCGAATATCCTCAAGGCGGTCGAGATCGCCCGACAGGCAGGGGCTACGAGCATCGGTCTGTGCGGCTATAGCGGTGGCAGACTCGCGGGCATGGTGGATCTGCCTATCGTGATTCGGAAACGTAATATGCAGCAGGTGGAAGATATTCATTTGGTGCTTGGTCATATCCTCTTCTCGTCGCTCCGTGACCGTATCAAGGGTCTCCTGGCGGCTTAAACGACAAAATATGAGTGAACGTATAAAATCCGCCGTCTTTCTCGACCGTGACGGTGTTCTGAATGTATATATGCCCGGAGATTACGTAAAGTCTCTGAGCGATCTCCAGGTACTGCCAGGAGCCGCCGAGGCCGTGCGCTCGTTCAACCATGCTCAGCTGATGGTGTTTATCATCTCAAACCAGCAGGGGGTCGCCAAGGGCTTGATGAGCGAGAAGGATCTGCATAAGATCGATGATGCCCTGAGGCGAAATCTTGCCGAAAGCGCCGGGGGCTACGTCGATCAATCCTATTACTGCCCGCATGCCGCCGATGCTGCCTGTGAATGCCGCAAACCCCAGGCAGGAATGATCCTGCAGGCGGCGCGGGAACACAAAATCGACCTTGCGACGTCTGTGTTTATCGGAGACACGGAGACGGATGCGCAGGCGGCTCGTGCCGCCGGAGTGGGCGCTTTTGTCCTGGTGCTCACGGGAAAGCATCGTGATGCCGCAGCATTTCCCGAGCCTGTCGATCATGTCGCGCCTGATCTTGCCGAGGCCGCGCAGTGGGTGCTGTCACGGCGTTAGGTTCCGTTTATCCGCGGACCTTTGCTGTCGTTGCTATGGCGTCTGGGATGGCCTACAATAAAAGCATGGACAAAGATGACCAGAATACGCAGCAGACCGACGGCAGTGTGGCCGCCACCGTACTGCCTGCTTACACGCCCGCCGCTCTGCCGACCGCGCACTTTGCCACGGCTCCGCTGCTGCCTCCGCCCTCTAACCGCGTGACAACAAAAACCACTGCGAAGCCAGCGACTGCTACCCACCGCCTTTCCGTGGCGATGCCCGTGTACAACGAAAAGTCGACGCTGCGCGAAATTCTGCACCAGATTTTAGCGGTTGAGCAGGCCCGTGGACTGCCTCTGGAAGTCATTCTGGTGGACGACGGCTCGACCGACGGCACCCGTGAGATTCTTCGCGACGAGATCGAGGGGAAGTGGGAGAACGTTCACGTCTACTACCATGAAAAGAACATGGGTAAAGGCGCGGCGATTATTACCGCTATCGGGCATGCCACGGGCGACTTTCTCATCGTGCAGGATGCCGACCTGGAGTATGATCCCGGTCAGTATCCGGAACTGATTCAGCCGCTCGCCGATGGTGCCACCGATGTCGTCTACGGCTCACGCTTCAAGGGCTCTGTTGCGAATATGAAGCCCGCGAACCTGCTCGCGAACCGCATCCTGACCATCGCCGCCAACGTACTCTTTCCCGGATGTCACCTCTCGGACGAAGCGACGTGTTACAAGACGTTCCGTCTCAGCTTTCTGAAGACCATCCCGCTGCGCGCCCGCCGCTTCGACTTCTGCCCGGAAATCACCGCAAAAGTCCTGAAACGCGGTCACCGCATCGTGGAAGTACCGATCCGCTACTCCGCACGCACCATGGCGCAGGGGAAGAAAATTCGCTGGACCGATGGGCTGGACGCTCTATTCGCCCTCATCAAGTACAAGTTCGTGGATTAGAGTACCGGTAAGATACCCCTGGGTTTTCACCCCTCCCCCCGTCTTCGTAAAACTCAGACTTCCCCCT
>JAZKEA010000383.1:0-6569 GCA_040387315.1 Armatimonadota bacterium | reverse complement strand
ACCGGATAAAACCACCGGTGTCACCAAGATAACGGTAGGCTTCTCGAAGGCATCGCCGGACTGGGACAGCTCCTACAAAGGGGAGATCGGTCTTGGGTCTGAGTGGCTGCGCTGCGATATTCCCCTCACCTGTAAGAGTGATTTCGCCCCGAAAGAGGCGCGCCTGGTCGTCACCTTCGGTTATCCCGCTCAGCAGGCGGAGATTGCTGATGTACAGGTGCTCAACTTCGGCCCCGGCGTCCCCCTGGCCTCCCTCCCAAAGACAAGACGGTTCGCCGATAAATACTCTCCCGAGATTCTGAAGCGGGAGATGACTCGGATCGCCGCTCTGCGCCGCGAACTCGATGCTGTCCGAAACCCGTCCCCGGCGAAAGGCAAAACGCTCCTTGTCGCCACAAACGGCAGCGCCACGGGCGACGGCACGAAAGCTAAGCCGTTCGCGACCATTCCCCAGGCGCTCGCGGCCGTTCAGCCCGGCGATACGATCCTGGTCGGCGCGGGCGAGTACCGGGAGCCGAAAGGTATCTCCGTGAGAACGTCCGGGCGGCCCGATGCCTGGATCAAGATCAAGGCTGCGCCGGGTACGCGTCCGAAGATCGTTACCTCAAGCTGGAGTGGTTTCGAGTTACGGGGCGGCATCCACCACATTGAGGTCGAGGGCTTCGAGCTGGAATGGGTCAAAGACCCCTCCATCGTCGGGGACGGCGGAATCACCGTTCATGGCGTCGGCCTCGCCCCGATGTACGCCAGCCACCATTTGCGGTTTCTGAACAATGTCATCCACGGCTACGGGACCGGCGGTATCTGCTCGCTCGACTGCGATTATCTCTATCTCGAAGGAAATGTTATCTATGATACGGCGAAGACCTCGCCTTACGGGGGGAGCGCTATCTCACTCTGCCGCTCCTTCAACTCCGACGACGCCCCCGGCTACCACAATGTCCTTCGGCGCAACATCTGCTACGACAACGAGCTTAAGGTGTCCGTTCTGGAAACTTCCGGCGGCAACGGCAAAGCCCTCACCGACGGCAACGGCATCATCATCGATGTCTTCAAGCGGAGCCGCGCCAATCCGCTGAAGCCGCACGGCGAGGACCGAAACGGTCCGCTTCTGCCGTACCGGGGCCGAACCCTGGTCGAGAACAACCTTGTCTACAACAACGGCGGGCGCGGTGTCCATGTCTTCCGCTCCGACAAGGTCGATGTGGTCAACAACACCTGCTACATGAATCAGAAATCGGCAGATATCAATGCCGGAGAGCTGACCGCTATCGAGTCGGATCAGGTGGTCATCGCCAACAATATTGCCTACGCCCGGCTTGGCAAGCGCGGCAATACCCAGGACGGCAGCGCGCGCGTCATCTGGGCGGATAATCTGTTCTTCAATGCCGACGACATTTTGATCCACGACGGCCTGGTGCAGAGCGATCCCCTGTTTGTCGCCGCCGCGCTGAACGCAAAACCCAAGGGTTTCCGTCTTCGACCCGGCAGTCCGGCCTTGGGGAAGGGGATGACGCTGATCACCCCCGCTAACGACCTTGACGGCAAGCCACGCCCGAAGACCGGTCCGGTTGATCTTGGCGCGTATCAGGTCAGCCGAGGTAAATAGTGAAGCGCAAACAGATACTTCTTTGTGCCGCGCTGCTGCTCGGTGCGGCTTCGTGCCGCGCTCAGCCGCCCGCAAACAGCCCCGCGCCGCAGGGCGGCACACCGCTCTTTCCCGGCGAAGTCCGCGCTTTCAAAGCCTACGGAACCGGTCCCGACAGCTCCGGTTTTGGGGTCATGCCGGTATCAGGGCAGCCGTTTTCTGATGCGCTGCGACTGACGACGATAAAAGAGCCTCCCCGGTTCTACGACTACGGGGCGACCGCGCCACTGACCGCCGCGATTCATAAGGGGGATGTGGTCTGGGTCTCTCTCTGGGCACGCCGGATCACCAGCCGCCGCGAATCCGGCGAGGCGCAGGTCGAAGTCGCGCTTCTGCAGAAGGTCGGGGAGCGCGAGGTGCGCCCCCTGGAGCGAGTGATTTCGTTCGGCCCGCAGTGGACACAGTTTACGATCCCGTTCCTGGTCAGAAACGACTCCGAGGTCGGGCAGGCACGGCTCGGTTTTCGCTACGGCTACAGCCCTCAGAGTGTCGAGATCGGCGGGATGCGTCTTCTGAACTTTGGCCCGAACGTCAAGCTGGAAGATCTGCCGCGAACGCGAGTCCGCTACGACGGCTGGGCAGCTAATGCCCCCTGGCGCAAAGCGGCGAACGAGCGTATCGAAAAGCACCGCAAGGGAGAGGTGACCGTACGCGTCATGGATGCAGCGGGAAAGCCCGTCCCCGCTGCGAAAGTTCAGGTGCGGATGAAACGCCACGCCTTCGCCTGGGGAACCGCTATTGACGATACCCGTATCAACGACACGAAAGACCCGGACAACGCCCGCTACCATCAAACTGTTGAGACCTATTTTAACAAGGTTGTGATCGAGAACAGCCTGAAATGGGGACGATGGATAGAGCCGAAGTACCGGGACCAGGCCCTCGCCTCGCTGCCCTGGGTCGAGGCGCGGAATCTGCCGCTGCGGGGTCACGTCATGGTATGGCCGTCCTGGCAGCACTCACCGAAATTCCTCGCCGACTTGAAGAACGACCCGTCTGCCCTTAAAAAAGCGGTCTCAGATCATATTGCCGACCAGACCAAGACCCTTGCCGGTCGCGCCGCCGAGTGGGATGTCATCAACGAAACCTATGCCCACCATGACATCATCGATATTCTGGGCCGCGACATCATGGTCGACTGGTTTAGACAGGCGCGTCTCGGCGCCCCAAAATCCAAACTGTTTTACAACGATTACACGATGTTCCAGAAAGGGCCGGGCTCGCAGTACTTCTACGACACGGTGAAATTTCTGAAAGACAGTGGCGCGCCCATCGACGCCATTGGGGAGCAGGGACACTTCGCCAGCAGCCCGCCGGGAATTCCCGATGTTCTGGCGACGCTGGACAAGTTCGGGAATCTGGGGCTGCCCATCCAGATCAGCGAGTTCGACATCGACACCGATGACCCCGGCCTGCAGACTGACTTTATGCGCGATTTTATGACGGCGGTTTTCAGCCACCCGTCCGTGATGGGGGTCATGCAGTGGGGCTTCTGGGAAAAGTCGCACTGGCTTCCCCGCGCCGCGCTCTGGGACGCCAACTGGAACCTGCGCCCGCACGGACAGGTGTATGTTGATCTGACCACGAAGACCTGGTGGACGAACGCCGACGGTGCCACGAAAAAAGACGGCATCTATAAAACCCGCGCTTTCTACGGTGATTACGAGGTCACGGTGACGCAGGGCGACAAATCCCGAACGCAGAAGTTTACGCTCACACCCACAACGACCGTGCTGAGGGTGAATTTGCCTTGATTTCGCTGCCTGATCAAGGCGCGAGAGAATAAGAAAAGCAGAGGACACGTAGGATGAAACCGTTACGTTTTGGAATTGTCGGGTGCGGGGTAATCTCGGGGACCCACGGTAAGGCGCTGCAAACGCTGCAGCAGGACGGTCTGGCGACACTGGTGGTGGCTGCCGATCCGAACAAAGAGCGTGCCGAGAAGTTCGCGGAAAAGTTCGGCGGGGTGGCCTGCGGCTCGCTCGACGAGCTTCTGGCACGGGACGACATCGACGCCGTGACTCTCTGCACACCGTCCGGTATGCACGGGAAGATGGCGGTTCAGGCCGCGAAGGCCGGAAAGCACGTCCTCTCCGAGAAGCCGCTTGATGTCTGGATCGATGCGGTCGATGAGGCGATTGCCGCTGCCAAGGCGGCAGGTGTCGTCTACGGCGGCATCTTTCAGGAGCGCTTCACCGCCGATGCCCAGAAGCTGAAGCGGGCTATCGACTCCGGCGCGTTCGGCGAGATCGTTCTTGCCTGTGCGGAGACCAAGTGGTACCGCAGCCAGGATTACTACAACACCGGGCCCTGGCGCGGTACCTGGGAATTGGATGCGGGAGTCTTCTCCAACCAGGGAATTCACAGCCTGGACAAAGTGCAGTGGCTAGCGGGTGAAGTGGTGGAAGTGCTGTCTGCGGTCGTCACGCCCGGATTTCACCGCAAGATCGAGGGTGAGACCCTTGGCGTTGTGACCGTTCGCTATGCGAGCGGCGCGCTCGGGACACTGGCGATGACCACGCTCTCCTACAAGGGTTTCCCGGAGCGCATCGATGTCTCGGGTACCAAAGGATCGGGGATGCTGGTTGGCGATCACCTCGCGCACTTCACGACAGCCGAGCCGTTCGAGGAGTCCGCAGCCATCGCCACTGAGGGAACCGGCGCCGATAATGCCGTCGACAAAGCGCAGGACCAGACGGCGGTCGGAACGGAAGGCCATCTGTCCAACATCCGTGATTTTCCACGAGGGGCGCGACCCGCTGGTCTCCGCGACCGAGGCGCGCCGTGCGGTAAACCTGCTGAATATGATCTACAAGGCCGCGAAGGTCGGACCGTATGCCTGAAAGTAAACCTATGGTTCTGACGGCCGCTGCCGTCCCGGACGGCTGTTTTATAACCTTGAGCGATAACCGTCTGACAGCGGGAAACCGCCAGTTTCGACGCACCTGGCGCGTTGCGCCAAACGGGCTGCTCTATGCCGAATCATTTCACGATGCTGTTGGCGATCTGGAGTGGCTTCTTGCAGCTTCCAAACAGCCTGCGCCTACGCCATCGTCGGAGGTCGCTCTGCCCGAGGAGACGCGGAGCGCTACCCTGCGTCTTCTGCCGAAGCCGTCTGTGGTCGAGGCAGACTCCGTCTGCGCGGAACTGACCGTGGCGGGGAAAGAGGGGACGCTCCGGTATTTCCTCCAGGTCTTCCCCAACTGTCGCGGTGTTCGAATGCGGCTGACTGCCGAGGGAAGCGCCGGAAGCGTTGAGACTGCGGAGGCAGTCTCCGGCGATGCGACACCGACCGGGATCGAGACCGACCCGGTGCGGGAAACCGGCAGGAAGAACGCGGAGACGGATACGCTCGATGCCCTGACGCTGGCACCGCTTCATCTACGGCTGACCCAGATAGCGCTGCAGGATCAGACAGACCACCACAACGAGCTTGTCTTCGAGACCGAGTGGCTGCTGCATACCTGCGAGAAGACTCTTCAATTATCCGGTTCGCTCTTTTACGTCGAGGATGTGCTGACCGGGGCAGGCCTGATATTTCTGAAGGAGGCGCCCCTCCCGTATGCGCGTCCCGTGCCGTCCGCCTACGATCTGCAGGTCCGGGGTTTGGATCGGCGCGTGACGTTCGCGGGGAATGGGGCGGATGCCACCGGCGAAGGGTACCCGTTTATCACGCTCGCCTATGACGGCGGTAAAACCGGGCGGATAGAGGCCATCCAAAAGTACCAGCGCTGTCTGCGACCGTATGGGCCGGCTCGCGACGGGATGCTGGTCTCCAACACCTGGGGTGACCGCAACCGTGACGAACGAATCGCGGCGGCATTTATGGAAAAAGAGATCGAGGCGGGCGCGCGGCTCGGCGTCGATGTAATCCAGATCGATGACGGCTGGGAAGTTGGCGCGACCAGCAACTCGGTCCGCGCCAAGGACATCGGTGGGGTATGGGAAGGGTACTACGCTGCCTGGGATAACTTCTGGTCCGTCAACCCCGAGCGCTTCCCCCACGGACTGGAGCCCTTGATCGCGACGGCCCGTGACAAAGGGATGCGCTTCGGCCTCTGGTTCGGCCCGGACTCGTCCGGTGACTTCGAGAACTGGCGGCGCGACGCCGATACGATTCTGCGTCTGCACCGCGAGCTTGGGATCGACTACATTAAGATCGACGGTGTCAAAGTCCGTACGAAGATCGGCGAGCGGCATCTGCGGGCGTTCTTCGACCGGGTTTTGAACGAGTCGGACGGTAACATTGTCTTCGACTTAGACGTTACCGCTGAGGTGCGCCCCGCCTATTTTGGTATGATCAATGTCGGGCCACTCTTTGTGGAAAACCGCTATACGGACTGGCGCCGCTACTGGCCCCATCAGACTTTGCGCTGCCTCTGGAAGCTGGCACCCCATGTGGACCCCGTGCGTCTGCGGCTGGAGTTCCTGAACCATGCCCGCAACCCAGAGCAATACGAAGGCGACCCCCTGGCGCCATCGGCATATAGGTCCGACTATCTGTTCGCGACCGTCATGTTCGCCTCGCCGCTTGGCTGGTTCGAGGTGGCGAACCTACCGGAGAGCTATTTCACGGACGCCGCGCCGCTGATCGCGATCTGGAAAGCGCACCGCGAGGCGATCTTTTCGGGCACGATTCTCCCTATCGGCGATGCCCCGGACGGTGTCGCCTGGACCGGCTTTGCCTCGGTCGCCTCCGACAAAAAGAGCGCTTACCTGCTTGTCTTCCGGGAGGCGTCGCCGACGGCGAAATGGCAGATCGACCTGCCGTTCCTGCCAGGGCGTACAGAGGTAAGCACGCTCGCGGGGGATGGCAGCGCGACTTTGCTGCAGGGCCAGCGTCTGGAGGTAACAATTCCGGAGTCGCATCGGTTCTTGTTCGTGCGGGTAGGGTTAGCGACGGCAGAGTAAGAGGCCCCCT
>JAZKEA010000382.1:0-8181 GCA_040387315.1 Armatimonadota bacterium | reverse complement strand
CTGGATAAAAATGGTGCTGTGGTCAATGAGAACTACGAAAAGTTCTCATTTTTCCCCGCCGAACGCCGAAATATCGATCTTCCAAAGGCCGTCTTCCTTCATGATCCCACCCGGCTTTTGCCCAACGCTCGGGCGATACTTTCCGAAGCGGGCGTGCAGATCGCGGACCGTTTGGAGCCGGGGGTGCTCTGCCTGACGTCCGTGATGGATGAAAAACTGCTCCACTTCGTGGACCGGGGGGGCACCGCCCTGCTTATCGCCGTTGACCGTACGTCGCTGCCCCGTACCACCAGCGGGCTCGCCAGTTTAAGCCGCGACAAGAACGGCTGGTGGGGGGACTGGTGCTCGGGTCTAACCTGGTTCCAGCCGGAAGGGGCGCTTCCCAGTGGGCCATGGGCGAGTCTGCCGCAGATAAAGCAGTTCGACTTTACGTTCCGCAACATCGTGCCGCGGCGGGTACTGGTCGGCTGGGATGCTGAGCAGGACTCACAGGATATTCTTGCCGGTCTCTTTCTTGGCTGGATCGGTTTCCCTGCCGCCTTCGCCGCCGGTTTCCGCTATGGCGAGGGGAAGGTCCTCTGTACAACCTTTGAGCTGATGCGAAGCGCTCGACCCGACCCGGTGAGTATCGTCCTGCTCGGGGACCTGCTGAACTACGCGGATTCTCCCGCCTTCGCTCCAAAAAAGACCGCGTTGATGGAGCGGATCGAGCTTTCCCATGTCGTCGTCCCCACGGGAGAAGATGGCGGCGCGACCTGGCGCTATTCTACGACGGACCCTGTGTCCGGCTGGCTCGACATCGGCTTTGACGACAGCGCCTGGAAAAAGGGCAAGTCCGGCTTTGGCAGGGGTCTCTCCCAGGTCACCTCGCGGACAAAATGGAACAGCACGGATATCTGGCTGAGACTTGTTGTGGATATTCCCGAAGGCGGAATCTCCCGCGCCAGTCTCCGCTACTTCCACGACGATGACCTGGAGATCTTCGTCAACGGCGAACCGCTCCTTACGCGATCCGGCTTCACCACGGAGTACGAAGACCTGTCCCTTGCGCCGGACCAGACATCCCTGTTCCGGCCCGGAAAGAACGTGATCGCGATCCACTGCCTGAACGTCACCGGGCCGCAGTTCGTGGATATCGGGCTCACCGCCGAACTCACTAACACCGTCAGCCCTCCTTCGGTAAATACGGATCTGGACCCGGCGCTGACTCAGCAGAACCCGGCGGCGGATTCGACTCAGGTCGCGGAACGCCAGGAAGGCGAACTGCAGCTGACAGGTTCCGGTAGCCCTTAGTCCTCCTCAGGCTGACCGCAGGAGCAGGCTTGCTACCCGCTCCTATGGCGGGTGTAGCCGCTTGGCGGTGCGATGTACCCTGAGAGCATCAAGGGAGTTCCCTCGGAACTCCCGTTGTGAAAGGGGCAAATTTGAACATGGCACAAGCGGATACAGCAGCGTCAGGCGGTCTCAGCGCATTCTCGGAGGCTCTGGCAAATATCGTTGAGGCGTCGTCGCCCAGCGTCGTTCGGGTAGATGACGGGTCACACCTCACGGCAAGCGGCACGATCTGGAGCGCGGACGGGGTGATCGTCACGACGTCGCATGGCGTGGAGCGGGACGAAGAGCTTGCCGTGATTCTCGCTGATGGCACCCGCCATGCGGCGGCTCTGATCGGTCGCGATGCCGATACGGATATCGCGGTACTGCGCATCGAGGGCGCTGCCGGACTTGCCGCGATTACCCGCGCCGAAACGTCGAGCGTTCGTGTCGGACAGATCGTGCTTGCGCTGGGACGCCCCGGTGAGCATGGGCTTCTGACCACAATAGGTATCATCAGTACCCGGCGTGATTCACAGACCGGCGGGCACGAGGAGTACATCCTGAGCACCGATGCCGACCTGTATCCGGGGGTCTCCGGTGGTGCACTGGTAAATGCCCAGGGCGCTTTCGTCGGACTGCTGAACCGGATGTATGGACGCGGCCTTGGAGTCGCTCTGGGTACCCCGCTGGTTGACCGCGTCGTAAATACCCTTCTTGCTCACGGCAGAATACCACGCGGCTATCTCGGCATTCGTACGCAGCTTGTCGCGATCCCCGCCCACCTGAAGGTCTCGCTGGACCTCGCACACACGCAGGGTCTTCTCGTGGTGAATGTGGATGCGGGCAGTCCCGCCGAACAGGGTGGCCTGCTGCTTGGCGATACGCTGCTGACTATCGGCGGCGAAGCGGTTCAGGATGTGGGAACACTGCGCCGTTACCTGCATCCGGGTCATCCGGTTCCCATCCAGATTCTTCGTGGCGGAACTCTGGTAGAGATCACTCCGACTGTGGGGGCGGAACCCGCATAGTCTAATTCTTGTCTTTCAATAACGGGTGCGTCTACAAAGGAGCGACACGATTGACCGGTAGTAAACAGGGGATCGAAGACATCGAAACAGCGCGGGTTCTGATTGTCGCGGGTTATGCCTCCCTGCGGGCGGGACTGCACGCACTTCTGTCAGGCGCGGAGGGCATCTGCGTTCTGGGGGAAACGGGCGCGGCGGGTGGCGAGGCGTTCCTGCGCCTGGTTCAGGACGTGCGACCGGATGTTATCGTTCTGGATGCGCCGGACGAGAACGCGCTCGGTTCAGTGCTGGCGGGAATCGATAATCCCACGCCCGTTCGTCCCTTTCGCGAAGACACCCCTGCGCTCGTCGTCCTCAGCAGCGTGCCCCTGGGCGATGTGCCCCGTCTGCAGGCGGCCTCGTCACTCCCTGGCTGGGCCTGTCTTCTGCGCGATGCCGATGGCCCCCAGATCGTCAGCGCTGTCCGTGCCGTCACGGAGGGCTTGGTCGTTTTGGACCGGGGAGTCATGCTGCGTCTTGCGTCTATGGTCGGTCCCGACAGCGGTCCCGCCCGAAGCGCCATCTCCGAGTCCGAGTTCCCTGGTGAAATGCTCACCGCTCGGGAGGTCGAGGTCCTGCAGCTTATCGCGCAGGGTCTGCCGAACAAGATCATCGCGACCCGGCTGGGAATCAGCCTGCATACCGCCAAATTCCACGTCGCCCAGATCCTGGGTAAGCTGGACGCCACCAGCCGCACCGAGGCCGTGACCATCGGCGCCCGGCGCGGCTACGTGACGTTCTGACTCTGCCTATCAAACACTGACCATGGTCCGGTTCCCTTGCTCGTGTCCGTGCTGCCGGGTGTGTCGTGTGTCATGTGTTCAGGTTGACCTCCTGTTTTGTAATCGAGTTAGATGCCTGTTAAGGCTGTTGCACGATCTCCTGTGGGAACCGTCGGTACCGTTGATGATGAGACGGGTAGGAACTGATTCTCCTTAGGGTCGAAGGCGAATACTTCGCCGGTCTCTATTTTGTAGACCCAGCCGTGCAGGTTTATCTGGCCTCGTCCGAGCCGTGCTGCGACCGCGGGGTGTGTGCGAAGGTTTTCCAGCTGAATGAGGACATTCTCTTCGACCGTTGCCGTAAGCAGCGCCGTGTCCTGCAGATGCTGGTAGTTTTCCTGCATGATACGCCGGGTCGCCTCAGCGTGACCGAGCCACTGCGAGACCTGTGGAAGTTCTGTCAGGCTTTCGGGGTGAAGAAGCCCCTTCATCGCGCCACAGTGCGAGTGCCCGCAGACAATAATATCTTTGACGCCGAGCGCGGCCACAGCATACTCGATGGTCGCACCCTCACCGCCGTTCGCCGCACCGTAAGGCGGCACAATGTTCCCGGCATTACGCAGGATGAAAAGTTCGCCCGGCTGGGTCTGCGTCAGCAGATTAGGGTTAATGCGTGAGTCCGAGCATGTGATAAACAGTGTTTCCGGTGACTGCCCTTCGGCAAGTCGCTCGAATAGTTCACGCTGTGACGAGAACCGGTGCGTATGCCTAAAAAACGAGAGTCGACGGACAGTAGTATCCATTACCCTACCCCTTAGCGAGTATGAAAACTGCTGCGGTAGACTCTCAGCGCACCGTTGACGCGATTCTGCGGCTTCCACCGACCACCGCTCTGGTCATACCGCACTTCAACCATGATTTCGGAACCTTCGTAGTAGCGAGTGCTGCTCGGGACCGACACCCCGCCGTCCTGCCGTAAAAATATCTTCTCCACGGCCGCCCGCTTCGTGCCTGGCTTGATAGCTGCCGCCCGTGCCCGCACTTTTCGGATACGGATCTCGTGCGGAACCGATTCGTTCTCGTGCCGCGACCGGGGAGCGCTCATCTCGCCGACCACCGGCTCGGTGCCGGGGGATGAGGTGGTAGACTCTGCCGCCGCGTGGTTCAAACAAGCGGCGCAGGATGGCAGGAGCAGTCCCATCACTGCGAGGACGAGCCTGGAGCGTCCGCGAAGTCCGCTTTGTAACCCTTGTGGAAAATCCATGGTTGTGACACCTTTTTTCGTTATTAAGATCTGGCTATTTATTGTGACTCTTTGGACCATGATGACCTTCATTCATACCCAGGCTCGGCGACGCCTCCCGCACGAAGCAGTCCAGGATTGCAAAAATTCCTCAGGTGCTCTTTTGACTGTCTGATTCGGTCATTGATTCACGGCCATGCAATTCACACTTAGAAGTAGTAGACAGTACATTGTCAGCACGGTAAGTAATTGCATGGCATAATTGCCTGATTTCCGTTATTTATGGGCTTTCTGACGGAACTGCCCTCTCAATTCTCTTATTAATTCCGAACATGTAATCAGTAGCGCTGCGACTACAATAGCAGCCTAGCTTATAAATAGAGTATATGTATCAGTGGCTCCAATTTTGATTCATCATGGTAAACAAGCGTCTACATTCCCCTCTGCGCCGCCGCTGCGGCTTTTCGCTGATAGAAGTCCTATTCGGGATATTTTTGCTGGCAGTCGCGGGCATAGTGTTCTCGGCGCTGTACCCGCTTGGAACCAAGATGACTGCTTCGGCACGCTACAGAGGCCAGGCGATCCGAATCGCGCGTGGGCAAATGGAGTCGCTGCGCCGCGTTGCCCTCGACAGCGGAAAGTTAGACTATATACGAAATAAAGATGTCGCCAGCCTGAAAACCAAGCTGGATGTCAATGAGGCCGTTGTAGACAGCAGTGCGACCGCTGCGTCCCTGACATTTACCGGCGTCCCCCTGAGTGCCGGAGAGACCGTCAACACTATCCTGCCGGGTGGGGTCGGCACATTTACAGTCACGGCCGATTCTCCGGCAACAGAGCGGACTATCCTGAAAGTAACCGTAAGCTGGAAAGACTCGTTTGGAACGCGCTCCGTAGACCTGTATGGCGTCGTTACGAAGTACATGAAATGACCCTGAGACAAAAGCAATACTTTCCGGGGCAATCTCCGGCTGTCGATCGGGACCTGTTGTACGGCAGTGTGGCCCTCAGGAACGCCGCGCGGAAACGCGGCGTCACGCTCATCGAAATGCTGTGCGTGGTTTTTTGCCTGTCACTGCTGATTATTTCCGGCCTGGCTCTTATGACCAGCGGCAGCGTCTTTTTCCGTAACACGACAGTAAATGCTTCCGCGGAATCGGATGTCACGTACGCCGCTCGCTTTGTGGAGCTCAAACTGGAAGAGGCATCGGAGTTTACCATCACTTCCGCCACGGGGCTGGGAGCCGGGACGCGCATAAGCTTCAAGGATGCGGCGGGTGCCGACTGCAGTTTCGCATTATCCGCGTCCGATGACGTAGATAACGCCAACCATCGCAGCCTCATCTACAGCGGGCCGGAGGCGACGGGCAAGGCGGTGCTGCGGGGTATACCGAAAGCCACAGTCGTCTTTTCCCCGACTACTGTCGGCCTTAAAGTGGACCGCCAGTCACAGATGGACGTATACCGGAGGATTACCGTCACCCTCCCTCGCGTTCAAAAATCAGCCTCCGGGTCGGGCGGTGTCCGACTGGTTTCTCAGCGGGCGGTCTTGCGTGTGGTGCCACGTAACATCTTCGATGACATCAATGGAAATCAATAGTGCTAACAGAATCTCTGCTTAATAGACTTTCGAATCGAGCAGCGGCCCGCAGACGTCGCGGGCGCAGCGGAATCGCTCTCGTGATGATGCTCATCATCATTACCGTGCTTCTGTTATTAGGGGCAGCCCTGATGAATGTCTCTGTCTTTACAGGGCGGCAGGCACGGCGCGATGAGACACGGGCGATGCTCTTCAATCTGGCGGAGAGCGGTGTTCAGGAAATGCTCAGTGTTATTTCCAAAGATTTCGACTCCGGCAGCAAATTCAACAAGCTAGATGCCTCTTATAAGAGCCGAAATAACCTGTCCAGCACGGCCTTGAATGTCCTGCTGGGAGGCACGCCGGATCTCTTTAATTCCATGCCTTCGGACAGTTCCGGCTGGGGTGGGAAGCTTCGCTATAATGCTGTCGTCTCCGATTACGGCGGTAAAAATGGGGTGAAAACGTCGATCACCGCTATCGATACTGCCTATATCCGCACCCTGCGAATACGGGCGGTCGGCTGGATCGATACGAATAATTCCGGCGGATCAGCACCAAGTGCGGGGGAGCCCCGAGCCATTATTGAGCAGGATATCTTCCTTGACCTGAGGCAGGCGCACGTCTTTGACTACACCTACTTCGTCAATAACTACGGCTGGATGACGGGGTTCACCCGCAACTTCACCGGCGGCACAATCAACGGACAGATTATCGGATCGGCAAATCCCCTGATCCGGAACATAGATACCGGTTTGTGGGGCGCGGACGGCGAGGCAAGCGTAACGGGGGACTACACGACGCTTACCAATTCGGCGTACACCGCGAACACCTCTGCCCAGGCGCGGCAGGCATATGACCCGACCAGACATGGTGAGAAGGGGGACACCACATTTATGAAGTGGAAAGAGCTTCTCTATGACCAGCTGCCGGATCAGAGCGCGTACCAGGCAATCGATAAAGTGAACGGTGGCATTAACTTCGGCTCGGTTATTGCCGATATGAACGGGACCAGGGGGCTCCTGAACCAGGCGCTCAATCTTGCGGGAAATTCTGTTCCGCAGCCGCTGGAGATGCCGGACCTTTCCGACATTAATTACTATAAAAACACGGTGTCGGCACAGTATCTGGACAAAAAGCAGACGTTTGAAGACGGCACGGTCAACCCTGGTTACAATCAGCCCTCTTACCTGGAGGTATGGGATACTACAAGCTCATCGTACAAACGAATTACCGGTACGGGGGGAAGCCCGAGCGGAGTTGTCAGCACCTCTCAGCTTGTGATTGGAGATGCCGCCCATCCGATCAAAATACATGGACCGGTTACGATTCTCGGTGATATCGCCATTCGCGGGGTCGTACAGGGGCAGGGCACTATCTACGCGGGCCGAAATGTCCACATCATTGGCGATATTACCTATGCGGATCCTCCGTCGTTCAAGGGAACAGACCCTCAGGCGATTGATAACTCCAACGAGAAAAAATCGGCGCTCGGACTGTGCGCCACAGGATCGGTTTTCATGGGGGATAGCTCGTCGTACACCAGCTCGGTACTGAACTATATGAAGCCACCCACGACTCGCGAACGGCGCACTTCCACGGCGGCGGGCGCGGCGATCATTCCCGCATTCGATGCCACGAACACGGATACGATCAACGGCAAGGTCTACAAAAAACACCAGTCACTTCTTGGGGATGCCGTCATTAAAAATAACTCGACACCAATCTCGCGGATTGACAGCATCATGTACACCAATAACTGCGCAGGTGGGAGCGTAGGCGTCTCGGGCAAGGGCTTTACCATCAACGGCTCGGTGATCTGTAAAGATGAGGCCATGGTGGTATCGAACTTAACCAGCACCACCCGAATGACGATGAACTACGATACGCGTATCAAGGAGCGCGGGCCGGGACAGGAACCGCTCATCGATATCGAGCTGCCGCGTACCCCACATATCTGGCGAAGCTATCCTCCCGCCCCGGCAGTTCGGCCCACTGCCTACAGCGGCTGGAGCGCAGCCCAGAACTGGTCAGGGTGGCGTGTCGTTGAGGAATATAAGAACTAAAGGTAGCATGATGTCCCACCTCAACGAACCCCTATCTTGTCTTTCACTACACGGCAGGACGCCGGTCCACCGGAGGATGCTCGTCATTGCCTGCGGAACTGCCCTGATCTTTGCCAGCCCTCTCGTCACCCGTGCGGCGATTACCCAAGAAGAGGCGAGCACTCGGCAGGGAATACTTGAGTATCGCCCC
>JAZKEA010000381.1:2044-12316 GCA_040387315.1 Armatimonadota bacterium | reverse complement strand
GCAGCAACAGAAGCGCAGATCCAGGCCTTCCGCGAGTTTATTCAGAGCATCGACAACCTTTCCAACTCTACTGGTGGCGGCATCTGGCTTTCGCTCTCCAACTCGCCGGGTGCGCTTCGCTTTCCCAACATCGATCTTCCGGACAAGGGTATTCGGGGAGTGCTTGTGCGGACGGGTCTGCTGCTGTACGGCATTGAGCCGTTCCGTAATGCCTTCTCGGCAGCAGAGCTTACCCAACTGGAACCCGTCCTGACCTGGAAAGCGCGAATCTCTCTGATTCGAGACCTTCCCGAAGGCGCAACGGTCGGCTATGGTCGTACCCACACGCTTGCTCGTCCGTCGCGTATCGCGACAGTCGCCGCGGGATATGCGGATGGTCTGCCACGTCGCCTTTCGAATAATGGAACGGTACTTCTGCAGGGCCAGCGTTTCCCGATCGTGGGCCGCGTCTCCATGGACCAGTTTCAGATAGATATTACGGACGTCTCTGGTCCCATCAACCTGGCGGACACGGTAACCATCATAGGCGAAAACGGAGGAGAGCGACAGACGGCCTTGGACATCTCCGAAGCCCTTGAAACAACCCCACACGAGCCGACGTGCGCCCTTACGAAGCGTGTTGTACGGCATTACGTTCGCACGAACGCACCCCCACTCTAAATCTAACTGGCAATGAACTACACCGTAACGCTCTCTTTGCTTGGGTTGGCTCAGATTTGTCTGGGTGTTTCCTACGGAGGCGTTGCGGGCGCTTTGTTGGGATGGTCAGGTGCAAGCTTCTTTGCGGTTGGCCTGGCCTATGCAGGCATCGGACCGCGCGTCTTCGGCAAACGCCCGGACGGCACACTTTCCTGGAGCAATTCGTTGCTTCTGCTGCCGTATATGGCGCTGATAAACTTCATCAGCTGGGCAAAGTGCCGCTCCTGCCCCGATAAGAAGCACGAGATCATTGACGGCCTGTATCTGGGACAGCGCCTGACTCGAGTTCGCGATCTTCCGGACAATACGGCATTGGTGGTTGATTTTACCAGCGAGATTGGAGAACCCAGGGAGATTCGGGCGGGCAGACAGTATGTCTGCGTACCGACGCTGGATACGCACGTTCCTGAGGACCATCTGCTGCGCGAGACCATAGAAACTATTGTCCGTCAACGTGAAGGCGGCAAAGGTGCGGTTTATGTTCACTGCGCTTTAGGCAACGGCCGTTCCGCGACGGCGGTCTGCGGCGTCCTGCTCGCCTCCGGCGCAGCGCAGTCTGTGGCAGAGGCAGAAAAAATGGTGCGAGAGCGTCGCAGTACGATTCGCCTGTCACGGGCACAAAAGGCAGGCTTGGAGCGGTACCTGCGGAACACGACGGCGTGACATAATAGAGCATATGGAAAATCAACCCGAACCTGCTGAACTCCCTGAAGAACTGGGGCTGAGCCATTACCTGCAGCTTTGCGGGCTGATGGACGCTTTACCCGTGCCTTTGTTGCCGGAGACCTCGGCAGAGACGACAGTGCCCGAAACTGCCGGGTCAAAGTCGTCAAAACAGCCGAAGCCGAAACAGGTGACAGTCACCGCACCAACGGCAACGGGCACGGCAGTCGAAACGGCGGAACCGACGCTTTACAGCGATGCACCGGCAGATCCCGATGCACCGGTTCGGTATACACCGCGCATTCGGGAACTTCCCGCGGATGAGCGGCCCCGTGAGCGGTTGATCCACTATGGCGCGGACGCTCTGTCGCCGACGGAGCTCCTCGCGATTCTGCTGCGAACGGGAAATGAGCAGCGGTCTGCCACGGGCCTGGCAGAGCACCTGCTGTCTGAGTTTCACGGAATTCGCGGGGTCGCCCGTGCAACGGTCACCGAGCTTGCGGAAGTTCACGGCATTGGTCCCGCGAAAGCGGCTCAGATCAAGGCTGCCATCGAGTTTGGGCGGCGACTGGTAGCCGCCAGTCCGGAAGAGCGGCCCAAGGTTCGCAGCCCACGGGATATCTACGATCTGCTCGGTCCCACACTGCGCGACGAGAAACGCGAGCACTTCATTGCGGTCCTGATGGATACCAAAGGGGGAGTCATGCGCCAGCGTACCGTTTCCGTCGGCGACTTATCTTCTTCACTGGTCCACCCGCGCGAAGTATTTGCCGAAGCGATACGCTATAGCGCCGCCTCCATCATTGTTGCGCACAACCATCCCTCAGGCGATCCGACCCCTTCCCCGGACGATGCGGCGGTAACACGACGCCTTGTCGAGGCTGGAAACATACTTGGTATCGAGGTACTGGACCACATCGTTCTGGGCGATGGGCGCTGGGTATCGTTGAAAGAAAAGGGCTTAATGTGAGCAGGGCACAGGACGAAATTTCGCGAAGCCCTTGCACACGCTATTGGTGTATGGTATATTTCAAATCGCGTCGATTTTCGGCGTAGTTCCGGGTCGTTAGCTCAGTTGGCAGAGCAGCTGACTCTTAATCAGCGGGCCACTGGTTCAAGTCCAGTACGACCCATCCCCCGTGCGCTCCTTACCTACATTTAGCAAGAATAGGTAAGGGGCGCATTTTCATTTCTACCATTGGTGTCGTTGATAATAGTTGGCGCTGATGTCCAAAACGGTGTAGAAAAAGCGCGCTTCTATGCACTGTACTAGCTGTCTGAGTTTTGCTAGGTGACAGCACGCACGCCAGCCACGTCCGGACTTAGTGCATATCCCCGCCGCCTGCGGCGGCTCCGGGTTTGGGCGGACGGAGCAGCAGAATTGCGGGCAGCGTACAGAAGAATACCACCAGGATCAAAATAAAGGCGTTGTTGTAGCTCATCGTCGCCGCCTGTCGGCTCACGGTATTGCTGATCTGTCCGAGAGCGAGTGACTCTGCCGCTGAGGGCGAGTAGCCGTGAGCGACCAGATTACCCACGATTGCCTGCATCCGTTCCTGAACCGCAGGGTTTCCGGCGTAGATCTTCTCGCTGAGCATGCTTCGGTGAAACACCGTCTGATTCTGCACATAGGTGCCGAGAATCGCGATACCGAAGGAGCCGCCCAGCTGACGCGTCAGGTTGATCAGGCCGGACCCCTGCTGGATTTCGTTGGGCTTGAGACCGGAGAAGGCCGCAAGGTTGATCGGGGTGAACAGAAATCCGAGCGCGAATCCACGCACGATCAATGCCATCCGTGTATCCGGAATACCACTCTGCGTCGTCAGATGACCGAGATCCCACATCGAGAGCATGAACATCCCGACGCCAAAAAGAATCAGAATACGCGGGTCGATCAGAGCTTTTTTCCCGCTCAGCAAACGCCCGCAGATCAAGGCGCTGACCGCCGTCATCAGGCCGCCGGGGAGCAGTGTCAGACCGGTCTCCGTCGGTGTGAAGTGCAGGATATTCTGTGCGAACACCGGGAAGAGATAAACGCCCCCGTAGAGCCCGAACCCAAGCGCGACAAACAGAAAAAGTGAGGCGGACAGCTCTTTGTTCTTGAGAATCCGAAAATCAACGACCGGGGTTTTGTTTTTCGGAGACAGTTCCCAGAAGATCATCCAGATCAGACAGACAGCGGAGAGCGCCGCGAGCCGCACGATGGTCTCGGACTCGAACCAGTCGTCCTGATACCCCTCTTCCAGAACGTACTGCAGCGACCCGAGCCCAACCGCGAGCAGTCCGATCCCCAGCCAGTCGACACTGCCTGTGGTGCGCGGCACGTCCGGATCATGCAGAAACGACGTCACCAGCAGGAGCGAGGCGATCCCGATAGGGACATTGATAAAAAAGCACCAGCTCCAGGTGTAGTTATCGGTTATATAACCCCCGAGCGTCGGCCCGAGTGTCGGGGCCATGATGATTCCTATAAGGAATATCGACTGAACAATTCCCTGCTGCTCCTTGGGAAAGATCTGCCGGAGGGTCGCCTGAGCCGTGGAAAGAAGGGCGGCCCCTCCGGCCCCCTGCAGGACTCTCCAGAAAACAATCTCACCGAGCGAACGTGATGTCCCGCAGAAGAACGAGGAGATGATGAACAGAAGAATGGAAAAGTTCAGATACCGCTTGCGACCGAACCGCCCGGCCAGAAACGCGGTCATGGGCAGAACGACGACGTTGGACAAAATATAGCCGGTGGAGACCCAGGCGATTTCCGTATTCGTCGCCCCAAGATTCCCCCCCATGGTCGGCAGCGCCACATTGACAATGGTGGTGTCCAGCACTTCCATAATCGCGGCGGTGACCAGGCCAGCCAGGATAAACCAGCGGTAGCGAGTGGATATGTCAACGGCAGCGCCTTCAGGGCGCGCGCCGGAGTTTATAGCAGCAGCTGCCATCTTTGTGTTCTTTCCGGGAAATCGGGGCGATGCACGGCATCGCCCGCTGCGTAACTACTGCCCGTTGCCTGTACCGGCACCGGCTCCCGTACCGACACCGGATGTACCAGTGTCGGCGGTATCGGCATTATTCGCGCCGGGGGCTATTTGACCGGGCACATTGGGGGCGGGCTGCTGTCCTGCCTGCTGCGGCCCGACATTGGGCTGGGGTACAGTCGGCGCAGCGGTCGATGTGTCGCTGCTCTGGCTGGCGGAATTGCCTGCACCCACACCGCTGCCGGCACCGGCAGCGGTATCAATGGCGGAGGTGCCACTTTCGCCGACCGATGGCGGAGCCTGGGCGGGAGCGCCCGTGGGGTCCTGAGAGGCATCGGCATTACCCTGCGCACTGCCCGTATTTAACCCAGACCCTGCGGAGTCCGAGCCATCCCCTTGAGCACCGCCCTGACCCGTATTTAAGCTTTCCCCCCGGCTGTGCCCGTCGTAGTTCGCGGGAACGCGGTCCGGGTGATCTTCCTTATCCGTCGTTTCGACTGTGGCGGCAACGGACATTCCCTGGCGGAGGCGGGCGATATCCTCAGCGGAGGCGCTCTCCTCATCGTCCTCTTCGGGAACGATAGCGATCTTCACCGGCACTCGCTGAACAACTTTGGTAAAGTTGCCTGTCGCGTTGTCGGGCGGCAGCAGCGATGTCGTGGCCCCGGTCGCCTCGCTAACGGAGGCAACAATGCCTTTGAACTCTTTGCCGGGAAAGGCATCCACCTCAAGGGAGACGGGCTGTCCGACGCGGACGTTTGTCAGCTGGGTCTCCTTGAAATTCGCGGTCACCCAGATGGTTTCCCCCTGAGTCATTGTCGCAATCGTCTGCCCCGGCGAAACAGCGGCCCCGACATTGATGGTCTTGCGAACTACGGTGCCGTCAGTCGGTGCATAGATGAAAGTTTTATTATAAAGAACCCGGGCGTTGTCGAGCGCCGCCTTTGCCTGCTGCGCCTGCGACAGAGCCGTCTGGATACGCTGCTCGGAGAGTGTTACCTGGGTGCGTCCGGCAAGCGCGTTCTGAATATCCGCCTGGCTCTGGATATCACCCGCCGCGGAGGACGCCAGATTACCGGCCTGAACCGCTACCTGTCCCTGGTTAGCCTGGGCGACACCAAGGCCCGCCCGTGCGACGTTTACCTGCTCTCGGGCCGCCTGTGCCCCCTGCCGCGCGGCGGCAACCTGCGCCTGTCCCTGCCGTACATTATCCTGCGCCTGCTGCGACTGCGACCGGGCCTGGGCGACCTGTTCAGTGAGTGAGTCCAGGGCTGATTGGGCATTTGCCGCCTGCGAAGCGACGGAGTCGAACTGCTGCTGAGTTACCGCTTCCTGGGCAAGCAGCCGTGTGTAGCGGGCGAGATCCGCCTGGGTGCGCTTCACCTCCGCCTGGGCGGCAGAAATTCGTGCCTGAAGGGAAGCGACGCCGCGATCCGCGGTCTTTACCGCCTGCTGATAGGCGCGGACTGCCGCCTCCGCAGACCGAATCTGGGCGTCAGCCTGCGCTGCCTCAGCCTGTGCGGCGCTGATTTGAGCCCGCGCCTGTGCAATCTGATTGCGTGTCGTTCCGGAAGCAAGGCTTACCTGGGCATTCGCGCCTCGTGTCTTTGCCTGCTGCGAGGTAAGCGCGGCCTGCGCTCGCCGAATGGCAGCATCGGTCGCCTGCTGCTGAAAGCGCAGGGACGACCGCGCCTGCGGGATCTGGCTGAGAGCCGCCTGATAAGCCGCTTCCGCCTGCTGAAGCGCGGCGCGAGGACCGTTCTCTTCCAGCCGAGCTAAGAGCTGCCCCCGCTTGACCACATCCCCTTCCGAGACATTCAGCTGGCTGAGAGTGCCGCTGACAGTCGCACTTACGTTCACAAGATTGCCGGTCACGAAGGCATCGTCGGTGCTGACATGGGTGCGGGAGTACTGCAGAAAGCGCATACCCCAGATACCGCCGACGAGAAGGACGACGGCGGCGATGACACCAAAGAGCAGTTTCTTGCCCGAGGTCATACCACCGGACGGTGCCGCTCCCTTTGGGCCATCCGGGGCTGGTCCGCCGCTGCCGTTCTCATTCCCAATCCCATTACTGTGGCCGTTTGTGCTGGGACGAGGCCCCGTTTGCTGAGGGGTGCTGCTGGTTGTTGTTTCTTCCGCCATGGTCGTGCTTGTCCTGATTCTTGCTGCGTGCCTGTCGCTTTACCGGGCCGGAGCGGGCGCTTCGGTCGGGGTGGCTGTAGATGGTGTGATCGGCGGCACTGCCGGTGGATTCGATACGGTAATTGTATTTGTCTGCTGGAGAGCCGGGATACCAAGTACATTCTCGTACTGGGCTCGCGCGGTCAGATAATTGTAGACGGCGTCCACCTGGCTGTTCTCGGCCCTTGTCAGCGCGGCCTGCGCATCCGTGACTTCCAGGAACAGCCCGACCTGGCCCTCGTAGCGGACCTGGGCAAGCTGCCGGGCGGCGATAGCCTGCTCCAGCGCGGCATTCGCGGCATCGATCTGCCGGGCGGCGGTCGTCAGGTTGAGATACGACTGCCGTACCTCCAGGGCCACATCGGACCGACTAGCCTCCTCGGAGGTTTTCGCGATCTCAGAGCGCAGCCGGGCCTCGGCGACGCGATCTCGCGTCAGACCACCGTCATACAGCGGCAGGCGGATGGTCGCGGTGAGTGCGCCGGTTCTCTGACGCGGTGTTTGAAAAGAGGTTGTCGGGAAGTAGTTGCCCGAGGCCGACAGTGAAAAGGTAGGTTCCTGACCCTCACGAGCGATTCGAATACCAACATCAGCGGCGCGGGCGAGGGCGGCGCTCTGCAGCACCTCCGGGCGGCGACCCTGGGCAATACGGACGCTTTCGTTCACATCGATGCTGCCGATTTCGCTCGTTGGTACCGAAAAGGGAGCGAACGCGGGCAAAGTCGCCTGGGGAGCGTTTCCAACCGCTGCCCCTGTCGGCTGAATATCGACGCCGACGCTCACACCGGGCACATCCTGCGCCTGTACCTCAGCATCCAGGGGACGTCCCACCAAATCGTTGAAGCTGGCCCGAGCGATATCCCGGCGGTTTTGTGCGGCGGTCAGATCCTGCTGCGCCTGGGCGACATTGGTGCTTGCCCGCAGCAAATCGATCTTCTGCCCCACCTGCCCCTCGTAGAGGCGGCGGGCGGTCTGCTCCTGGGTTTGGGCGGAGCGCAGGTTGGCCTCGGTGACCTGCACCTGATGCAGGGCACGAAGCAGATTGAAGTAAACCATCTTCGCCTGAAGCGCACGCTCCTGGGTCTGCAGATCCAAAACCGCACGGTCCGCCGCCTGCTGCAGACGTGCCTGACTGCGCGCCGCCCGCACCTGACCGAGAAGGTCTATCTGCTGATCCAGGCTCAGAGTCAGCTGCTCGGTGTGGTCCTGAAGAACCGTGACCGGCGGACCTTCGCCAATGCTGATATTGGTGGGAGCATCGAAGCGTGTCGCCGAGCCGAAGGCATTCAAGCTCGGTCGGTTCCGCGCCTCAGCCTCATCCACTCGCCGCTCATCGATCTCGACCTGCCGCCGTGCGTTCAGAATGGAACTGCTGCTGCCAAGCGCCGCCCGAACGGTTCGGGCAAGGTCAAAATTTGGCGAGGGGTCCTGATCCGCGAGCGGCAGGCTCTGATTCCCCCCGACCGGAGCGGCGGATGACTCGGCGTCGTCCCGCCTGCTGGGGGAGGAAGGGCGCCCAGCGCCCTGATTGTCGTTGCGACGCTGCCCGGCGTTCGGCGACACCTGCCCCGGCGCGGCGGGAGTCGTCGGAGAGCCGGGATTCTGCCCGCCGGTTCCGGTCTGACCGCCCTGCTGTGCGAACGCCGCCTGCGGCAGGACATTCACCGTCAGTGCTACAACGCCTAAAGCCATTACCCTGGCTGCCTGCACCGCTCCGTTGGTACGATTCCTCTTCATATCCCTGATTTCCCGCTCTACTTGATACGCCTGGACAAAAACTCTAAAGATTTACTCTGCCGCTTTCGTGCTGCACATTCCATTCAGCAAAATGCCTACAATCGTGTCTGCAAGCACCGGAAACGCGATCGTTCCACTCTCGACCATCTTCTCAAAGTCACCATCGCGGAGCACGCTGAACATCATCTGCACCGCGGCTCGCGTCGGCAGATGTCGGCGGAACGTCCCTTCCGCCTTGGCCTGTTCGATGACATCCGATACCGCGTTGACCAGCAGATCGAATTCGACCTGATAATCCGGGTGCGCCCGCAGAATCGGGGCCAGCGCCATTCGTGTGGCGGGACCGATAGGCAGGTGTCCGGGGCTGAACTTGGCCTCTACCATTCGCCGAAGAAACGTCTCCAGCCGTGTGATGGCCGGAGATGCCGGGTCCAGTTCCGCGAGGAACTCTCGGGCGTAGCGCATTCGATGAACGATAGCCCGGACGGCGATCTCTTCCTTGGAGGGGAAGTGCTGGTACAGCGTCGGCTTGGTAATCCCCGCCCGCGCCGCCAGATCATCCATTGTCATCGCATCGTAGCCGTGCTGTTCCATGAGTTCCTGAGCGGCCTCCAGAATCACCCGTTCCCGTGTCCGACGACGCTGATCACGCCGTTTTGGCACCTGCGGAGAGGCGCGAAATGCGGAATCAACACCTGTCACACTTGTTTTGGAGTCCTTGGTTGCCATTGTGGTCGTGGGTCCTACAGTTCATCAAAATTTAACCGCACAGTTAAAAAACCCACTATAGCCGCAGAAGTTCCCGTGCTGTTCACAGTTTTTCGGGAAGTTTTTTGTATACTGCAGCTGACATAGGAAATGGGTGTAAATGGGTGTAGTATTGGGTGTCTGTTTCAATTAACACTTGGTACTAATGGCTGGGTTCATGCTAACTACCACTACTATCGCTTTTAAGCAGGCAGACTGAAAATTGCTGCTTTCCCTTGACAATATATAAACTTCGGGTGGCTAATAGGCCAACAGTTTGCGTCTAAACTCTAACGGTCTACAATGTATAAGATGAGTATTTCGCGAGTTGTGGAAGTTCTTTTTGGGGTGATTAGTCTTGCCGCCTGCGCCTGGGTCGTCTTTCATTGCCGCATGGTCACTCGCTGGCTAGCGGAATGGGAACAGAGGCGAATGGAGGCCCTTGGTTTTTCCAAATCCGCCCTAGAGTGGAAGACTATCTTGTATCCAACCTATGTCTTGCTGTTCGTCGTTTTTCTTGCAGTTGCCGGTGCCGTCTGTCTATCAGGTCAGGGACAAGAAGCCTTCGACGAAATTTGGGGAAGCACTATGAAAAAGTCTTCGATCCCGCGATAACCTTTACCAGATGCTGCCACTGATCATCAGATCCAGCAGGCGGAGAAAACATTAGGCACTCTGAAGGAGAAAATCGGTGAATATAAACGCTCGAAATAAAGCCTGCGGAAAGCAAACAAACGCGGCGGCAGATGATCCGAAGATCACTGCCGCCGCGTCGTCCGAGGTATAGCTTCCCAAAGCAGGACCGATTCGCTGTGCACCGCGACTGGAACTGTTAGAAGCGCCCGACCTCGGAGGCAGGCTTGAGCATAAAGCTCATTGGTTTGCTACCTCCTTTCGCTTGAGATGCCTCTTTATCGCCGGGCAGGGAGCCACTGTTAAACAGCGATAAAATAAAATATGATCACCATTCGCGAACGTACGGAAGCGCTGGAACAGAACACTTTAAGCCCCTATGCCTCGAAATCCGCCCAGAGCCGAGGGCGATTATGCCCGGAAGAGCCGGACCCTATTCGCACCGCTTTTCAGCGCGACCGTGACCGTGTCCTGCACTCGAAATCTTTTCGGCGACTGAAGCATAAGACACAGGTTTTTCTGGACCCGGATGAGGATCACACGCGCACCCGTCTGACGCACACCCTTGAGGTAGCCCAGATTTCCCGAACGGTCGCCCGTGCACTGCGCCTGAATGAGGATCTGACCGAGGCTA
>JAZKEA010000381.1:0-2034 GCA_040387315.1 Armatimonadota bacterium | reverse complement strand
ATCGCACTCGCCCATGACCTTGGACATCCGCCGTTCGGGCACGAAGGCGAGGAGGCGCTGGACGAGGTGCTCCGGGAATACCTTCCGGATCAGCATTTTCGTCACTATGAGCAAAGTCTGCGCGTGGTGGATGTTCTGGAGAAGGGCGGTAAAGGGCTGAACCTCACCCACGAGACCCGCGACGGTATTCTGGGCCATTCCAAAGGACGAGCGGACCTTCCCGATGCCGCCTCAGCCAGCCCGGCGACCACACTGCCGCTTGAGGCGACCGTTGTCCGCATCTGTGACCGGATCGCCTATGTCAACCACGACATCGACGACGCCGTCCGGGCGGGCGTGCTCCGACACGAGGATCTGCCGCACGAAACGCTTCATCTCCTGGGCCGCAGTCATGGCAACCGCATCACCACTATGGTTATGAACGTCATCGACACGTCTATAGATCGTCCTGTCGTCGCCATGAGTGAGCCGATCCTTGGCGCGACGAACCGACTCAAAGACTTTCTTTTCACTAACGTTTACACCACAAAGAACGCCGCTAAGGCGGAGCTGGCAAAAGGGAGTGATCTTTTAAAGCGGCTTTTTCGGCTCTACATGGAGCGTCCCGACCTGCTGCCCGCCACGGCAGGACTCACGGAAGACATGGACCTTTCCGAACGCGCCTGTGCCGTGCTCGATTATATGGCAGGAATGACGGACCGCTACGCCGCCGAGCAGTTTCTGCGCCAGTTTTTTCCCCGCAACTGGAGCGGCGCACCGATGGCGACCGTTGTCTAAGTCCAAAAAATGCCCCGCCGATTACGGCGGGGCATTTTGAATGGCGCGGCTCTTACTTCCTGGCCTCAGACCAAAACCCACGTTTGCTCTTCTGGGCATCCTTTTCCGCCTCGGAGAACTCCTTGATATCAGGCGCTTCCTGCTGATTCCACCGCGCGAGACCCTCGCGGACAAGCGCGTAATTCAATACGTCGTCCTTTCGTACCGATGTGGCAGCCGGTGGGGCGGGAACGTTGGGCGATGTTGCCAGATTGGGCTGGGAAGGGCCTCGGGGAAGGTCGCGATTCACCCCGGTGGCATCGTTCAAAGGGCGTGTCTGAACGATGGCAACTGTGGGAGCGCCTTGCTGTGGCAGGGACGGCGGGGCGTTCAGCGCGTTATTATCGTTCGGCAAAAGAGAGACCAGCGCATTCTGCGCTACCTGGTCGTTCTTGATTTTGGACCTTCCGCGCACCTCCACGCGCACCCGCCGACCAACGATGGCTTCGCGCAGATCCATCGCGCTGGCGACGGTGCCGCGCTCCGCCTTGTCCCCCTTCTCTGCATTGGGGCGAGGCAGCGAACTGCCGGGAACGGTGGACACGCCGTACAGATGTATCAGGACCATACGCCCGGACGACTTACCGTCGGGCGACATACGATCCACCTGCAGCGTCTCTCCATCCACAAATTTTTTCACAGTTCCGGTAAAAACTTCTGCAGGCACGTTATTCTGTGGCGGCGGCGGAATGGAAAGCCTGATCGTTTGCGCGACTGCGGGTGCGGGCGTAGATAGGAGAACACCGCCTGCTGTCACGACAGCAAGACCCGCGGTAGCGCGTAGACCCATTCGCCGTAAACTCTCCGAGATAACTGTCGCTCTCATAATGATTTGCCTCTTTTTCTTCTTTACCACTATGCGATACCCGCGGCAGGCGGCTGAAAAACCTTTGTGTTGGGAAACTCACATTACGACAGGCTATAATGAAGACAATGCCTGAAACTGTCCCCTTGACTTCTGAACTCCTTGCCTCACTGCATCTGGAAGAGCTGGTTTTACCCGATTCGCTTCAGGTAGGCAAGCGTTTACATCAACAGGGCTTGGTGCGGCTCACCGCGCGCAGCGCCACGACGGCGCACTTTGCCGTGCGGGAAACCGCAAACTCGCGGCCCCATGTCACGCTGCTGCGCGCCAATCCGCCGCGCAACGGCACCGGGGTTTCGGTTACGGTAGACTGCGACTGCGAGATTTTCGAGAAGGGGGACGTCTGCCCCCAC
>JAZKEA010000380.1:16700-18519 GCA_040387315.1 Armatimonadota bacterium | reverse complement strand
CTTGATGAACAGCATCTCCTGGTAGGTAGGCAGAGGCCAGTACCCGTCCGGGAGCACGCCTTCCAGCGCGTCCGCTGCGGTACGCACTTCGGCCATCGCCGGGACGATCTTGTCGCGGTAATGGGTCGCATGGGCAAGCAGGTCCGAGTCACCTTCGTGCTCCAGTTCGTGCGCCAGGGTCCGGATACCTGTCTCAAGTGCCGTGGACATCTCGGTCACCTCATCCAGCAGCGTCGTGCTTGGCGTTTTGCCCAGATCCTTGAGGCTCAGGGCAAGAGTAGCAAGCTCGGACTGGTAGGTCAGGGCAGCGGGAAGGATCTTGGTCTTAGCGATATTAAGGGCAAGCATGGCTTCCGTGTTGATATCCCGGCAGTACTTCTCCAGCCAGATATCGTAGCGGCTCAGGACCTCGCGCTCCGAGAGAACGTTGTACTTACCAAGCACCGCGATGTTTTCGGGGTCCTTCATCGCCGGAAGGGCATCGACGGTATTGCGAAGGTTTGGCAGTCCCCGCGTCTCCGCCTCCGCATGCCACTCATCCGAGTAACCGTTTCCACCGAAGATAACGGCGCTGTGGTCCACCGCAATCCCCTGCAGAACCTTCTGGATCGCCCCGTTAAGCTTGGAGCGGTCGCCTGCGGTCTCTTTCTCCAGCTCCGTCGCGATGAAGTCCAGGGACTCGGCAACGATACAGTTCATTACCACAAGCGGCCAGGCAATAGACTGATTGGAGCCGACGGCGCGGAACTCGAACCGGTTGCCTGTAAAGGCGAAGGGACTGGTTCGGTTTCGATCTCCTGCATGGCGGGGGAGAGTGGGAAGCGTGTCTACCCCGATGGTGAGGGTGCCGGACAGCTTGGATCGGCTTGCCGGTCCCTGCTTCAGCTGGTTGAACACGTCCTCGAGCTGCTCGCCCAGGAAGATAGAAACAATGGCGGGAGGCGCTTCGTTCGCGCCGAGTCGGTGATCATTGCCCGCGGAGGCGACCGTGGAGCGAAGCAGGGTGGCATATTTGTGGACCGCTCGGATCGTCGCCGCACAGAACACCAGGAACTGAGCATTGTCATGCGGGCTGTCACCGGGATCGAGGAGGTTGCCGAGGCTGCATCCCAGAGACCAGTTTACGTGCTTACCGGAACCGTTGATTCCCGCAAACGGCTTCTCGTGGAGCAGACAGGCCATTCCGTACTTGGCTGCCATGCGCTGCAGGTTCAGCATGATCATGTGCTGATGATCATGACCGAGGTTGGCGCTTTCGTAAACGGGAGCGATCTCGAACTGACCGGGAGCGACCTCGTTATGGCGCGTCTTGATCGGAATTCCCAGCTTGTAGAACTCGTGCTCGGACTCCATCATAAAGGCAAGTACACGCTCCGGAATCGCGCCGAAGTAGTGGTCCTCAAACTCCTGTCCCTTGGGCGGCTTGGCGCCGAAAAGGGTGCGTCCGGCGCTGAGAAGGTCGGGGCGCGCGAAGTAGAAGTTGCTGTCGATCAGGAAGTACTCCTGCTCAGGACCCGCGGTCGCGGTGACCATACCGGGATCTTCATGTCCGAAGAGCTTCAGGATACGCTGTGCCTGAGTGTTGAGCGCCTGCATAGAGCGCAGCAGAGGGGTCTTGTGGTCGAGCGCTTCGCCGGTCCACGAAAGGAACGCGGTCGGGATACAGAGAGTGTTTCCGTTCGGGTTCTCGTAGATGTAGGCGGGGCTGGTGACGTCCCAGGCGGTGTAGCCGCGTGCCTCGAAGGTGGAGCGAATACCACCGGAGGGGAAACTGGAGGCGTCCGGCTCACCCTGGATCAGCGCGCTGCCGGAGAACTGG
>JAZKEA010000380.1:5394-16690 GCA_040387315.1 Armatimonadota bacterium | reverse complement strand
GGCCATCGTCCCGCCCTTGCCGTCCGGCTCAAAAAAGCTGTCATGCTTTTCGGCGGTCAGGCTCGTCAGAGGATAAAAAACGTGGGTAAAGTGGGTAACTCCCTTTCCCATCGCCCAGGTCTTCATGGCTGCCGCGACGGCATCCGCAATGGCGAAATCCAGCTTCTCACCCTTGCTGATGGTTCGCTGAAGCGCCTTGTAGACAGACTTTGGAAGCAGTTCCCGCATCACCTTATCGTTGAAAACGTTGCTTCCGTAAAGAGAGATAGAAGTCTCTCCCTCAAGGTCAATCGCGTTTACGAACGGCTTGTAGTTGATAACCGCAGTGATAGCTTCCTGCCTACCCGTTGTCGACTTCATTACTGAACATTTCCCTTCAGAGGCACACTAAGGATGTTGTTGGGCGGGTGTGTTACGTTTCGAATCAAGCAGTCGCCCGCCCGGACGGTACTTGATAAGTACGCAAACAAGAAGCCACGCACCAAGCAGCTTCACGGACCTGTTTGTTCGTGAAAATCCCTGAGGCGTGGCTTCATAGCCTGTGGCCAACAACACTGTCGACTTATTGGTTGCTTATCTTAGCCTGCAAGTCCGCTGATGTCAAATCGTGCCTTAACGTCGCGGGAAATTCGTTTTGCCAGCGAAGGGTTGGGCGAAAATTTACCAGGGGCAGGGAACAAAATCTTTGAGAAACTTGCCAAAAAGGGGCTCGTCTTCGTTCTCAACCCCGGTCGCGATAGGGTGATAAATTCGGGCCATACCATCGATGATATCCAGAGGCGGGAAGAACCCGTGGTCTTCCTGGATTTTCAGGCGTTTGGGACCGGGGTTTTCGTCGGTAACCCATCCGGTGTCCACACTGTTCATATAGATGCGGCTCTGGGCGTAGTCTTCGCCCGACGTGCGGGTCATCATGTTCAGCGCGGCTTTCGCCATGTTGGTATGGGGATGAAAGACCGTTTTGTGGCGAACGAACTGGCCTTCCATCGCGGACACATTGACAATGAAACGTCGCGCGAACGGGGACCGCACCATCAGCTCTTTTAATCGGCTGTTCAAAAGGAAGGGTGCGACCGAATTCACCAGCTGAACCTCCAGCATCTCCGGGGCGCTGACCTCATCCAGGCGCAGCAGCCAGCTGTTGGTGGATCGTGAGTCCGCGCGCTCCTCATTATCTTCCAGCGCATCCGCGGGAAGAACATCTTTTACCGACGGAATGACAGAGGGGAGCAGAGTAGAGCTGTCCGAGATTGCGAGCGTCGAAGGGGCACCCTGCAGTACGAGGTTTCGCGCCTCAATGGAGACCGTCGCCTCCGGGTTTAACTCCTGATCGACCAGATCCTGGTAGAAGCCGATGGGGCGGCGGATCGTCTGGGCGGCATTATGGATCAGAATATCCAGATGCGGTT
The DNA here is from genome assembly GCA_040387315.1 of Armatimonadota bacterium. Lineage (GTDB taxonomy): Bacteria > Armatimonadota > Armatimonadia > Armatimonadales > Armatimonadaceae > JACMJB01. Next base: position 15,281 of record JAZKEA010000380.1, on the reverse strand, counting down.
CTGTGTGGAGCAGATGGCGCGCGAACGATTCGACCGCGGGGATATTTCGGAGATCAAGCCCGTAAAGCTGCAGCCGATCCGACCACGTCGCCGAGTCAGGCTCGGCAGCGAAGCGGCGCGCGGCGGCGTAGGGGAATCGCGTGGTCACGATAACCTTCGCGCCGTCTCGCAGCAGGCGAAGCACGGTCTGATGACCTATCTTGACACGTCCCCCGGTTACCAGGGCGATGCGTCCCGTCAGGTCCGCGCTCAGGTGGCGCATCTGGTAGTTGAATGCCGCGCACTCCGGGCAGAGCAGATGATAGAAGAAATGGACTTCGGTATAGTCCTTCTTACAGATGTAGCAGCACTCCGGCTCGTTGAGCTTCTGCGAGGCATGAAACGCGGGCGGCAGAAGCGCCGCTGCCGCGGGTGTCGCATCCCGCTGGATCTGCACCATCGCGGTGGCGGATTTGAGGGCTTGATCCTCGGAACGCTGTCGCTGCCGCTCGGCGTTCAGATCGCGTCGCTTCCCTTCGCGGTAGATTTTAGAGATCAGTCCGTTGAAACGGTCGCTGCGGCGGAACGCCCCATGCGAATCGGCAATGCGCTGCAGTACCTCAAGACAGGTATCCAGGTCTTCGGTTGAAATATCGATTGTAATAGCCTCACAAACACCGGTCGCCGATGGGAGTATTCGCCTGCAGTATATCAAACGACAATTCCGTCTGCAGAGCGGGTAAACCATCGATACCTCAATCGGTGTGACAAAATCCACTCAAATCGGTGTCACCTAAGTGCGCCGCCAATCGTCTAAGCATATAGCAGCGTAGAATCGATAAGGCTGTAGGGACGATGCAATGGGACGCATGGAACGCACGATTTTTTGTTTCGCAATGATGGCGACAATACTTATAATTGTTCTGGTGAATGTGGCGCGAATACCGGATACCGGTGAAATTTCGACCGCCGCCGCGCCAGCGCCACACTTCACAGTTCGCTACTGAGCCATAAAAGGAGTTCTGGATACCTATCGTGAACACGACAGGTAATGAACACCAGTACCTTTTCCACGACGAAGTCGGACCGACGCAAACGCTACGAAGCGCTCCTCGGCTCCTGGTGCAATTCTCTGCTTGACCTCCAGGTTACCGGTTCAAGCGCCAGCCTGCGCGGATTGAACGGCGGAATCCTCTGTCCTGCCTGTGCGCGTCTCCATGGACGAAGCGCCGATGCCGTCTACCACTTTCTTTATCAAGCCCGCGCCCTGCAGAGTGATCGCTTTCGCGTGGCTGCTGTGGATCTTTTGAACTGGTCCCGTCGCGTCAGCACGCCCGATGGTGCCTTCAAAAACGAGCCAACGGGCAACCGTTGGAAGGGAATCACGGTTTTCAGCCTCCTGTCGCTTGGTGAGGCGCTTCGCCACCACGGCGACCTCCTGGATGAGGCAACTGCCCAGCAATGGCGCGACCGCCTGCGACAGGGTTCAGATTTCCTGATGGGGTATATCGAAGACCTCTGGAAATCCAACATCAACTACCCGTTCTCCTGCGCGGCGGCCCTTGCGGTCGCTGCGGCTGTTTTGGGCGAAGATATTTACCGGCAGCGCGCGCTGGATCTTCTGCACGAGTGCCTTCCGTATTTTCGCACGGAGAACCATTTGATTTTCGGCGAAGGGAAGCCGATGGATGGCATCACGCCACGAGGCTGCCGTGCCGTCGACCTTGGCTACAATGTGGAGGAATCCATCCCCAATATTGCACTCTGCGCTCGCCTTCTTGGGGACGCAGAGGCAGAATCCATCGCGGTACAATCCCTGCAAAGCCATCTCGAATTTCTGCTTCCGGACGGCGCCTGGGACAACAGCTGGGGAGCACGAAGTTTCAAGTGGACGTACTGGGGAAGCAGAACCTCCGATGGCTGCCAGTTTGCTCTAGCGCTGCTGGCTGAGGCAGATGAACGCTTTCTGCCGGCGGCAGACCGAAACTTGGGCTTGCTTGAGATATGCACTCGCGACGGCATGCTTTATGGCGGACCGCATCTTGCCGGTCACGGAGACCTGCCGTGCATCCACCATACCTTCTGCCACGCGAAGGCGCTCGCCGCCGCGCTGGATACCCCCGCGCTGCAGGCAGAGGCGGACGATTCGCCGCGTTCACTGGTATCCGTATCACTGCCACGGGAAGCGGGGAGCGTACCGGTCCGTCTTTTCCCTGAAATAGCCACCGGACTGATCGCTCATGGGGCATGGAGAGCGACCGTCACGGCCTACGACTGGAAGTATGCCGTGGGTGAGGAGCATCCGAGTGGCGGGGCGCTTTCTTTGCTGTGGCACTCAGCAGCAGGTCCTCTCTTTGCCGCCAGCATGACAACATACCGAGAGATTGAACCGTCGAACGCGCAGCCGTGGCACGCGACAGAGCCGCCCTTTTGCTTAACGCCGCAGCTCCTGTTGGAGCAGGAGGGAAGGGTGCTTCGGAGCATTTCGGATACAAGAGCCGAAGCGGACTATGTAACAAACGCAGAAGGGGTTATCGTAACCGTCCGGGGGCACCTGACGGACGGGAAGCACGAGTCTATCGAACTTCTGGTACCGTTTGAACTTAAATATTCCATGGGCGAGAACGGATTTGATATCTCGGCTGTGATAATCGCCGAGTGGTCCAAAGATGACCGGACGGTGATTTTACAATTGCCATTCATCGCGGCTTCCACGGAGACCGTCGTGATGGAAACGGACAGGCATCTGATGATCCAGAAGTCACAAGCTCAGTTGTCTGTCGAGGCAAATATTGCCCTCTTAGCGCCTGACCCGCCGTCGATGCGTTATTTCAACCCGATTCCGGGCTTCGAGGCATATGTAGTTAAGCTGCCGGTACCATCAGGACACGAGACGAAAGTACGGCTGCGTGTCAGCTAGGGCTGGAATCGGACTGCAGAAACCATATATAACCCCCAAAAGGGAATACACCTTGTTGACCGCCCATGATCAGATGCAGCTCATCGAAAAGCCACTGATAGACTTCCTCGCTCGTGGAAGTTCCCTGTTCGACTGCGGCGATCACGTTGCTCTGTGTCATCAGGTAGGCTGACAACTCAGCGGCGCTGAACCGGACATCATTTGCGAACGTCTCCCGTTGTGCAAAGCGAAGCCCGTACTTTTCTACGTCACGGTCGGAGACGGGCTGATTATGCCGTGCGGGTGTGGGAAACCGGGAAAGGTATCGTTCGTTGTTCCACTTCTGGAACCCAGGATTGTTCTGCATTACGCCCGAGAAGTAATTGTTGTAAATTACAAGCCAGGCACCCGGTTGTAGCAGGCGATTCACCTCCGCAAAAAAGCGCGAACGGTCGAACCAGTGGAACGCAAGCGAAACGGTGATCAGGTCAAAACTAGCGTCGGGAAAGGGGATTGCCTCCGCTGCCGACTGTAGGTATTCGATCTGAGGATGCGGCAAAGCCTGCGCCAGCATTTCCGGCGAAAGGTCCGTACCAATCACTTTACGGGCAATCGCCGTGAGCGCGTGTGCAGACTGGCCCGTTCCGCACGCCACGTCGAGCGCCTTTGAGAGGGGGGCCTCCAGTTGTAAATAGGCCCGGATCTTCTCAATCACCAGAGGATGAAAATACGGACGACTTCGGGCGTAGCGCTGAGCCGCCGTTTCGTAACTGAAGTAGTTTTGTGCGCCGCTCACAGGCTGTTATGCTGCCGCCACGTTGGCATCTCGGATTACGGGGGTGCCGGTCAGATCCTCACCGCCGCCCGTGCGCAGCAGCTCCAGCCACTTCTGCGCGGAGGTGAAAAGGATAATTGCGACACACGTCAGCAACACAATGGTGAGGGTGACGTTGATTGTGACAAATAGCGGGGCGTTCCCTGGGTCTGGCAGGGACTGGGCGAATTTCGGTGTCAGGAAGCGCTGGATGTTAAGAATTCCGGCGACGGTAGTGGTTACTGCCATAAACGACATGGGGGCTAGTGTTGTCCAGGCATAACGTCTCTGTCCCATTTTCAGCAGGACCGTGGTGCCAACCGCCAGCGCGATTACGGCGAGAAGTTGATTCGCGACCCCGAACATGGGCCACAGGCTGGAGATCGTTCCGTTATAGACCAGCCATCCCCATGAGCCGACGACGATAAAAGACGCCAGCATGACTGCGGGAATGGATTTATTGTCACCGAGTGGGGCGTAGACTTTGCCCAGGGCTTCCTGGGTCAGGTAGCGTGCGACACGCGTCCCTGTGTCCACGGCGGTCAGGATAAACAGCGCCTCGAAAACGATAACAAAGTGATACCAGTAGCCCAGCAGATGCCCCAGCCCCGGCACACCGCGGAAAATCGACGCCATACCGACCGCGAGCGCCGTACCGCCACCCGTGCGTCCCACTAGCCGTTCCCCAATAGCCGCGGAAAGGCTTTGAATCTCGACAGGCGCATAGCCGCTCAGCTCCTGCACCTTGGCGGAGATAACCGCCATATCGATGTTTGTCCCCATCGACTTTGCCAGGGCCGCGATGGGCGCGGCGTTCATGGCGAAGTAGTCACCCGGATGGAGGGCGCAGGCGGCGACCAGGGCCGTCAGCGCGACAAATCCCTCGACAACCATTGCGCCGTAACCGATGAATTTCATCGCGCCCTCGTCGGGGACCATCTTCGGAGTCGTCCCGCTGGCAATCAGCGAGTGGAAACCGGAGACCGCACCGCAGGCGATGGTAATAAACAGGTAAGGGAATACGGGACCGGGGATCACCGGGCCGCCTCCGTTGACAAACGGCGTCACCAAAGGCATATGGAGCGTCGGTTGAACCAGAAGGATGCCCCCCGCCAGCATAGCAATCACGCCGAGCTTCACCCAGGTGGACAGATAATCACGCGGGCAGAGAAGCATCCAGACCGGAAGCGTCGCAGCGACAAAGCCGTATGCGGGAAGCGCCAGGGCAACCGTCTTCTGGTCCCAGATAAAGAATCGCTCGATTCCCCATTCGCCCAGATGCGGTCCGGCGAGGGTCGCGGCAATCAGGCCGACAACGCCAATCGCGGATGCCTCGCCGATCTTTCCGGGCCGGATCTTGTACATCCATAAGCCCATAAAAAGCGCGAGGGGAATGGTGGCTGAAACCGTAAACGTTCCCCAGGAGGACTCCGCCAGTGCGCCGACCACGACAATCGCGAGGACCGCCATCGACAAGATCAGGATGAGCCAGATAGCGACTGCCGCCACGACACCCGTGAGCGCACCGGTCTCGTCCCGCGCGATCTTGCCGAGCGAATCGCCATTTCGCCGTACGGAAGCAAAGAGGATAATAAAGTCATGAACCGCGCCGCCAAGAACGGCCCCAAAGAGAATCCAAAGCATCCCAGGCAGTACGCCGAACTGCGCCGCGAGGACGGGACCGATGAGCGGACCGGCTGCCGCGATAGCCGCGAAGTGATGACCGAACAGCACGAACCGGTTTGTCTTTACAAAGTCGCGCCCGTCGGCATGGGTCACGGCAGGGGTCTGGCGGGCATTGTCGAGGCGAAGTACCTTCTCGGCTAGAAACGCCCCGTAGATACGGTACGCCAGCACGAAGAAGCAGGCTGCGACAAGTATAAGAACCACGGAGTTCATGTGTTTAAGGAGTCCTCTATGACTGAGCGTTTTGACGCCCGTTTGGCACCAGGGGCTGAAAGCCCCCGTCTGTGCGGCCTCTGGCCATGCACCCTCCGGGTGCGGGAGATAAACGACACCATTCCGATTCGGCCCGAAGGGCGATTGGCGCGCGAAGCGACGTCGCACAGACGGGGGCTTTTAGCCCCTGTCCAATCTGCTGCCGACGAAATCTCCAGCTACACCTGCGAAATTCTAGCCGACACCGCGCCGGATGTCAATTTAAGATGCTTTTCGAAGTGCGAAATGGGGAAGGACGGCATGAACGCCTTTGACGCCGTTAACGATCTGGGTTATCCGGAGGTCAACGATAAGACTGGCGAGACCAAGCGCCTGTCCTCGTGTCAGACCCGGCTGCTGTTCGATCATCAGGTCCAGCATTGCGTCGAGGGCAATATAGGTTGCTTCATCCAAATCTTCGTGAAAGCCGAATGTGAGACATCCAGCAGTCGTGTAGGCGCGCGGCGTGGTCAGGCGTCCTTCTGGATACAGGCGAAAGGTGAGTTCCACGCGCTCCATAGGACATTCCAGAGCCAGCACGGACACTTCACCATCCCCCTGCGCCCCGTGGCCGTCGCCAACAGAGAAGAGTCCACCCGACACGGCGATGGGCAAAAAAAGGGAGCTTCCAATAATCAGTTCCCGGCAGTCGATATTCCCGCCGGTAAAACGCGGTGGTGCCGTGGAAAGAATACCGGGTTCATCGGTCGGCATTCCCATCACACCCATAAAAGGACGCAGCGTGACGACATGTCCGTGCTGATTTTGCGCTGTTCCCGCTGCCCTATCAATTTCCCAGCGAAAGGCAGTTTCCTCGGTAGTAAGCCCTAAACGTTTGTTGACTTGGTGCGACCAGCCACCCGCCCCATCCCCAACTGCCGAGGACCAGACTTTTGATTTCGATTCCGAGTGTCATTCCCGGCTCCGCGCCGCGTACCGCAACGGGGCCGCAAAGCGCGTGACCGCTGTCTTTAGCACGGTCCATCGGCGAAAACTTTGTCTCCCTGTCCAGATGCCAGCCCGCATCCAGGGTGCGGAAGACAACGGTATCTCCGGAATCGATCGTCAGGACGGGCGGCAGGTCCCGCGAAAAATGCCCATGCAAAGTCGCCCGTTCCGGCTCGATATGGTAGGTAGCCATGCGTGATTATATCGCCGTTGCCATAACCAGAGGCGTATAGTCGGTTGAAGCAGGCTTTGGAAGCGCGTCGAGGCGGTCTGCGAGGGCGGCAGGGGAGAGAGCGATCTCACCGATGGCATCGCCGCTCTCGGTGACTTTGGTCAGGAGAACTGGCACGATCTGCCCCATCAGCTCGCGTGGGCCGGGAACCGTTACCTTCAGGTAGTTCGGCGTGTGCCCGTTGACGGTGCCGTCGTTGCCGTGCTTGCCCTCGACCAGAACCGGAAGCGTTTCCCCGATATGCCGTGCCGTGAAGTCATAGTTTGTCTGGTCGACAATCGCCTGAAGCTCGGTGTGACGCCGCTTTTTCTCATCGAACGAAACATCGTCAACAAGCGTCTGGGCGTGGGTACGCGGGCGGGGAGAATAGCGGAAGACGTGGGTCCGCTGAAAGGCGACGTCGCGGGCGAAAGCAAGCGTATTTTCGTGCATCTCGCGTGACTCGCCGGGGTAGCCGACGATAAGGTCTGTTGTCAAAGCGACATTTGGGATCGCCGCTCGCAGACGCCGTACGAGATCCTTGAAAAAGGCCGTCGTGTACGGACGGTTCATCGCGGCGAGAATAGTGTCATCACCGGACTGGCACGAGAGATGAAGGTGCGGGCAAAGATTGGGATGACTGGCAAAGGCGTCGATCAGGGCATCGGTGACCTCAATGGGCTGGATCGACGACAGCCGCACACGGGCGACACCGGGCTGATCCGCGATCCGCAGCAGCAGTTCCGCAAGGTCCGGTCCGCCCGATCCGGTCTCCGCGTTGTACGCGCCGACGCAGACGCCGGTCACAACGATCTCCCGTGTTCCCGCCGCACCAATCTCCGCGGCTTCGCGGACGAGGTCCTGCCACGGACGAGATTCCAGAACTTTGCGCGTGTAGGGAATGGAGCAGAAGCCGCAGAAGTGTTCGCAGCCGTCTTGCACTTTCAGGGTCGCGCGGGTGCGATGGCCCCGAGAGGGGAGAATGGTGGCCGGTGACGACGAGTACGTGAGAACGTCGGGACGCGCCTCGGCGACATGGCGAAAGGTCGCCATCTTTTCGTGGTTGGGAACCAGAAGCGTCGCGCCCTCGATGGTGTCGCCCGCGTCAAGCGCCATCTGCGAGTGACAGCCCGTCATCACGACGACCGCCTCCGGGTTGGTCCGCGATGCTTTCCGGGCCAGATACCGGCTCTTTTTATCCGCGGATTCCGTCACCGAGCAGGAATTGATGACATAAACATCAGCGGGGGCATCGAAGTCCGTCAGAGTAAAGCCCGCCTGGGCGAACTCTTCGGCGATCTTTTCGGTTTCGTACTGGTTGACCTTGCATCCCAGCGTCGTCAGTGCAGCGACCGGCATTGTTTCTTAGTTCCGTTCCAAGAAAAATTGTACGGTCGCGATAGAGACGTGTCAAACCTGGCGAGGCGTCAGTGCTTTCTGGTACAGGCTTCCGAGACGCCCTACAATAGAGAAATGACAACTCCTCAAGGCGGCTCTTCAAAGACGCTGCTTCTGGTCTCCGATGATCTGATGTTCCCGTCACGCGTCCGCGAGGGCCTGCGTCCGCTCGGCTACGGGCTGACGGTTGTGGGCACCGAAACTGCGGCACTGGAGGCGGCACGGAGGCTGGAAGCCGCACCGGACGCCATACTGGTGAATCTGACCGCGCGGCGCTATGACGGTCCTTCCGTTGTCCGTGCATTGAAAGCGGACGAAAGCACGAAAAGTATTCCGCTTCTGGCTTTCGCCGGGCATGTCGAAAAAGAGAAACACGCTGCCGCCCGAGATGCCGGTGCGGACCAGGTAGCCGCCAACTCGTCGGTGTCGATGCACCTTTCCGCGCTTCTGTCGCGCCTGCTGACTGGTCAGAATTCCACTGATGACGAACCCCTCGAAGAAGTCTGACAGCGCTGTTAAGGCAAAAGTGACAGGCGGCCCGCCCCTCAAGGAGGCGCTGGCGGGTCTTTCGCGACAGACAGGATGGGCTATCGGATCGCTGGTCGTCCGTATCGTGGCTGTCGCTGCTCTGGGGACGATCTTAGCGCATCAAATTCCGTGGCTGAGGCAAAATCGTGTGGTGCTGGATGTGGTCGGGGGCGCACTGGTACTCTGGCCTTTCTTTACCGCTCTGGGGCGGGCTTATGCCTGGCGGATTGCACTTGGACGTACCTATGCCAGGGAGGAGCGCTGGACTGACGCGGAACTGACTCTAACACCGTTTCGGCATCCACGAACCCGCCTCATCTTCGACGCCACGGGCGAGGGCATCTACTGGCTTGCAATAAGCCGCAGCGAGATGGGGAACAAGGACGATGCCCACCACCTACTCAAACGCCTGGCAGGCGAGGGGCGGGGCGCATGGAGCGAGCGGGCCCGCGAGTATCTCCTTTCCTCTGGCGGGCCGCTACCCGGAGCGGTACGCTGAAATTGAAGAAGAAAAGAGATATCCGATGGAAGAGAAAGCCAGTAAAACCGGCAGTGAAACCGATAATGTGAAGACGGAGTCGTTCCGGCGCGTGTTCCTGATATGGACCGCGGTCGCGTTCGTGCTTGGCGCTGCAGGATCCTTTTTGGGCAACGTCATGTTCAGCGCGCCATACTACTTCGGGTTCTTTGTGATCTTTACGCTTGTCGGTCTATCCGGCCTTTTTGCGCTTGCGGTACTCGTGGATAAGTCCCAGAACGAACGCCGGTAATACCTTCCGTTTTCATCTGAAGAACTGCCTGTTTTGAACCTTGACAAGCCCCAATCAGTGCCGTATACTGCCGGGTGTTCCGACGCTGATACGCCGCCTTAGAGTGTGTACTGCAATCGCTCTTGCGACCATATTCTAGGTGTTATGCCCCCTTAGCATAATGGTCATTGCAGTAGTTTTGTAAACTTCAGGTCACAGTTCGATTCTGTGAGGGGGCTTGAGTGACACTGTGGCGGGTCTGCGCGTGAACGTAATCGGATAATGGTTTTGGGCAGGTGTCCGAGTGGTTAAAGGAGACGGACTGTAAATCCGTTGGCTTCGCCTACACAAGTTCGAATCTTGTCCTGCCCATGAAATACGTAAGGCCGCTGCAGACGCAGCGGCCTTACGTATTTTTACCGT
>JAZKEA010000380.1:0-5384 GCA_040387315.1 Armatimonadota bacterium | reverse complement strand
CCTTCTTTATTTTCAATGCATTCCTCAGCGAGTGCGACGCTCGATCTCGTTGAGAACCGATCCGAAGAGCTCGCCGCCAAGACTGGCATCCCGGCGAATACGTCCTTTCAGACCAACCTCGCTTCCCACAGACGGTGCGCCACTACGGCTGATCACCCAGATCCTGCCGGATTTATCCTCGACCTGATAGGCGGCGAGGTTCAGCAGTCCGGCAGACGGGTCCAGAACGCGTGTCACGCGCCCGGCGACGTTTACATCCTTTTGTGAGAATGCGGATGGGTCTGCGAGAATGCGGCTGATCTGTTCGACGGATGTCCCTTTACACCCTGCCAGCATAAGCAGGGAAAACAAAGCAAAAAAAGCGGCTGTGACTCTCTGACTACCACGTAAGCGTACGTTCATCGTTTTTCTCCTCTATTGACAAACGACCGGGAAGTTTCCGGCGTGACTGCCGAGTGGCGTGTCAACGCCGGAAAGACCATTCATACGTTCTGCCGCGTTTGTCTCTGCCCCGTCCTGACAGCGTCAGATCATCGGGATCAAAGGTGCCAGTATTGACGCCGAGGTCCCAGGCCCGTTCCACGCTCGCCCGTACTACCCTCGTCTCACGGATCGTGATGCCGCCGTCGTCGAATACCTGACCGGAAACAGCAATACGAACCGGGCCGGACGGCATCTGCACGGTCAACGTGCCACGGAACTCGCCGTTATCCCGGTTTAGCTCTCTGACAACAAGCTGTGCGGAGTGACCGGTGTGAGTACCGCGCCAGGTACCGGTGAGCCGTGTGTTCGGGTCCTCCGCTTCAATCCCCTCCTCGTCGCTTGCAGCAGCTTCCCTGGTCCGTGGGCCAGGGGGCGGTGCGAGCCTGGGAGTCGGTTCGGGAGACGGTGTGGGTGCCGGAGACGGGGTAGGGGACGGAGTCTCGGGTATGGGAGTCGGCTCCGGTGTTGCTCGGGGTGTCGCCTTCGGCAGCGGAACCAGATCAATCGGCGGCAGATCGCGCGACACTTCAAGCGGCGGCCGTGGCGGAGTTATCGCCGGGGGCATATCACTTCGCCGCTCGGAACGAGCCGCTGCTGCCGGTGTCGGTTGGGGCGTTATCACCGTCTCAGGTGTCCGCTCAGCGACGATGACAGGCGATGATGGCACAGCCGTTACCGGACTGCTGGAGTCTGGAGAAGCTGGAGAAGGGACGGCAGCCGTCTCCAGAGAAGGAACCGCTGCCGGTACCGCAGGTGTCCCTGATTTCTGTGATGGCTTTGCGGCAGAGGCCACGCGAGAATTTTTCGCCGTACCTGCTGACGGTCTTTGTACCGGACGCACGGGTGCCGGAACAGACGGTGTCACCGACGGTCTTTCCAAACCGGTCGCTACGGAAGTCGTATCTTCTACGGTCGTGGTGAATCGTGGCGCGGCAAGAAATCCCCCCGCGACGAGTGCAACACCGCCAATAGCCGCTATCGCGAGCGGGACAAACGCCGGACGCTTACGCGCTCTCTCGCGTACTGGCGCTGTCGCCGCCGGTGTAGGCGCTGGCAGCGCAGCAGCCGGAACAACGTTTGCCTGAACTGCCGGATCAATCGCGTGACGAAAAGCCTCCGCCATGCTGGTTGCAGTTGGGTACCGGCTGGCCGGGTCCCGTTCCAAAGCCCGGTTCAAAACATCGCGGACGGAATTCGGCAGGGTAACCGGCACGGCGGGAAGGTTACCATGCGCGATCTGGTACAGCGTCGCCGGGATATTCTCCCCGGCAAACGGCACTCTGCCGACGACCATCTCGTAGAGCACAACGCCTAACGCCCAGATGTCAGAAGCGGTTGTCGCCGGATTATTTGTTGTCTGCTCCGGCGATATGTAATGAGGCGAACCTATCATCACCCCTTCGAGAGTGATCATCGTGTCACTGGAGCGCCGGGCTATACCAAAATCCGTCAGCTTGACAGTGCCGTCCGTGGCGATCAGGATGTTGCTGGGCTTGATATCCCGATGCATGACCTCGGCGGCATGCACGGCATCCAGCCCGCTTGCGGTCTGAGTCAGTATGTCTGCGGCGACGGGCAGCGGAAGCGGCCCGCCCTCCCGTTTCAGGCGCTCGCGCAGTGTTATGCCATCGACCCGCTCCATCGCGATGTAGCGCGTATGGGGCGCATCCGGACGCGCATCACTGAAAGGCGCTTCCCCTGTTTCATAAACATGTGCCACGTTCGGGTGCGACAGCGACGCGACAGCCCTGCTGGACCGCTCCATTCGCCGGGTGAGCGTGTCCTCCTCCTGGAGATCAGAGGGAATTGTAACAACCTTGAGCGCAACCAGGCGTCCATCGCGGTTGTCCACCGCTTCATAGACGGTAGACGAACCGCCACGTCCTATTGTGCGGATAAGTTCATAGGGGCCAATTCGCCGCTCGGTTTCTTCGGTCATTCTTTTTCCTTCTGCTCATAGGTACCCAATATCGCAAGTCTTATCTCCTGACCACGGTACGGTAAACCTTCCTGCCCAGAGACAAAACGTCTAAATTCTGCACTTCGTGAAGCAGATTCTATTTTTCGATATGTGGCATCCATACGAGGAAAGGTCGCGACCTACCATTCCAACCTCCGCACGATGTTCCGCCGGCTTCAGAAGGAAGGCTACATCGCTGCCTCTCCGATGGAATCGATGGAAAAGCCGCGCGTCCCCAAGAACCAGATCCAGCCGTTTACGATCGAACAAGTATTTGCTATGATCGAGGCGACACGGAAAACAAGCCATCCAAAGCGAAATAAGGCTATTGTGCTGCTCTGGCTTGATACGGGGATGCGAGTAGACGAACTCTGTCAGCTGCGAATGCGCGATCTTGACCTGCACGGACGCTATGTAACCGTTCTGGGGAAAGGACAGAAGACACGGCGTATACCGGTGTCAGCGGAGACCACGCGCGCCATTCTTCAACATCTGAACGAGGATGGGGAGCGCGGTCTGCACGAACCGCTGTTCCGCTCGGAACGTGGCACACAGATAGGTGGGCATCTCACGCCGTCTGGAGCGCGGCGCTTGGGGCAGAGAGCGGGCCCGGACGCTGTGGTACGCTGCTCGCCGCATACCTTAAGGCACCCGTTCGCGGTCATGTTTTTGCGGAATGGGGGCAACGTCTTCACGCTGAAGGAACTGCTTGGTCATACAAGTCTCGCAATATGCCAGCGGTACGTTTCGCTCGCCCTGGCTGACACGAGCACCAACACAGGCAAAACTCACCAGTTCAGTCGCTCTGCAAAAGGTAAGGATAAATTTGTTTTATGTCTATGACGGACGAGCGATTAAAAAGCTGGCTCAATGCGAATCAGGTTGGTAGGGAACGAATGTGTCTCTCCGTACTGGCTATTGATAAGCGTTTTTCGAATGTTCAACCGAGACACCCAGAAGGCGGCCCAGATGGAGGCCGAGACATCGTTGCCGTTTTCGAGGGCGAACAGACAGCCTTTAATACAGCGAACGACTCACGGGAACAAAAACGAGAGATAAACAAAAAGTTTCAACACGATCTCGTAAGTGCCTTACAGGCTAAGCAGAAACCTCAGGTATTTATCTTTCTTACCAATGTGGGCTTGACTGTTGGTGAGAAAGATAATCTCGTTGAACAAGGTAAGGCCAAAGGTCTCACATATTGTGAGATATTTGACCGAGAGCGAATCCGTATAGCGTTAGATAGTGCTGATGGGTTCTCCATCAGGTTTCAGTACCTCAACATAACGTTGTCTGAGGCTGAGCAGGCCAGCTTTTTCGCGCGGTGGGGAGACGATATCCAGTCCGTCATTTCTAATGGTTTTCAGAAGCTGGAAAATACTCTGGATCGAATTTTATTTTATCAAGAGGCTTCGACTGCCATATCGTACTTGTATGTAGTTTTAGAACTTGATCGTACGTATACTGCTGAGGAGATTAAGCACTTCAGGGCTTTCTGCAACGTAATCTTAAAGGAAGCTAAGCAAAACATTTGGCGTCTACTTTTTGGTTCATCCGATATGTCAGGTCGAGTCCTCGGTCAAACAGGTCACCAGTTCACACCGCAGATTTCAGGCATCAAATACGGCATCTCCTCTGGGCAATGGGAGTGTCATATTAATGCTACAGAGGACTCACAAGGAAGTAGAAATCCGACCTTCAATTTGGTTGGTGGTTTGCGTTCAGTTGGCATGGAATCGGTAACGTCAATTGACTTGAAATACCGCCCGACAGATTATCAAAGATTAAATCCTAAACTGTGCGTGCGGGATTTGGATGAATGTACGTTTGATGTAATCTTGAACAGATCATTAGCTGAAAAAGTGGCTGCTGTACGGATTTTCGCCAATGAATACAAACTTCAAGAACTCTCGAAATCAGATTTTGTGATACGAGGAACGAGGTTCGACTTCAAAATTCCGATCCAGTTCACGGAGGATGAGATCAGCGACCCTTGGGTACGTATTTCCCCGGCGGATGGCGCAACCTATTTTGACATGTCGTTTTCTGATCGAACTCCTAGAAGGTTGTTCAGTTCAATCAGGCTTTAGGCAGACTCGTTTTCCGAAATACTAAAAGGGCGTCAATCGCAAAGCGCGAATGACACCCCCTTGCTTTCTGGCAAATTGGTCAGACGGTGAGTGCGTCCGGTACCACTTGCATCTCGGCGCTCTTGATCTGCAGGCCGCAGATGTGCTTGCAGAATGCGCCCGCGACGGCGCAACGGGTGCCCCGCTGCGGGTAATTGCAGGAGGTAAGCGTCACCTCGTAGATGTTTGTGCCCTTTACCTCGCCGGTCTTCTCGTGGATGTCGAGGGTGATGACATTTGTACGGTCCGTACTTGTCCATTGGAACTTACAGAGACGATGCATTCCTTCTTGCCAACAGCGTCGATGACAGTAAAATTGATAGATTACCGGCGATTATTCGCAATCAATCAGGAGTATGCTAGTACGCATCAAGGCCGTAGCCTAAGCCTTAGGTGGAAACTAGAGAACTACGTTTGGCGAAAACCGTTATTGGTTGCGCAAAGCAAAATGACGTGGATTGTGGCAACCGCTCAGGGGGCATGATATATTACCGAGGTTAACCCTGCTACTACGCCCACGTAGCTCAGTGGTAGAGCACTTCTTTGGTAAAGAAGAGGTCATGGGTCCGATTCCCATCGTGGGCTCCATTTGAATAATGCAACGCGATACCGAGAACCGAGCGAACCCGGGACGCGTTGCGTTTTTATGTTTGACCAAAGCATCCTTTAAGCATTTGACATCACTATTTCAATGCCCCAACGCAGGGTGCGGGCATTAGGAGAGAAGAGTAACCTAATGGGTAAGGCAAAATTTCTACGTGAGAAGCCTCACGTGAACATCGGCACGATCGGTCACGTCGACCACGGCAAGA
>JAZKEA010000379.1:0-1576 GCA_040387315.1 Armatimonadota bacterium | reverse complement strand
AAGTACCCTGCCATTCCGCTTCCGCCCGGAGGGCGATTGGCAAGCGCAGCGCCGCCGCGCAGCGAGGGGCTTTCAGCCCCTTGCGACACCCCGCGACACCCTGTTCGGTACCGGTATCAGTATCCCGTGGCGCTGACACCCCACGAACCCGCCAGGCTCTCGCCGGGGGCAAGCACGACCAGACCGCGCTCCGGATGATTGAAAGCGTTCGGGGCGCAGGTCCACGGTTCGATGGCGAGCGCCCGGCGCTGATGCGTGGGCGGCAGCGAATCGCCGGAGAACATCACGAGGTAATCAAAAGTCCGATCCATCCAGAGCGTTATCATACGCCTGCCGTCCGGAGATGTGTAGCGGACCCGCGCCAGGCCGTCGTCGTCGCGAATGGGGCGGGAATAAACGGCATCACAGGGCGCACTGCCCACGGGCTTTGGTGTGCGGTAGTCCCAGCGGGTACCCTCGACCGCTACACGCTCCCCACCCTGAACCGTTTCCGTCAGCGGTATCTGGAGCAGATCGGCGTCGATAATCTCCTCTCCAACCGTGAAATACGGATGAAACCCCGCGCCGAACGGCGCGGGTTCCTGCCCGGTATTCTCCGCCTGAAAATCGCAGCGAAGTCCGTCCTCGTCAAGCCGATAACTTACCGAAATACGCAGCGCGAACGGGTAGCCGGGGAAATCATCTTCCCGGACCGTTATCGAGAACGTTACCGCGCTGTCCGAACGTTCGGCAATCTGCCAGAGTGCGCCGCGAAGAAAGCCGTGCATCGCGTGCGGTCTGCCGCTGTCATTGTGGGCAAGCTGGTGTGTCCGTCCCCCGAACGTATACACGCCGTCCGGTATTCGGCTCGGGAACGGCATCAGAACATCGCCCTGTGACCCGATGTTGCTGGCAGAGCCGCTGTACTGCGTGATGATCGTGTGACCGTTGTCGCGCCACATTCCGCGCACGGACGCGCCAAAGGGAGCCACCCGCAGGCTCAGGTCCTGAAAGCGGAGGATAAATTCCGAGTCGTCCGTCATGTCGATGATTTCGTTGTTTTCAGGCATAATTTCTCAGGTAGTTCCGTCATTTCCCGCGCCGCCGGGGCGACCGATCCGCAGGGATTCCGGAAAGACAAAGGCATAGACAAAAAGCAGAAAAAGGGTGTAGAGCACGCTGTACGTCATCGCCTCTCCGAGTTTCCCCAGAGCGAACATCTCGCGGGACACGTTCTTCAGCAGCTGAATCGGCTGAATAAAAGCGTCCCAGCTATTCGCCCGTAGAAACCGCCCGATATACATCCCGAAGGACGCCAGAAAAAGACAGGCGACCACCATCGTTCGGCGAACGAAGCGGCTGAAGAAGTTTCCGAGCAGGATCGTCACCATAAAAAGGGACTGAAGGGCGACCAGCAGACCCGTTGTGCCGACGCAGAAAACCGCGAGTATGTCGTACCAGCGCGGGACCGTGACCGGGTCGGATAGGTGGTGCAGCTCGGTCATCAGGTAGATTGCGTTCGGCAGGAAGAGGAGCCAGATCACAAGCAGAAGTGTGGTGATGAAAGGCTGTGAGCGCGGCTTGCCTCCGGTCAGGC
>JAZKEA010000378.1:14165-14760 GCA_040387315.1 Armatimonadota bacterium | reverse complement strand
AATTGCCGCTCATTCCCGCCACTGACGAAAGCCCGGTGGTGATGTTGGTGATGGTACCGGTCGGTAAGTCGAGAAATCCGAACCCGGTTGCCGTACTATTGACCAGTGCGCGTGTGCCGCTGATATCGAGGATCTGTCGGTTGATATAGGTGAACGGATCGGCAGTGCCCCATGAAAAGTCATACTCCTGCCCTGTCGCCAGGTTGATCGCCTTGGAGCCATAGATATCGTACGGGCCGCGGGCAATTGCGCGGTTGTGGACATTGGCAAACGCCCAGTTTTCGCGCAGATTGGTGGCAGTCTCCACATAGGTCTGGGAGTTGTTGGCGCTCGCCGTGATTCCCAGGTTGATTGTCTGCCCCGTCACGAGATTTGTTGCGAAAAAGCTGCGGTTGCTTGATACCTGAATGATGCCGAAGTCAAATTGACTCTGGATCACCCAGTCACCGCGCGATACGTGCAGGAACTCCAGCAGCGTGATGGCGCTGAAGGGCATGGCGATCAGCTGGGCCGCGGCCGCGTCGGGCATCTCGTCGGGGACGGGGATGGCGCCGGCGGCGACAGGACGTCCTGCCTATCACCCGGCGATGCTGCT
>JAZKEA010000378.1:0-14155 GCA_040387315.1 Armatimonadota bacterium | reverse complement strand
TATCCCAGAGCATCGCGTCTTCTCGTAAACGCGTCCCTGATGAACCAAAGGTTCCTACCGCCCGGTTCCCGCTGATCCCAACCGTCGTCTGTGGGAAACCGGTAGTGTCGAGCTTCCGGGCGATGTACTGCGCCTGCGCTGCAGGCGCAAGCGTGGTCAATGCAGCGAGACTGAGAAAAGTAATGATGCGTTTCATAATGATTCCTTATGACGGTACTGTCGGCGGCAACGTCTGCCCGCTTCAGACCAATATACGAAGCTATCATTACGTAATCATTACAAGCGTTCCGTCAGTTCGACTCGGTGCCCATCCGGGTCATCGACAACGGCCCGGCGTCCCCAGGGAGAATCCTTGGGCGGTGAGACGATTACTGCGCCCGCCGCCTGAAGATCGGCAATGGCGCTCTCTACGGAAGCCACTCGGAAGCCGAGACGAACAGACGCCGTGCTGTCCGTCTCGGTTTTTCGTGGGTAAATCTCAAACACAGTCTGGCCCATCTCACACGTTAAATGCTCAGGGCCTGTCCCGTGACGATGCTTCTGAAAGCTCAGGCCGAGCAAAGTATAGAATGCCGCTGCGCGTTCGAGATCCGCTGAGCGGATGACCACAAGGTTTAAGGAGACACCACTTGTGGCTTTGGGCTCGGTCAAACTAACTCTGCTTCTTTGAGATAGAGATAGCTGACTGTGATCGTCTCGAAGGCGTTCAAATTGCGGAGTTTATCCTGCTCCACAACCGCCCACTCGATTCCCGCCTCCGTCGCGGCATGAATAGACTCCTTGACTTTCACCACACCCGTTCCGACCGTCGTGAACTGTCCCCGCTCCTCCAGTCCATAAAGATCCTTTATATGAATTGCTGGGACGCGAGAGGCCATTCGTTTGATGACCTTCACCGGGTCCTCGCCGCCAAAGGTAATCCAGGCAACATCCAGCTCAAAGAAAACGACGTTCGGGTCCGTGTGCTCTGCGAGGATATCCAGGGCATAAACGCCATCAAACGCGGCGCGGAACTCATGTTCGTGGTTGTGATAGCAGAGCTTGATACCCTCGCTCGCTAAACGGACCCCTGCCTGGTTGTAAAGCTCGGCATCTTTCAGTACGGCCTCTCTGGTCTCGCAAGGTCCCCACCAGACGGTGGCGCGCGGCGTCTGAAGCGCCTTCGCCTCGGCAATCACATCGTCGAGACTGTCGCGCAGTCGTTCCCGGCTGGCGCTGGTGGTAAGCACCTGCAGACCCAGGTCGTGGAATCGCTTGACGTTTTCGGTCACATCCCCCTTCAGCAGTTCCCCGGCTCCCTCGATCCCCTTGTAGCCGATTGACGCTACTCGCTGCATCGTGCCCCAGTAATCCTGCTTCGCCTCTTCGCCAACCAGTCCGATGAGTCCGATCTTCGCCTTCGTCATAATCTAACCTTCTCCCGTCAGTGGGTGCTATGTGGTATTGCCGCTGCCGATCCTTCGCGCATAAAGGCCGATGTTCTGGCCCTTGAAGTTGAGCCGGAAGGGCTCGATAGCAAAACCCCTGCTTTTTGCGTAGTCCGCGACACACTGCAGCCAGTGCATTCCCGGAGGCGGGTACAGCGGCTCATTAATAATGCAGCAGGGAAGTAGTATAAAACCACGGTGGAATCTCTCCGCGGCATCGATAAGCTGAATATTGCACCCGTGAGCGTGCATCGCCACCAGCAGATCGAAGTCCTGCGCCATCTCGGGATCAAAGCAACTGTCCCGGCGGTTTACACTCTCTGTGGCGGCAATCTGTACCTGACGGTTGCTTTGAAGATCTTTGTACTTTGTAGGGAGCCCCTGAGAAACCGGGTCGACTACAGTCGCCTGCCAGCCACTTTGATTCAAAAGGTGGGCCAGCAGTCCCTTACCACCACCGATATCCGCGACACGGCAGGGCTCAATCTGCGCCTGCATCCACTGGTGCAGAAGCTGAAACCGGAACTTCTTCATCTTGGTCAGTTCCCGTTTGCCCTCCGCCGCCGACACAAGGATACGGGAAAGATCCGGGGACCGCGCCAGAATATCGTCCGCGATAGGGCCGCTCTCATGCCCGGACGGCCTGTCGTCCGCCTCCTCGTTCTCCCGAGGGGTCGCAGCAACCCCTGACAAAGACACCACACGCTCATATAGCTGCTGATCACGGTTTCGCTGACTGCGTTTACTCATCTTAAGGGGCGTTCTTTGCACATTCTGAACAGATATAGTCCAGAACCCCAAGCAGTTCCGTTAAAGCACGTATCGAGTACATACTGGTTTCGTAAACGTCATTAGTCGGTGTAAGCTTGTAAAACTGCCAGTCGTTTCCGTTCGAAACGATGCCATGAACGGGGATTTCTAAACCATCTCGTGTATTGTTCCAGCGGCAAGCGACCATTTCCGCAATGCACTGCGCCCTTCCTTGAACAAAATCATCACGTTTCGCTTCTGCGACACAGAGCAGTGGTGTTGCGGCATAAGCGCGTTTAGGAGCAATCAGATAATCCGCAATCCCAGTGAGAATGTCACTTTCCAATGGCTCGGACTTCCAAATCTTGAGCGGGGCATGATGCGGAACAACTTCGGCAAACAGCACATCAATAAGAAGAATCTTTGCGGCCTCGGAATTTGTAAGGTCAAAGACTTCCAGACGGAGCAGATTGGCACTGAGAATATCACTGGGAGATAAAGGCGGCGCTTCGATTTGCCACGGTAACAGATACTCTGACGGAACCAGGCGCATCGCTTGCTTTAGAGTCAATCCGGAAAAATTTAGTGCCATACATCCGCTCCTTGATACGTCATTCCGATTGTATCTATGGGCAGTTAAAAAACAGCGCACCTACCGGAACTTGCTCATCATTATATCCGTGAAGTAGGCTCGGGAGACATAATCGGTTTCCTTCCACTGCGCATGACAGGATTGGCAGTTCTCCAGACGCCCACGTGATTGTGTTTTCGTCCCCGCTCCGTTGAGCACCAGATATTCCCAGTCTCCCGCAGACGGACTATAGCCCTTTTCCCGCTTGTACATCACCGTCAGCAGTTCCGGCGATTTGCTGCCAGTGCTGGATAACTTCTCTTTCACGATAAGGCTGCCTTGGGGAAATTTTGGCTTTTTCTGGTAGAGCATAGCCTGTCGCGCGATTTTGTTGACGTAGACAGTCACAAAATTATCTTTATGGGGGTCCGAAGCAACCCGAGCCTTTTCTTTTGCGGTGAGACTACGGCAGAGCAGAGCAAGATGCGAAACCACCGGGTGTGGCCTTTGGTTTACCCGCACCCACTTCCGGTAACCGGAGATGGTTACCTCTTTTTTGGCGGGCGGTATCTCGGGTGGTGCGGCAACAAGAGCGCTTCCCCCTGAGACGAAGACCATCCCCGCGCCTATCGAGAATATTCTGCCTGCTTTCATTCCGTTGCCCTTTTAGAACACGGACTGATTGACGCCATGATACTCGCAGAGGGCACGCAGTTCGTCCGGAGTCAAGCCCTCGGCGGCATCGCCGTTGGTAAGATTGACGTACTCATAGCGGGAGGCGACCTCGACATACTCGATAAGATCGACGGCTTTCTTGACGCTGGTTTCAGAGCGGACAATCAGACCGTGCTTGGCCCAGACGACGACGGTATGCTTCTCCATCGCATCGAGGGTTGCCCGCATCAGGTCCGGCGAGCCGGGCATGGTATAGGGCGTAAACCCGACTCCGTCGGGCACCTGAACGATCGTCTCCGGCTGCCAGCGCAGGATGCTCTGGTTTAGCTCTCTGGTTCCCTGGTAGCGCTTCAGATGCGAAAGGTAGACGATATGAAGCGGCTGGGCATGAACGACGGAATGAAAATTCAGCTCAGGGCTACGTCCAATCGCCCACCGGTGGATTCCCAGGTGGGACACAAGTTCCGTGGTCGGCTTGGCGAAGAGACGCAGGCGCGATGTGTACACTTTCGCCGATCTTCCATCCGGCCCTACCTGCAGCACGGCAAGATTACCCCTGGGATCTTTCGCGATCTCCCGAAGGCGTCGTCCCGAACCGGACACCACGATGGTGGCGTCGGCGAGTTCCGGAGCGGCCTCGTCTCCGTCCGCGAGCGGCAGCACAAACGTTTCGCGCTGCGGGAACAGGTCCATGACTTCAGGAACGGGCCAGCGCAGCAGAACCGAAATATTTCCCGCGGCTCCCTCTGTCGCGCCGATCTCGGCAAGGTGCTGTCCGGCCTCGCCGACAAGTCGAACAATCGCGTTCAAATCCGGGTAAGGTGGCTTCAATGGCATGATTTTATCAACCTATTCGTTTACTTTCGGATTATTCTCGATGCGGCGATCCGGCAGAAACCAGATAATCGCGACCGTGACATACAGGGCAAAGGCGAGCCACGTTGCAAAAAGCGCCAGCGGAATCGCCAGCACATACAGAATTATCGAGGCGGTCCCTTTATAATCCCTCCCTATGGCACGGGCTAGTGTAGAATCTTTTCCTTCGAGCACTACCAGACCGCGCGCAAGAAAAGTAAAGGCAAAGGCGCACATCAGCAGCACCACACCGTAAAGAGCGACGGGCAAACCCTCGAAATGGTTTTCTCCCATCCAGCTTGTCACGAAGGGTATTAGTGACAGCCAGAACAGCAGATGCATGTTAAGCCAGAGGACACGACCGTTGACCTTATGGGCCGCATGCAGCATGTGATGGTGGTTATTCCAGTAGATGCCGACAAAAACGAAGCTGAGTATATAGCTCAGCAAAACGGGGATCAGCGGTTTCAGCGCCGCGAGATCCGAGCCATGCGGCACTTTTAGCTCCAGCACCATGATCGTGATAATGATGGCGATTACCCCATCGCTGAACGCTTCCAGCCGCCCTTTGCCCATAAAGTCTTTGTTGCCTTCTTGTTCTTACCGGACAGAAACATGCCCTTATTGTAGAGGTATCGCGGAAAACTCAACTACCTCCGCGAGAGAAAAGGGATACCGCATGGGGTACAGGCGCTTTGCAGCGTCCCGTGTGGCGATGCCATCTTGCAGACGCTCAAGGACTGTCGCTTCGTCACCCCAGTTTACCGGCGATGCCATGAGCGGTGACGGTGGGACGTGGTTGCCGGTGATCTTGAACATCTGCCCCACCGGGCATGCAGACGTGCCCCAGTTCGACGGCAGTCCGTTCGGGCCGCGGCGCAAACATCGCCCCTGTCAGGCTTACGACCAGACCGAAGGCGTTATCCTCGCAGGGAAGCATCTCCACGTCCCCTTCATCGAATTGCACCTCGGCACCCTCGGCGCTCGCGCCTACCCTATGCAGTCGTAGTTCTCTTCTCCTTTAAGTAGCGAACGTGACTTAACGGGTTCCGATTGTCGCCAGAAGTGCGAGGAAACTATAAGAGCGTACCGATCCTATTAGGCTATCCTATTCCTTATCAGTGCGTGTCTCCAGAGTGTTCTGGAGCGGAGTGGGAAGGCGCGAAAAGAAGTTTAACCCGGTGGCTTTCTCAATGTCGCGGACGGGAACCCGCCACTTACGCCAGTTACCGTCCGCGATGTCGGGGCCGTTCCGGTTGGGGGCTTTGATGGCGAAGACCCTTGTTTTCGCGGTTACCTGAGAGGGAGAAGCGGCGTTTCGGGGCATTACCATGACCACCTTCCAGGTGGACTCCGGGACGCTGATCGTCGCGGATTTCCCAATGGTACCGATCTTCCCCTCCGGGCCGCAGACAATATAGAGGACATTGCCCGCATTTGCCAGTTCGCGGCAATCGTTCTCCAATGCCGCCCATATCTTCTGGTTGTTGTCAGCGGCCTGGGGAACCATGTTGGTCATGTAGAAAGTGGCATCGTTGTCCGCCCGGCTTGAGGTACGATCTCCGGACGGGCACATATGTCCCCGATCGTACCCACTGCCCCTGTAATCATTTGCGGTGATGCGGGTGAAACCCTCCGGCAGGTCAGGGTCTGCCTGAAACTTACCCCGTTCTTCAGTCCCGATGTTCTCACTCACCAGTCGCCAGCTAACCCAGTTTGGTATCCCCTCCGTGTCGTTGTAGGAAAGGGCATACTGCTTCCGTGCGATCAGGTAGTTGTTCCGGTTCGACGACGCTGTCATTGCACCGCTCGGATTGCCCATCAACAGATTGGGGTCTGATCCCTTGGGGGTGACAATGGTTCCCTCCGGGCCGGGAGGTCCGGGAGGAACAGGCGAGGCGCGCCTGCGGCGATTTTTCGTTTCCTGAGGTACAGGGGCGGGTTCCCGCGGCGGCAGATCCGGCGAAGGTCTGTTTTTGAGATAACAGCCAGCCAGCAGAGCAACGAGAATAACCATTGCTTTGAAAATTGTTTGCGGCTGTGACTGCCGGGATCGCGCCATGAGAAGGGGTTTGACCTTTCGGTTTTAATCTCTGCGGTACTATTCACCGCCCCGGTACTGACTACCTGCCACGCAGCAATAGGGCAGCAGGAAACATGCCATGAAGATATGACACAGGGATGACGACAATCTGAACGAAGTGTGGGCATTATCGCTGGTTACGTTGTACGGCTTGACCAGGCAGGATGCAGAACGGAGCATAATATCTCGTGGCAGAGACAAAAAGCACTTTCTTTAGCTGGGTTCTTTCACGGTTTCCCTCTACGCGGTTTGACGCGTTTTCGAATAAAGATCAGAGAAAGGAAGTAGGAGGAGCGCAGTGGTCATCGGAACTCATTACAGCGGCAGTTCCGAACATGGCCCTCTCGGAGAATGCCTGCCCCATCGAAGTGCCTTCGGCTGCCCTGCCCTCATCACGCAAGCGCAGCCGGGCGATCACGACCGCGACAGATTCGCTTACCTCGCCTCTCGCCTGTCAAGCCACACAGGCCGAATCTGCACAGACGAAGGACCCGATTCGTGAGAGTGTTCTGATTACCCTGGAGCAGGACCTGTTGTCGCTTCTTAACCAGACAGCTTTCATACTCGTAAGAGTCAAACGCCCTCTCTCTGCTTCCAGCGGTCCCGGAACGGCGGCAGGTCGGCGTCCTGCCGCCAAGGCAGTTGAGGCTACCCCTGAATCCGATACCGTTTCAGCGGACAACCAGGCATGGGGTCCGTTCGGAGCCGTTGTGACGGGCAGGGAGACAGCACAGAATATTGAAGGGAGGGCCCGCGGGCTGCTGCTCGAAACGTCGCTGAAGCACATTCAGCAAGTTCGTATCGAGCGCATACTGCAGAGCACCCAGGACCTGCTCTGTGCCCTGCAGGCCTCACGGTACGCCTGGCAGATAGCGCTTCTGCTAACGGAGGAAGGAAGTACGGGACGTACGGCCCTTCCCCGCCTGAAACGAGTCAGCGAGTGCGTCATCGAAATGAGCAGTCGGGTCACGTTTGCTGTCGAGGGGCGGGAAGGTGCCGCAGGCGTGGTCGCCGAGCAGTACCGGGCTTTTCAGGCAGTGAACGACGAAACGAGCAGATGTTTCGCGGCACAGCACGAGAATGGCGCACTTTCCTGTTCCGCGTGGCGTCTTTCGCGTTCCGCCTTGTGGAGTATGACGGTAGCCGCTGAAAGCATGGCGAAAGTCGCGGCCCGTTTTGCGCTGCCTATCGAAACTATCCGTGACATTAGCCAGGACCAGGAAAAATACAAACAGGTAGACAGAGGGGATGACCTTCTCTCTCCTCTAAGACGTCGCTGAATTATCCATCTCCTGATATATTGTTGGCAAAGAGGCCGTCTTTCGCGTCGTTTCCGCGCTTTCTACCGCTCATCGGCAGGAAACAGGGAGAAGACGCCACTCCGTCGAGTATACTACTTTGTGCTGCAGCACGACGGCAGCGCGCGCGCAGGGGTTTCAGGAAGTAAGGGGCGATCGGTTTACCGGACCGGTTACCCACTTGCCGGAACGCTCCGTAATCCCGGAAACGTCTCACCGGGGCTACATTCAAGAATCGCGGACGCGCGCCGCTGGACGCAGAAAGGGCTTGCCTCATGCAAGAGGACGACCGAACATTAGAGATGCATGTCCCCGCCACCGAGGCGCCAGCCTCGGTAACGCCCAACGGCACCCAAACAGCCGGACAAGCGGCAGCGGAGACCCCTGTAACAACGGCGACATCAGCAACAACGGCCACAGCCGCCACATACACAACACCGTCTCCGGAAGCGGCAGCAGGAAACGCGGCAGCCGCGAAACCGGCTACCCCTTTCCGTTCCTCTTCGACAGCCGCCTCCAATGGAACAAGCACGAGCCCGGTGATACCCGAAAGTATTGGCCGACAGCGTCCCTCGCCGGTTCTGGACCCTTTGAACCGGATGCGGACCAGCCGACTTGCTAAGTGGGGGTTGCTGGGATCTATCCTGCTGTTTTTCGCCTGGCTGCCGTTTGTACCGACGAAAGGCACCCCCGCTTCTTTTCTGGCGCTGGTAACGTCCGCGACGGTATTTGCCTCCATTATCGCAACAGGTCTGCCGCGCCTGCTCGCGCCGCGTCTCTTCGGAAAATGGCATGAGCCGGTCGAGGCGCTCCGCGACTGGCTGCTGGTGGGTGTTGCTACCGGCTTTCTCTACTTTGGCTTTATCCGTGTCGCGGTCGTTTCCGGCTTCGGCCCCTCTTCGGCGGCAACAACCGAGGAGTGGCTGAAATGGCGATTGCCGCTCCTGATGTTTGCCAGCATACTTGCCGTCTTCGCGGCGCGCAGTCTGGCGATTCGGCGGGAGAGCATTGTCAGCAGCGGGGCCGGAGTGGCGGCGCTGCAGATCGTTGTGCAGGCGGTTCTTATCGCACTGCTCGAACGGCCTCTGGAGCAGGGCCTCGCGGCACTGACACGCAGCAACCCTTCCCTGTCGATGATCTTCGGCCTGCTTGCCCTGGTCCTCTTTCTGGGGTCCGTCGGAATCATCTTCTGGGCCGCAACCGCAGACGAAAACATCTCCAACCTGAAGCGCCGCCGTGCCACCGGCGTTGTTGACGGCACCAGTCCCGTTGAATTGACGCTGACCGTTGTCGGAGGCCGCGAGTCGGGGAAAACGGTCCTTCTGGCGGGCGCTTTCTACGAATGGTCGACGCAGAACCTGGGAAATCTTCGCATTACGCCTGCCGCCGCCGGGGCCATCGACCCGCTCGGCGCTGTTTCGGGCGGGGGAAATCCTGTCGTTTCACTCGATGATGTCGCCCGAGAGCTTTATATCAACTATCAGTTTCCGGTCGGTACCGTTTCCAGCCAGAGCCTGCCGTTCGACCTGTCCCTGGGGCAGGATAAAGTGGCCCGGTTCAGCTTCCTGGACTATCCCGGCGGCGCAATCGCGGGCCGCGTCGCGGATTCGCGAGTGGTAAATGAGTTCTGGGAGCGTGTGGATGACACCGACGGCCTGATCCTGATCGCGGACATGTCCTATGTCCGGCGCAACCGCAAAGACACGGACTGGCTGGAGGTACGCAATGCGTATCGTACCGTGATGCAGCGACTGGTAGACCGCAACGGCAAGAGGCGCGTGGTGCCGGTCGCGATGGTCCTGACCAAGTGCGACGAGTTCGTGGACCCGAACACGGGCCTTATCGATATGGCGCAGCTCGAAGCGGGCCTGAAAGAGTTCCAGTACGATGAGCTGGAAACGGAGTGGCGGCGCATGAATGCGGAACATGGCCCTGGCTTTGCCGAATTCACAACCTGGATAACCTCGGCGATCACCTATTCGGAGCCACAAAAAGGACCGGATGGGCGACCGGACCCGAAACGACCGTACAAGCTCGCCCCGCCGCCGCCGACGATCACCCCGACCGGCTGTGCCTCGCCGCTGCTGTGGATGACCTCTAAAGTAATGCGGTGGAACGTCACTCTCTTTGCGGACCTGGGCACGTTTCTGTTCGGTTCGTCGCCCGCCGTTCGACGCCGTATCGAGGCGGTGCTGGAGACGGAGCGTATCGCGGAGGAGCGCGCTGCCAAAGCATAACGATTTACTTGACGGCAGCAAAGCAATGGAGCGCCAGAGCGCCCGGTATACGGGTGATACGTGCCCTTCTGCATCAAATGTTCTCAAAGGTACCGTAACGTATGGGAAGCACTGACAATATGGGAGTGTCGATGACCGGGGCAGATGGGCAAAGATTGCCTGTCCGCTGGGTGGTCCTTTTCACGGGGACTACTGTGACGGCGGACTACGAGCCGACCGGAAGCGCCGGGGAAAGCCCCGAACTGGTTCGTGAAGTCTCTAATCTGTGTGTCCAGTTCCACCCGCACTCAGAAATCCGTCTTTTTCCCCAGGACCGCGAGGTGTACCTGTACTGGCAGGCGCGCACCACCGGTGATCATGTGGTGACCCGCGTCTCTACCGCTCCAAACCCGGATGGCGTACGCACGTCGCTGGAGTATGTCAGTCTTGTCTTTGATGCGGAGGCATTCGCGCGAATTGGCAATAACCCATTTCAGGTACGGACATTAGGTCTGCCGGACAGGGTACGAGAAGCGTTTCTCGGTCAAAACCGCGACCCGCTCTCCCTGGGAATCCCCGCGACCCTGCAAACGTCTCCGGGAACCGGGGCGGCTTATCTTCCGGATAAAAATGCCCTTTCTACACCTGAGAACATCCAGGCGCTCGAAGAGTATGTGGCAGCCGGGACTACGCCTTTGCCGCCGACCTTTGCAACCTGGTGGGTCAGCCGGGGCCATGTTCCCGAAAACACGTTCCAGATCGTTCTCCGCGCCTCTACGCCTCAGGCAATGACTCTGCGTGAGGCGACCGATCTTGCGTCCGAGATGGCAAGTGGGATCAAATCCGCCATTCCGAATGTGTCCGGGGGGGATGCCGTAGCTTCCGGGCTCATCGCCTCACTGCTGGCGAACTCGGATGCCATTATCGCGGAGATCAGTGCGGCAGCGGATCGTGTTAACAGTGAGGGGCCGGATCAATTCCGCGAACATCTCGCCGATGCAAGCCGCAGATCGACCCAGATGAGCAGTGATTTAGCGGCTCTGGAACAGCGGCTCGATAACCCCGCCGCAGCGACGAGGCTGGCGGAATTAGCCGCCCAGTATAAGGGTTTTGTGCCGGAAGTGCTCAAGATTCGACATCCGAATCCCTTTGGCGGGCGTAAGAACACAGGCCCGAACCAGTTTGCCAGCGCCGCCCCCGTGGCAAGCCTGGATAACAGGAACGGCGGCAACGACCACCGGGATAGCAGCCGTACCTCCACCTCCACAAGCAGCCGTAGCACGGCTGCGCCGAAAAACAACAGTGGGCTGATAGGAGCGGGCGCGGCGGCAGCGGTCGTCATCGTGGGACTGGCGGCGTGGAAGCTCTCGCCATCCCAGAAGCCGACCGGCAGCCCGGCGGGAACCACCAAACCGGCGGCGGTTGCCACACCTGCCCCAAAACAGGCGACCCCGGCTCCGGTCCCGGTCGCCGCCAAACCGTCGCCTTCTCTGACGCCCGAGGCCATGCTGCAGCAGTACAGCCGGGATATTCTCCCTATTGCCTCTTTGAAGGCGAAATCCGCGGCAACCGTGAGCGTGACCGACAACAAAAAGCTGCCTGATGAGGGCGACCTGCGTTCGATCACAATCAAAGCAATACGGGAAGCTTACCGCGAAGCGCTTCCCCCGGCCGATTTCTCACGCGTCTTCGGCAGCGGTCAGGAATGGACATACGCACGGTATCGGAGCGCACTATCCACACTGCTGCCTTCCGTTCGCAGCGCTGCCGACACGGCGGCAGCGGTCGCCTTTACGGAAATCCGAAGAAGCCGGGAAGCGATAGTGAGAAACACGCCGCCGGAGAGTACCCCGGAACCCGAGCCGACACGGCGTCCCCGTGTCCGAAACACGTCAGACGAGGAGCCGCGACCCCGGCCAACGCGCCGCCCGGACCCGGACCCGACACCAAGACCACGGCCCACTCGGAGACCCTCCGTTGCGGAAACTCGCCCAGCACCACGACCGAACAATACGAATAATACAGGAAGCGCCGCTTCGTCAGGTCTGTAATACGTCGTGTTATTCCAATCACCGTTTTTCGTTCAGCGAATCATCGTGTTACACCGTACTCCGTCTATGTCAGGCAGGACACGGCACGTAACCAAGGAGACAATAGCTTATGCGTAGTCGGAACGGGATGTTTCTGGCTCTCCCTTTTGTTTGTTTCACAGGCGCGGCGGCAGCCATCACCCTTGCGACACCCGCACTCTCGGACCCTTCGCCCATCACACCGGCAGCACGACTGCTGCTTCCTTACTCTATCGGGCAGGCCGCAGCCGAGGTCCAGCCTGTCACTCCCACCGCCATCAGTGCGGAGGGCACGCAGTTTGCCTCGGTAACGGCGGCGAACGAGTTGGTTCTCTACGGGGCTAACGGCAGACCGATCCGCTCGCTGGGCAAAATGGCAAACCGGGTCTACTCCCTCGCTTTTTCGAGCAACGGCGCCTTTATTGCGGCGGCGGGAGAAGGCCGTACTATCCGTATCTTCAGCACCATTACCGGCGGCAAAGTCGCCGAAGCGAAGGTGCCACAAGAGGCGATCACTGGGGGCCGCTCCGCACTCGTCGGTATCGCGTTCAACAGTGCAGGGAACGAACTGGTGCTGGTGGACAGCGGGGATCGCACTATCCTGCGCTTCGGGGTAAATCTCGGTACGGGAACGATCACCTTTAGAGATAAAGCCAACTCCAGCGTATCTCTGTTCAGTATCGCCGTGAACCCTCAGGGTGGCTATGTCGCCGGTGGCGCTGATGGCAGGCTGTACTTCCTCAACAATGCGCTGGGGACGATAGGCACGACGGCTCCGCTGCATACGCGGGTCATACGCACCGTTCTCGTGAGCCCGGACGGTCGAGTTGTGGCGAGTGGCGGGGATGATGCGTTTGTTCGCGTCCGACCGATTCCGGCCTCGATCTCCGGTGGGCAGATAGAGCTGACAGGCGGTGATAGCTTCGCAGCGATCCAGCCGCTCCGGGGGCTCTCTTTCTCGGATACGAGACGGAAGATACTCCAGTCCATCGATAACACGCAGCGTCTCCGCGAGTGGCCCTACGGGCTTGTGAGTACTACCCCGGTTGTCCCGGTTCCAACACCGACGCCCACCCCGCGTCCGACACCCACACCGACACCAACCCCAACTCCCACGCCGACTCCTACGCCGCGTCCAACACCAACCCCGACCCCGACCCCAACACCGCGTCCGACGCCACCACCTCGTACAGGATTAAATCCCCAGGATATGAATCCGACGGCACAGCCAAGAGCAACTCTGGTTGGTCATAGCGAGTATGTCAACAGTGTGGCCTTCAGTCCGGACGGCGTCACCCTTGCCAGCGGAAGCCGAGATAAGACGATTCGGCTGTGGGACGTCGCGACCGGCGATGCGAGAGCAATTCTTGGAAAGCATGACAACTTTGTCAGCGAGGTGTCCTTCAGTCCTAATGGAAAGCAGCTGGTTTCCTGCGGCTGGGACAATAAGATCAAGCTCTGGGACCTGGCGAGCCGCAAGGAGATCGGTGGCAACCAGTTCAACGGGCATTCAAGTTACGTGCTGTCCGCCGAGATCAGCCCCGACGGGCAGTTCATCGCGAGCGGCAGCAATGATAAGACGGCCCGGCTTGCGCCTATCCGTCTAAGAATCGCCGCCCGCAAGAGCAAAGTGCAGCCGGAAGCGATCTCATCCATCGCCTTCAGCCCGGACGGTAAGTTCCTCGCCGGTGGCTGCCTGGATGGTCGTATCTATATATGGAATGCTCGTACCCTGGAGCCGATCCGCACCCTGATCCCCTCCGGTACCGAGACCTCCGTACTGACCGTCACCTTTATCAATGCGACGACGCTTGCAAGCGGCAGTAAAGGCGGTTATATCCGGCTATGGAACGCGCAGACAGGCAAAATAAACGCGACCCTGCGCAGTGGTAAGGAGGACGTCTTCGCCCTGGCCTATCATCGTCAGCGCGGCTTCCTGGCAAGCGGTGGCGGAGACAGCAAGATCAGCCTGTGGGCGGTCCCCACGACCCCGCTAAACGCGGTCCAGACACGTCCCCTGCTCCAGGTCGGCGGTCACAAAGCGACGGTTCGCACCCTTGCCTTTACGGAGGACGGAACCTCGCTGGCAAGCGGCAGCTGGGATTACAACATCCTGCTCTGGCAGGTATCTGACTTCTTCCTGCGATAATCGCGCACCATGCAAAAAAGAAGACCCTGCCGAGTAGTCGGCAGGGTCTTCTTTTTAGTCCA
>JAZKEA010000377.1:0-1929 GCA_040387315.1 Armatimonadota bacterium | reverse complement strand
ATCGAACGCCAGAGATAATATGTGTTCCGCATCCCTTCGGGGAGAGGTTGCGGGTGTTCCCGGCGCTCGATGAGGTGGCATCTTAGGCAGCATCCAATAATTCCTGGCTCGAGCGATGCCCCGGTGCGCCGCCCCTTCAAATTCACTAATGCCGTCGTTATACCCAGTTTTGGAGCCTAAGAGCAATCCCCTGGGAACTTTTAGGGCGAGTTAACGAATTATTTCTGCCCCCCGCCTGCTCCTCCGGCAGACCGAAGGACCCTTCGGGCGCGTGTTTCCCCGCGGGCCGTTGGGTAAAACAGTATCATGGACGACACACAAAACAGCCAGGACGCACAGGATCTGCATGGGATGGTCCCGGACAAATCGCCGGTCGCTCTGCTGCTCATCGATGTCATCAATGACCTGGAATTTGAGGGGGCCGATAAGCTCGCGCGGTATGTCCTGCCGATGGCGAAGCGTCTTGCGACCCTGAAGCGCCGAGCGAAACAGGCAGGGATACCGGTCGTATACGTCAACGATAACTATGGTAAGTGGCAGAGTGACCTGAAAAAGCTGACGGATCACTGCCTGACCGAGGATGTCCGTGGGCGGGAGCTTGTAGAGATCCTGAGGCCGGAGGACGATGACTATTTTGTCCTCAAGCCGAAGCACTCCGGTTTTTTCTCGACAAACCTTGAGGTCCTGCTGAAGTACCTGGGCGCTCAGACCGTTATTCTCGGCGGGGTGGCGGGCGACATCTGCATCCTCTTCACGGCGAACGATGCGTTCATGCGCGATATCGGGCTGTATGTCCCCGCCGACTGCTGCGCCTCGAATGAGAAGTCCGACAACGACCAGGCGCTTTCGGTTATGGAGCGAATCCTTAAGGCCGACATTCGCCCCTCGACCGATCTGGACCTTTCCCAGATACTGCGCGAGGCGGGACCCGCCGAGAAATCCGTTCCCATCGCGAACGCCCCTCCGTGATTGCTCGCCTACGGAATCAGGGGCGGGCGATTCGTCTGGGCTTCATCGGGTCCTGGCTTTTGCTTTAGCCGCAACACGCTGACGGATGTCGAGCAGCGATTTGCTCTGCTCGGCCGTTCCTCCCAGTGACGCGTTTACCGCGATGCGCCGATCCAGGCATTCAACGGCGCGTTCAAACTGTCCGAGTTGTTCATAGGCGGAAGCGTACCGAAGCTGAATGTTTCCCTTGCTGAGCGACGGATCGAGCTGTTCCGCCCGTTGCAGCTCTGCGAGGGCTTTCCGTGCCCAGTCGTTCTTCTTTCTTTGATTCTTTTCGAGGCTCATCAGATCACTGAGGGCTTTACCGAACGTGTAATGGGCATATCCCCATTCTGGGTCAAGCTTCATCGCCCGCTCGGCAAGAGCGTACGCCTCCTTGTACTGCCCTTGATCCAGTTTGCTTTCCGCCGCCATCGCCCAGACCTCAGGCGCACTTGGCAGTTCCTTCAAGCTTTCGTCTCGACACCGCCGCGCGTTTTGGGCGGCGGGATAACTGCCTAGCATATTCCGTAGCCGCTGCTGCTCCGGTGTGTAGCGGTAATACAGTAGCGTCCACACTCCCACCGCATGGGCGAATGCGTACTCCGCCTTCAGGTATGAGTTGTTGGGAGACGCTTCCCACAGTTTTTGGTACTGAAATGCGGCCTTCTCGGCCAATCGTAACTGCCTTGCGCGAGTGACTAGCCGGAAAGAGGAACGCAGGTCTGAGGAGTGCTTCTGTATTAGCCGTGTCATAGCTGCTTCGTTCGTGAACGTTAGGACCTCAGGCGCTGGTATCTGGGAGGGCCGCGTTTGGGGAGACGCACTTGCTGAAGGAATGCTTGTGATATTCGTGAGTGCGAGGAGTGCCGCAGTGAAAACGAGACGGAGAATCTTTTTCATCTGGGTCACGCGTCTACGTCCTCCAGTTTCGACCCTGCG
>JAZKEA010000376.1:7984-10618 GCA_040387315.1 Armatimonadota bacterium | reverse complement strand
GCGCCATGCCCGGGGTCTGAGTGTTGACCTGTACCTGATTGGTCGTGATGTCGGGTACCGCATCGAGTGTCAGCGCGTTCCAGGAAACGACGCCAAATCCAACCAGGATAAGCGCGCCGATGATAACGAGAAACCGCTGCGTTAAACTGAAATGTAAAATGCGCTCAAGCATGATTAATCCTCGTCTCCCTTTAGCTCGTCTTTGCGGCTTTCACTTTTAAGGACGAACAGACCATCGGTTGCGACGTTCTCACCAGGCTTCACGCCCTTTAATACTTCGACGGAAGTGCCGCTGATGCGTCCCAGAGTTACCACTCGCTTCTCGTAAGAATTCTGTTTGGTTTCTACATAAACAAAGCGCTTGTCGCCGTCTTCATCAACGGCGTCACTTGGCACGGTGACCGCCCGGCTTGAGCCACCACCGCCACCAATCCCGAGGCTGACTTTCGCAAACATTTCGGGCCGCAGTGCGCCGCCTTTATTCTGAACCTTGCACAGTACAGGCAGGGCACGCGTCTTTTCGTCAACTCCGCTGCCAATGCTCTGCACCACGCCCGGAAATCTTGTATTGGGGTAAGCAGGTACGCTCACGGTTACTGCGGCTCCCACTCGAATGCGGGCAACACTTGCCTCAGGAACATTTGCCTCTACAACAACGGTCTGCAGGTTCTGGATGGTGAACAGGTCGCTGCTTCGCTCGACCGCCTGACCAAGACTTGCTCCGCGCGTAGCGATTATGCCGCTGATAGGAGCATATAAAGAGATGCGTCCTGCACCCCCTTCGGAGTGGCCGTTACCTTCAACGGCTCGCAGGTTGGCCCTAGCACCGGCAAGTCCGCTTCGTGTTCCGGTTAAGGATGCGCGAGCTGCCTGTTCCTGCTTTCGGGCCTGCCTAACCTCACCTTCGGCGGCGCGAAGTTCCGCCTCTGCTGTCTGCACCACCTGACGATTAAGAAGGCCACCCTTGAACACGCGCTGTTCCCGAAGAAGCGTTTGTTCCGCAAGCGCCGCCCGCTTTTCGGATTGAGCAACCCGTGTTTGTGCCTGCGCCTGGGAAACTTGAGACTGTTCCAGTTCGGCTTTCGCTACCACCTGTGCATCAAACAGGCGCTGATTTCGCTGAACAATAACACGCTGGGCCTGGAGATCGGTTCGCGCCTGAGAAAGCTCGGACTGAGCAGTGTTAAGCTCATTTTGAGCCGCCTGGAGCGTTGGTTGAGAGAATGTTCCGGTGCGGGCAAGATCTCGTTGGCGCTGAAGCGTTGCCTGCGCACTGCCGCGCTTTGTCTGCGCCTGCTCGATTCCCGCCTGGGCGGTCTGTACCTGAGCCTGGGCTTCAGCGATACGTGCTTCCGCTTCCCGAACGGCTGCGTGTGCCTGAGCAACTTCAGGACTATCAAGGACTGCGAGCCGCTGCCCCTGTGTCACCGAGTCTCCCGGTGCTGCAAGCAAGGAGAGCACCTTGCCTGCAACCGGTGGGGTAACGCGTGCTCCACCGTTGGGACTGACCTCGACGGTACCGGGGACGTTTAGGCTTTCTCCGAATGTAGCGAAACCTACGGGGACCACTTTGACTCCCGCTGTTTTCGCCGCTTCGCCTTCAAGTGTAATAAGGTTTGCTTCTGCGCCGGTGGCCTCCCCTTCTTCACTTGCGGCCACAGCCGGGGCTTCCGTTTCTGCCTCGCCTTTTTCGGTGGCAGGCGAGGAAGCACTGGAGCTAACCTGTGTAGAGGGCGAACGAAGTGAACCACGCCCGAGGAAGAAAGAAGTAATCGCCATAAGAAGCGCAATGACGATAAGAAGCGCTACCGGAAGAGGTTTTTTCTGGCTTGGTAAGGCCGATACTGGAGTAACTGTAGATACTGTTTCGGAGGAAAGTTTATTTTGCATTGTTTCGGTGTGAGGGGGCGACCCGGACTCGGTCCGCTGTCTGGTTTCAAATGTCATGACTATTTCTCTTGAACGAATTGGTGAGCGGCGATTGCAGATAAAGCAGGCGCAAGCGCGTTCATCGGACCGTGGCAGAGGCGGATGGTAAAAGTGACGCCGGTACCGCGCCGAGGGCGCGTTCGACCTCGGCACGGGCAATAGCCGCATCCGCAAGAGCGTTCACGTACTCGTTCTGGACAGTGCGAAAAGAACGTTGGGCCTCCAGCAAAGCAACAACACTTGTGCGGCCCTCACGGAAACCGACACGGCTTCCTTCTAGTAATACGCGTGCCTGCTCCAATGTGCCGCTCTGGTATGCCTGTACAACGGATTCCGAAGAGAGTTTTCGAGCCAGTGCTTGGGTCACTTCCTGGCGCACCTCATTTTGAATGGCTATCACTCGGGCATTCTGAGCGAGGGCGGACTGTTCCGCCTGCTGAATACGGTTTCTTCGACTCCCATAATCGAAGATCGGCAATGTAAGAGCTATGCCGATCCCCGCACCGTTTCCGCTGTTGCTTGGCTGGAGTCCCCTGGTGAAGTAGCCGACACGAAATTGCGGCACAAGGTCGGGTCTGCCTTCGGCCCGGGCAAGGCGAGCTTCCTGCCGAAATTGATCGCCGGTGGCCTGTCCTGACAGAATTTCGCTGCGTGAGGAAAGTGCCTGATTCAGAAGAGGCGCTGTGCCTAAATCAACCGCACCTG
>JAZKEA010000376.1:2977-7974 GCA_040387315.1 Armatimonadota bacterium | reverse complement strand
TGGCTGGATAGAGAAATTGGCGTTTGGTGTAGGAACAGAAGCAGAAGCAGGAGTGGACGCCGACTTGCTGCCTGAACCAGACGCGTCCGCCTGCTGCGCGGCGAGCGGGGTAAGTACGCCGATGGGGCTTGAGGGGTCCCGCGCCATCACGGTATTAAGCGCGGCTACAGAAGCGGTTACCTGTCCATCCGCAAGTGTGACCTGGCGCTGGGCACGGGAAACCTCAAGACCCGTCTGTGCCAGATCGAGACCAGGGCGGGCACCCTCCTCTACCTGGCGACGGGCGATCCGGTCAAACTCCTGGGCAACCTGGAGAGATTCACGAGCAACAGTAGCCTGCTCTCTTGCCCGGGCCAGTTCGTAATACGCAGACTTCGCTGTAAACGCAACGTCTCGCAGCGATAGGACGGCCTGTGCCTGCGTAGCACGAAGCTGCGCCTCGGCGATTCCGGTGCGAGCACTCCGGGTACCGTTAATCTCCAGCGGTTGCTGAATGAGAAATTCTTCGCCGGTTCCGCTGATGCTGGTGACGCCCGGCGCGAGAAAAGCATTCGGATTTATCAGCGCCCGCGCCGAACGAATACCCGACGATGCCGAACGGACATCGCGGACGGCGGCTGTGATACGGGGATTATTCTGGGTCGCAATCCGAAGCACGTCGTCCACGGTAAGCGCACTGGCGGTCTGATCCGCTACTGCAGAAGGCGGTTGCGTTGATATTGCAGTTAATGGTGAAGGTATCGATAGCGCCTGAGCCTGCGCAAAAGTACCGGGTACAAGACACAGAGCGGCGGAAATGAAGGGTCGCAAAAAGACCTCCTGATGATCCCAAGAAATCGGGGGTCAGAGGAGCATGAACAAATTGCGAATGGGAAAAGCAAGATCAGCCGCTCTGACTACCTCGACAAGAGACGAGATGA
Organism: Armatimonadota bacterium; assembly: GCA_040387315.1. Taxonomy (GTDB): domain Bacteria; phylum Armatimonadota; class Armatimonadia; order Armatimonadales; family Armatimonadaceae; genus JACMJB01. The sequence goes on along the minus strand of JAZKEA010000376.1, from coordinate 7,054 downwards.
GAGTGTCAGGCGGCAGGAGGGGCGCGAAGTGAAGGAGAGTCGTGCGAAGAGCGGTTTGTGGGTGGGCCACGTGTCTCTGTCCGGTGAGACACTACCTCGACAAACAGTTCGGGGATGTGAACGCAAACAGGCGTTGGCAAAATCGCCAGAAGAGTCGGCGATTCCATGGGTGCTACAACAGGCGGCGGCGCGTGATCGCAGTCCGGAGCATGGGTGATCACCATGGCACAGCTGCATCCCGCAGCGCACAGGGCAGTGTTGTCGCCCTTCGAGGCAGGTTTTGGGGTGCGGCACTTTCCGTCCTGGAAGGTAGAAGGAACCGCGCAGCAGCAACCCCACAGGCTGATACCGCACTGCTTACCTTCACAGAACCAGGCGCTTGCGGGCTGTACTGAGCAGAGCACTGTACCAATCAGCAAAAGGAAAGCCAGTATGCAGTTGGAGGCTTGGCGCAGCATTACGCCCATTCTATCTGACATTGAAGCAGATCGCCGTCAGCATCTACTTCGGTTTATCCATTGTCTTCCGCACGCTGAAGACGATCTAATAGCCTGAACCATTTACCTGGCTATTGCCGACTCGATGTCAGAGGATTTCCGCATCAAGGAGGAACAAGCAAGCCATGACAGACCAGAACCTTCCTGCTCTAAGGCCCACAACGTGCGTAAGCACAGGCTTCCCCATTCTGGTTACCGTAAACGTAATGAAGATGATTTCGGACCCGTCGACGGCGGTCTCGTGTCAGCCTGCAATCGAGCGAGCGATCCAGTTCACGCAACAGCCTCCTACAGAGAATCCTCGCACCACTATCTTTGAGAGCTGTCCTCTAACGGTCCATGCCGATCCTGCCCGGCGGATAATCATCATTTTGTCGAAGTTCCCCGGCTGGCCCGCCGTCACCGAGGATTTTATAGAAGAGCTGCTCCCCTTCTGCTCCCCCATGTCGTTCGCATAAGACTTCAAGGACCGATGGCAGACTCTCACAGAGGTTTTTTCAGACCCTCGGGTACCGACGGTTCCTACCGTTTTAACCCCGTGCGAGCGTTACCTCCCCGCCTCCTGGTTACCCCGGGGTTTCACGTGTTGTATTCCGGAGCGATAGCTATGCCTCCTAAGTGGAGTTCAGCATTCAGACAATGTCTGGAAAGACTTGATCGCCTTTACCCTGTATTTAAGGGCAGCGGTAGGGATGGTGACCACATCATTGGGAGCATCTTTTGGATTCGCAGTGTCTGGTCTCACGCTCCCGATGTTGCTGATATTATCGTCGTTTCCGGGCCGACAGACTCGGAAAACCTTGGACTTCCTCTGCTGTATGAGCAAACCGGTGATGCAACCCTCTTGGCGCACTTGATTCCAATCGGAATCCCTTATCCTGATTGAACAGTATCAAACTGCCCTCGTTTTATCGGATTTGTTTTTGTTCGCAAACCGGATACGGGCGACTTCTTGACTGCATCTTCCGGAGTGAGGGTAAGGCTGTTAAATCGCAATGTGCTTGTCTTATCCGGAGCTTCAAGCTTACTCAGCGTGCGGGAATTCCATGAAGCGAAAACTGCTGTGCACCTCGTCGAGTGTTGCTTCCCATTTTGAGAACTTCTCTTTCGGAAGCCGGAAAAGAAGCGAGTAGCCCTTGTTATCATGCCGAAATACACGGTTGATACTCCGAATACCTCCAACTTCATAAACCCACCTCATACATTTCTCGCCCCCGATCGTTGTCTGTTGTGAATCGTAATTCTTCCCCACAAGAGCACGGATTGTATCTTCCGTCGCCGAAACGAACGCATCTTCATAATCGGGCTTGCACCAAAAAATGATGCTTACTTCTTTGTCTGGTGATGCGTAGGTTAGAAACCCTTCTCCTCGTTTGTTCGTGCTCTGCGTGCGCTCCCACGACTCCGGCAGATGAAAGGAAATCCCAGCTCCCTCTTCGTCTATTTTGCGAAAGCCGCTGGGAAGACTTCTCGGGGCGGCGTCCGTGCCAGCGCTATCAGACGTGAAGCTAAGGCTATCCAATACGCTTTTAAACCGGGGCGCCATCGACCCATACGTGTCAGCCGGAGCTACCGAATGTATTTCCCAGAGGTCCGCCCCTTTTGAGAAGCAGAACTTGCTAATGTGACGGGTGACCCCGTTGTCTGTTTCGAAGTAATCCCATGAAACTGCCGGGTGGTCTTTAAACGCAGCTGTCCTCATCAAAAACACGCGCACATACTGGAGTGACGGCGCGTTCTGTTTTTTGAGCTCGACCTCTTCGATGCGCGCAAGGGGCGTCATGGCTGCGGCAGTGCCGGATATTTGCATAATGTCTATGCCCGCTCCGTCGCCTGATACCTTGATTCTCTTTTCGACCGTGCCTTCGAAGGTAGTTGTACTCTCGTTTACCTGCCAGTGCGGCGGATGAGAAAAGACGATGGGAAGACTGCTCCCGTGATAATCGGTCCACTCCTCTGACTCTTCTGAGACAGCAGACGTAGCGTCCTTGCTTCCACTTCGCGTCCCCCTGTCCGTACCACCCGGAGCATCTTCACTGCTTCCCGATGTTTCGTAAGAACCGTTATCTTTGCTTCGCGCCGTGCGCGCGCTATTTCGCCGGGCCTCCTCTTCCTTCTCCTGGGCTACTTTTGCTTCTTGCTGGCGTGTTCTTTGTTCCTGCGCTGTTTGCTTTGCGACGATATTTTGAATGTTGTGTCTGATGACAAAGGCAAGGCAGAGAAAGGCCATCCAGTATATAACAATGCCCGTGGTCCGATAGGATGAATTACTGTTCATAGGATGGTCTTTCGTAGGGGAATGGCCTTCTTCAGGTGGCCCTCGCTGCCCATGCGCTGTCTAGCCTGGCAATACTTCCTGTCGACAGCGCACTTTACCGTTCATACAGGCGCTCCTGTGAGAGATCCGCGGTGCTGTAATCGCGCGTCTGATTCGGGGACTGGACTGCTGCGGTTTCTGGCTCGTCCCGGGGGCGAGCCGGGACGGCCTCCCGAAACGCCTCAGCAAGCTCTTTTTGTTGACCCTGATCTGCGGGACGGGCGGCGCTCCGCATCTCGCTTACCGTAACGTCGGGGAAAAACTTCTTCGCATCATCCTTATTATGCTGATTAAATTCACCGGCGTTGAGTAGCTTGGTGTACTCGGGGTCCTGCTGCGTGCGAAGTTCATACCCGATCGATACGGACTGCAGTTTATTGTCCTGGCCGCGGGTAAACCAATCGACATTTTCCGGGTCGACTTTCATCTCCTTGCTCAGCCCTTTGATACAAGCGTCCCGGGTCGCCTGATCCTCGCCGACCGAGAGCCCTTGATTATCCCACCTGTCTTCGAGGAGAATCTTCGGGCGCTCCGTCGCCCACTCGGCGGAGTCCATCACGCCCGTTACATGGACCTTGCTGTCCTGGCTTTGTCCCGATTGGGGAAATACATAATCGGCTTCGTCTCGAACCCAGCTGGCCATGGGGCCGTACTCCTTTACAGGCGGGTAAATCCGCCGTCGGGGTCACTCTCCGGCAGAAAGCGGATGTTTCTTGGCATCTCAACGGTTTTGCTATTCGACTGATTCTGACCGCTGCTTTCTTCTTGCTTGTTGTTTGTGCTCGCGCCGCTCTTGCCTGTAGCTGACCCACCGGAGGCGGCTGCCTCATTGAGCTTGAACACTTTTAACTCATCGTCCGTCCACATCTGTAGATACTGATCGGAATCCGGGCGGGGCAGATAGTTCGGCTCACGGGTGTCGGGAGCAAGCAAAGAGTTCTTTACGTAGGCACCATCGAGCACATCGTAAAAAGCGCCAACCAGAGGAACCAGGTAGTAGCCGTGCAATCCGTTTTTAGCGTTGGTCCGGGGAAGGGATGTGAACTGGGACGGCAGCAGCGCGTCTTTTTCCATCCGCTTTTTATTGGTTGTCGTTGTCCAGGAGTCGGTATCACTCGTGTTCTCGGCATTCGAGGATTGGTTGGACGTTTGTTTAGCCAGACTTTTAGAGTCCTGTTTTGAGGTCTGATCGGATTGTTGCTCTGAGGTTTGCTTTCCCTTCTGCTCTCCCCATTGGCGCGTGTTGCTGAAATTCGAACCGCT
>JAZKEA010000376.1:0-2967 GCA_040387315.1 Armatimonadota bacterium | reverse complement strand
GCTGGTGCCTTCCGACAAAGCAAAACCCTTCGAGGTTCCGACGCTTGTGCCTTCGGAAGAACCGGTGGTTTCCGTCTGGCCCGTAGTTTCTCCCGTTGTTTTTGTCTCTCCCGTGGTTTTGCTGCCGCCTTTATTCTCGCCGATCTCTTCTTCCATGAACTCGTACTTGCCGAATAAATCGGATGCCCACTTGGCGGTTTCAGGGCTGTACACTCCGAGCACGGCTTTGTTGGCACACTGTCCGACAAACTCATTCGCGCGCTCTTTACCGAACGCGTCGTGCATTCCCTCTATATCCTGGAATCCCAGTACGACACTTACGCCATTAGAGCGCCCTTTTGTCATGAGGCGTCCCAGGCTTTCCAGGTTGCCCAAGTCCCGCACCTCATCCAGAAAAAACCAGACCCGGCGTGCGTCCGACTCCTCCAGGTCAAGCGTAAGCTCGGTGGCTCGCTGAAACATAACCCGGTTGATGGGTTCAAGAGCCGCACGCTGAGCCTCGTTGTTTCCAAGCACCAGGATAAATTCACCTTTCACCCAGTCCGACAGGCTGACGCTTCGGGTGGCTTTGCTCCACGCTTCCGCAACAGATTCAAAGGGGGCCATTCGCGTCGCGATCTCGGAAAGAATGTTACTGCCGACTCGGTCATCGCTGAAGTAGGTTTCTATTTTTACTTTTCCCTGCGGGGTTTTCTCCAGCAGCCTGACGATGTGGTTTCTGGTTTGCGTCGCAAGTATCAGGTCCCGGAGGGTCCAGCTCCCCGGCTTGAGTTTCATCAGTGAGAGCATGACTTTTCCGATGACGTCGCGCGCGGAGTTCGCGAAAAACGGCTGCGAGGCGTTTTTATCTTCGGGTATGAGGATGGTAGCAAACTGGCGCGCGCTCGCGGGCGTTGTAATGTCCTTGGCGATGTTCCAGGACGAAGAGCGCTTGTCGAACGGATTCAGTATCTCAATTGGGCAGGTGATGCCCATGCCGTGAAGGAGCGAGACGATGTCGCCTTTTGCGTCATAGATCATGGCGCGGTGTCCCGGCCCGGTGTACCGATCCGGATGAACGGTTTCCGTTGTCTCCGTCGTCTTAGCAACCGGCGGGGTTGTCGTTACAGCAGGAATGTAAGGCAAATTGAGTAGAGAAGGTTCGGGCACTTCAGAAGCGATCTTCAGGTTCTGTTTCTGCTGCGTCAGCACATCTTTTCGCGCCTGCGCCTCGGTGTTGTGCCGGTCTCTGTTTCCCGATTTACTGAGAAGCGGGATGAAAAGTGCGAGGAACATTAGTCCGAATACCAGCATGATCAGGATCTGGAATGGGGGCGGCATTAACGTCGAGAAGCCAGGCAGGTAGGGCGACCCGCAGGCAAACAGGAAGATTATTACCAGGCTCGCCTTGATCTCATCGGTAGAGACATCGACAAATTTTACCGCGGCGATCTCTTTGTCGAGTTCCGCTATCTTTTTCGTAGTACGCTCGTTGTCGGCCCGTATCCATCTGTTCTGCTCTTTCGCAGCGTCGATGTCCTGCTGGTTTTTTTTGAGTGCAGCAGCCCGCTGTGCAACCTGTTCGTTGTATGCGGCGATGTCCCGGTCGTACCATTCCTGCTCGTAGGGAGACGGCTCTTCGGTTTTGGTATGCGTTATCTCGTAGGCTTTCTCCCGGTAAGGAGTGCCGATGAGGGGCAGGCAGGACTGCATCAGGAGACGAAGAAGTGTTGTCTTTCCGCTGCCGGTTGTGCCGACGACACAGAAATGGGTGTTCGCTTCAGACGATGGGAGCACAAGATTTCCCCAGGTAAGTCCCGGGTCTTCGGGGGTGAGCAGCTTTTCGGCCCGCAGTTTCGCCTCGGTCGGGTGGAGGATTCGCCGCCCGCGTTTATGCTCCTCTGATGCCATCCGCTTTCATCTCCTTGTCGTAGCCGCGACAGTATCGATCACCATACCAACCGACAAACTGACCAAACTGCAGTGAGATATTAAAATACGTGGGAAGTTAAAAGTGGGGTGCCTCGGTGAAAGCGAAGCGCCGCAAAGATTTCGCTATTGCTTGCCCCTTGATTCGACAGAATGGCCGCTTACTCCTGTTTGGTGGGTTGCCCGTTTGCCCGTTTGCCCATTTGCCCGATTGCAGAGCCGTGACTACTTTTTTTGCCGTCAGAAACTCGGAGTCTGTGGAGCGCGGCGTTGTGTGCGGTCCGGTTCTGGCAGCGGCGGTGGTAGTGATGGTACTGACGGTACTGGTGTCTGCTGGCGGGACTGTTTCTGAGTTGCCTGTGTAGCGCGCGCCTGCACGACGTGCGCCATCTCCTTCGGCCGAGACTTACTCATCTGCTCCACCAAGCGCGTCAAGTCTTCCCCCGCCGTGTCCTGATCCGCGAAAAGCCGTGTCTCTCCCCTCGCCCGGGACGCCTGGACATACGTACTTTCCTGGTTCTGCATGAGTCCGCCCACAAGCACAAAGGACCGTTCAATAGTAACCCCCTGCCCTTTGTGCGTGGTCATTGCATAGCCAAGCCGTACATGCGGATAGTTTTCAAGTTGGACGGTAACCCGCTCATCGCTTCCATCGAGACGAGCCGCGAGCGTGCCTTTCTCCAAATCTATGGCGACGACCGTACCAAGATCGCCATTGTCCACCCCGTGCGGCCGGGATTTTTTCGTGAACATAACCCGGTCGCCGACGTGAAAGGAGTCGCCCCCTTCCGGTGCGGGAACCGACTCTTTTTCGAGGGCTCCAGCTTCCCGTCGTTTCTGCTGCACCAGACGATTCAAGATAGCGGCATCCAAACGTGTTCCGGCAAAAATGAGCTGCTCCTCGGGAGCGCGGATTCCTTGCTCGCTCCATGCCTTCACCAGTTCCCCGTAGGCGGCCTTGCGGTCAGGAGAGACGCTTAGAAGACTTCGTTCCGCATAAGCCGTGAGCGCCTCGTTTGCATTTCCTCGTGAGAAGTCGGTGACCGCATCCCGTGCCCA
>JAZKEA010000375.1:0-4583 GCA_040387315.1 Armatimonadota bacterium | reverse complement strand
TGATCGTGTCCTTTTCCAGACCCAGCGTTTTGAGCTTGTCGCGCAGCTGCCCCACGCCGTCATCCAGCGCGCTCACCATCGCGGCATACGTCTTGCGCCGCCCGGTAAGACCGGAAAAGCGGTCGAGATACTTCTGAGTCGCCTGCAGCGGTTCGTGGGGGGCGTTGTAGGCGAGGTACAGGAAAAACGGCTGCGCTTTATGACGCTCCACAAAGCCGCACGCCTCCTCGCTGAAGACTTCGGTCAGATAACGCTTCTCCAGACCGGGGACTCGTTCGGTATTACGTAGAATCGGTGCGTTATAGGCGTTCTTCGGGTCTTCCGTCCAGTCGATGAACCGATGCCCGCCCCACAGGAACCCGAAGAACTCCTGGAAACCGCGGCGATTGGGCTGGTGGGGCGAGTCGCTTCCCAGGTGCCACTTGCCGACCATGCCGGTCGCGTAGCCCCGGGTATCCAGCGCCTGCGGAAGAGTCCGCTCGCTGAGAGGAAGGCCGACAGAGTAAAGATCGCTGGTCGCGTCGTCCGAGGGGTTGGTGTTGTAGCCGAAACGGGCGCCATGCCTCCCGGTCAGCAGGCCCGCCCGCGACGGGGAGCAGACCGGAAAGGTGACGTATCCCGCCGTACAGATGATGCCGCTTGCCGCAAGCGCGTCCAGATTCGGGGTCTTCATCTCCTTGCTCCGATGAAAGCCGACATCGGCGTACCCCTGGTCGTCGCTGACGATCACGATGATGTTGGGCGTGTTCCCGCGAGCCGGAGATGGCTGCGCGGTCCCCTTTTCGGCCGCCTGACTGACCGGACGGATAGTTCGGGTGATGGCTGCAGGGGCCGTAATGGAAACCGGGGGCGGAACGGGAACAGGTATAAAAAATGGCATGGACAGTCGAATTCTTTCCGTGTGCGGCGGCGCGGCGGACAGTGGAAAAGCAGGCGAAAGCGCCCCCTGCGATCTGTTCCGCCGGGCGACCGATTAATGGTCCGCGTAGAGGCGGCCCAGCTCCGTCAGCTTCCCCTTTGCGTCAAACAGGGCGGAGTGGGCGCCGTGCCGATCGCTGTCACGAAACGAAAACCAGGAGAACCTCTCGATGTAAGGGGTGCGTTCCAGAGCGGGCAGCGCCTCCCGCATAAAACGGGCTGTCTCATCCGGCGTGAAGCGAATACTCTTCGGATCGGTCGCTTTCCAATCCGCGGCGGCAAACTCGGTGACCCAGATCGGTTTCCGATACAGGCTATGGACCCTGTCCAGGTAGGCCATCAGGCTCGATACCTTTGGCTCCGCGTACCAGTGGACGGTAATGAAATCGACACGATACTTGCGACGATTCGCCTCCGCCATAAACTGCGTCATCCAGGCCTTGTCCGCATGAACGGCGGCGGGACTGCCCAAACGTCTTCCGGTCTCCATCAGGGTGGGCCAGGCGGCCAGCGCGGCCTCGACCGACAGATTAGCCTGCTCTTTGCCGTCGGGTTCATTGAAGCCGAGCAGCGGAGCGGCATGCGGTGCGCGCGGCGGGTAGTGTCGCCGCGTCGATTCCGCCGACCTGCCATACCACCCCCAGACCATCGGAACAAATTCGACCCCGCTTGGAACGCCTACGGGGGTCTCCCCACCCCAGCTGTAAAACCAGGGTACCTGCAGTGCTCGGACACGATCCGCCCAGTCGCCGCCGGGTTTGGCGACGATGCCGAAACCCTTTTTCTTCGATTTTCCCATAAAACAGCGGTGTTCTTTCTCGTTCCGGGTTCGTTGTCAGAACGGAGCTACTTCGGTTTGGCAATCGAGCTGAGGAACATCTTCGCGCTGGATTCGCTGCCGGAACCGGGTCCGCTGATCAAAAACGTCTTATCCTCTGGCTTGACCTTCGCCCAATCCCCGTTGGAGTAGGCCGCGATGGACTGTGCTTTCCCCATCGTTTCCTGCTGTTCCGCCGAGAAATCCGATTTGGCCTGGCAGCCGGACAGAACGACGGACGCAGCAACGACCGCTGCCATGCCGGACAATAATGTGCCGGTTCTCTGTTTCATTTTTAATGCCCTCCTATTCGAATTGCGAGCCCGGCCTCTCCGTGAGAAGAGGCCAGGAAGGACTATTTTGTGTCAACTAGCCAGTTTTCGGCCTTCAAACCGAGGCTGGCGTTCAGCATCTGGCCGGGCTGCATCCACTTGGCGTGGCCATCGGCGAACAGAGCATTTGTCCCGCCCTGATGCTTCCGAACTACCTTATTCAGAGCATCCGCCGGATTGGCAACCGGGTTGACGATCTGCCAGGGCTGCGAGATCGCCCAGGAGGGCTGGCGGTTGGGGCTGATCGTGCAGCCACTCCGACAGTCTTCCGTGTTGGCACGGGAAGGGGTAGTATCCCCACGGTACTGCATCAGATTCCGAAAACCATCCATCGCGGCGATCAGTTCTGCCGGGCGGCTGACACGGGCCTCGGTGACCAGCGCCTGATTCGCATCCCATCCTCCTTCGGGGCAGTAGACATCGGCGCCATCCCAGAAGTAGCTATAGCTGAAGAGACCCGGTCCGCGCCCGCCGGTATCATAGCGGCAGACACTGTTGACCAGATAGGAGTTGAAACCCGCGTCCGCCCCCCCGACCGTGGGCTTGCTCCCGCCGAAATCATCATTCGGGCACTGAAATACCGCGGTATTTTTGGTGTAAGCTCCGATACAGCGGACACTGGACCACATATAGGTGCCGAAATGCGCGCGGGGGTACGTCTCGTCATAGTCCTGGGTGTACATCATCAGCCCCGAACCGATCTGCTTGATGTTGGACAGACAAACTGTCTGCCGGGCTTTCTCCCTCGCCTGAGCGAAAACAGGGAAAAGTATAGCGGCGAGGATCGCTATTATGGCTATCACAACGAGCAATTCGATCAGCGTAAACGCGCTTGCGCGGTTCGTAAATGTGGAACGGCAACGGGTAAACATAGCTTCATCCTCAGTAACACTTCGGTAATTGGAATAGTCTTGCTGTAATGCGTCTCTAACAGGGGCTGTCTTCATGCTGGTAAAAGCTTCCACCTTGATACCTACGGTTGTTTGAACTGACGCTCTCGCTTGCAGAACTCGGCACCAAGATTCATCCATTTAGCGTGTCCGTCGGCGAAGGCGATGTTAACTCCGCCTTGATGTCGAGCGGATTTGACCCCACTGGTCCAGGCAATCCCTGAGGTCGTGGCGGATTGTGGCCAGTTGTAGTAGTTCATACAGGTAGCCGGCACTTGCGGATGATACCGGTAGATAAAATAGTACGCGGCGTTCGTATTGCTATTATGTGAGCGTCCGAGATTGTTTCTCACGTAGGAATAGTAGACGGAACTGTCCACCAGATTGATCAGGTCCGCCGGCTGCGCGAGAGAAGCCATAGTCACCCCGACCCGGTTGTCCGCAGTGCTGACACTGTTTAGCTGTCCACTGGGATAGTAACCAAGCTCGATACTGTAGGAGTAACCCGTCCACCAATCCGGCTCGGAGGGGCATTTCTGGTAGGCTCCGTAAACACCGGTGCCTTTTCCACCGGCTTCCCCGGAATCACCCCCGTTTTTCACATAGGGATAGATGTAGTCCGCCCAATAGCGATAACCGGACATGACCGGTGAACCGGGGATACCCGCGACGCTGAAGTCATCTGAGAATGGGAACGTTTCATCGTAATCCTGAACATAGAGCGCGATAGCAGTCGCAATCTGCTTGTTGTTAGACAAGCAAGCCGCGGATCGGGCTTTCTCCCGCGCCTGAGCGAAGACAGGGAAGAGTATCGCGGCGAGAATCGCTATAATGGCAATAACGACAAGCAGTTCGATGAGCGTAAATGCGGAGCATTTATCCAGGTATAACCCCCGGTTCTGATTCAAACGAGGCTGTTGATACATCTTTGTTATCCTTTTTCTACTAATCCGTACCGAATTCACCGAGCGTATTTACCGGGTTCCGAGAGTGGACTCCCGGATGACTAACTCCGGTTTCAGCACGACCTGCTGATAGGCCCGGCCAGGCTCCCGGAGACGGTCCTCCAGGAAATCCCACGCCAGTCCGCACATCTTCTTGAGCGGCGTGGCGACCGTCGTGATCGGGCAGCGCTGATACTCGGTCTCTATGATGCCGTCGAAGCCGACCAGCAGCACATCCCGCGGCACTTCGATACCGACATCCGCAAGCCCCCGGTAGCAGCCGACGGCGACCTCGTCATTGATGCAGAAGATGGCCTCCGGCAGGCCATTTTGCGAAATGTAGTCGCCGATCGCGGCGCGCGCCAGATTCCGGCGGTGTCCCCCAATGGTGATCCACTCCGTTTCCAGGCCGGACTCGTGCAGGATAGTACTGTAGGTACGGGCACGGAGATCCATCACGCGGGCCGTCATGTCATGCCCCATAAAGGCGATCCGCCTGCAGCCGAGTGACAGCAAGTGCTGCACCGCCAGGGTCGCCCCGTAGGCAAGGTCGAGGTTTACGAAATCGCAGTCGGTCGGGTGGTTGAAACCGATCCCGACCAGCGGCACGCCCGGTCCGTGCAGCTGATCGGCATAGCGGTTTCCGGGATAGGCGACATCGCAGGCGATGATACCGTCGAAA
>JAZKEA010000374.1:0-2832 GCA_040387315.1 Armatimonadota bacterium | reverse complement strand
GGCGATCTACTCACCGTCTGCCCTCATGCCATTCCCGCCCCTGGTGACGCTGTAATAGCCCTGGTGCGCGGCTCCTATGTCTGCATGATGCTGAATGCCGATAGCGACCTGTGGACGGGACACGGGGAGACCATAGAGCAGGGTTCGTATAGTGTGGCCGGCGTCGTTGTTGATAGGACGCCGCCGGACACCGAAGGGCAACCAGACGGATCAGGCCAGACAGATTAGGCGGGCTGTGCAAATATCGTGGACAAAACTTGGCCTCGGTATGGAAGAAACAGAGTGGGGATCACGATGACGTTGCCCCTGACGGTATCCTCATGATCCCGCGACCCGTTTCTCTGTATTGGAGGGAAACGGGTCGCTTCCTGGTGATGAAGACGGTGGCTATAGCTGTGCCAATGTGCCCCCGTTTGGGAGGTTTCCTGGAGGACTCCGAAGGGGACAAAAGGAACGACAACTAGGACGGGAGAAGCCGCAGACCTGTGGAAGTTGTGGCTGTGAAATTTGTGGGCGAGCTTCTGTAAAGTGTACTACCTTTGACCAGCGGAGTAGAGCAGCGGGCAACAGAGCAGCGGGCAACAGAGCAGCGGGCGGCAGAGCCGCTCGGGACGTTTCTGCGGACGTTGCGGTTGGCGGCGGGGTGGACGATGGGACAGCTTTCCCGGCGGTCCGGCATCAGCAAAGCCACCATTTCGCGCTGGGAGTCCGGGAACCGTCAGCCAAGCATCCCGGAGCTTGAGACGGTAATGGACGCCCTCGATGTCCCCGCCGCACAGCGAGCGCTCGCCTTTTCCCGTATCACTGCCGCGCGCGGCATCCGTCATCTACGTGAATCTCCTGTCAGCAGCGCTCTGGGTGCTCTTGGCACGCCGCCGATTCTGGGCGATCTGCTCAGGGCGATGCGCCTGCGCGGCGGCTGGACGCAGGGAGAAGTCGCCTATCGGGTCGGAGTTAGTCGCACCGCGGTCGTGCGCTGGGAGAACGGAGATCGGCTTCCCCGTGCCGAGGAGATACAAACCCTTTGCTATGTTTTGGAGGCACGCGAGGAGGAACTGGTATTTCTCACGACGGGCGCTTTTACCGAGGCGCCGTCTGGTGGGAAGGTCTCCTGGGACGAGCAAGCTGACGCACTTCGGCAGCAGCAGGTGCAGTTTGTTGAAGGTCAAATCCTCCTGCCGGGGGACCTGTTCTACCTGACGCAGCAGCACAAGGCGTGGCTCCTGGCGACACAGCACGAGGCGGCGAAACCCCTGCTGGCGGAGACTCTGGCGCATTATGCCTCAGAGCTTGGCATCTTCCGGCGCTGGGGGGAGTCAGGAGCCGCCGCGAGCCGCGCTCTCGCCCTGGTTCCCCGTCAGGCGGAGGAACCCGACTATGTGCTGCGGGCGGCCCTGATGCACGCGGAGGCATCGGTCTACGGGGGGCGTCAGGTGACGCCGGATCTCGGAATTGCCGAACTGGAGAGCTTTCTCACCCGCTCGACGTTTCCCGTGTTCTCCGCCTGGATGTTAACCAAGCTGGGGAAGTACCACAGTCTCGCCGGTCACACAGACCAGGGCATAGAAATCGTGAATGAAGGGTTGCGTGTCATGGAGTCCGCCAATGGCGTCGATGACAGCGGGGACGTAGATCGGTTTATGCGGCAGCTAGACTACAGTGGTTCCCTGATGCGAGCGGGTCGTCTGGAAGAAGCGCTTGACCGGCTGCCCAGCACCACCCCCGAGGGGAAAGATTTGTATGCCCACGAAGCGATTGCACGCGCTGAGATCTACGGGCGGCTTGGCCAGCCACTCGAGGCAAGGGACTGGCAGTTGCGTGCCTACGCCGTCCTGAAAACGTTCAACGACAGGCATCTGCGCCGGGAGATAGGCGCGCTGGACCGCTTCTGGGATTCAGCGGAAACGTCGTAAATCAGTCGGAAGTCAAACGTCGCAAGGCAAACGTCTTAAGTCAATGGACCAGAACGGGATTCTGTATCTTCTGTATCTTCTGCGTTCGCGAAAGTAGTGTTACCATTTCTGTCACACCCCTTTTCCCCTGTCTTTCTTCCCCTACAATCAATAAGCGAACAGGCGCATCCTTCAGGCTCTGTCAAGCTTTTGGCCGCAGATCACACATTCCGGCTCTTAGTCTTAGCTGACTTAGCCGCCCCTCTTTTCAGTGCCCGTTCGTGAAAACCAGACCGTCCAGATCATCATGCTCCTGCCGCAATTGCCGCTGCACAGAATGCTCTGAGTACCGAGTACAAAAAGCACGATGACGGCGAAAAAAGAAAGACCCAACGACATGCCTCTGCACTGCGCCGCCCCCCGGAACCAGCCCCTGAACCGGCGACGGCTTGCTTCTCCTTCTGCTGCTTCCCCTGTTTCTCGTTTCGCTTTTCTTGGCGCTCTGGGCGCCGCAGCACTCGTCCTCCTCGGCGCCCTGCCCAGGGCGGCTCAGGCGCAGACTACCATCTTCGACTATACGGGAGCAGCGCAGAGCTACATCGTACCTACCGGTGTCACCAGCTTGTTTGTCGCTCTTTACGGCGCGGGCGGTGCTGAGAATGGCGGCGCCGGCGCCTACGTCTCGGGTACGCTCAGTGTCACCCCGCTGAGCAGTCTGAGTATCATCGTCGGTGGTGGCGGTCGATTTACTGACAACGGAATCCCTGCCGCCGGGGGCTTTGGTGGCGGCGGCAGTGCGTTAGGGTCACCCGTCCAAGGCTCAGGCGGCGGGCGTTCGGCCATCATCTTCGGCACAACCGAACTCGTCACCGCAGCAGGCGGCGGTGGTGGCGTCGTCGCCACTGTCGTAGGCAGCGGCGGCGGTGGCGGTATCGCCACG
>JAZKEA010000373.1:20918-23635 GCA_040387315.1 Armatimonadota bacterium | reverse complement strand
CTTTTACGAAACGCCGCAGATCGACAGCTTGGCACGCGACGGTATGAAGTTCTCCGATGCTTACGCTGCTTGCCCGGTCTGCTCTCCGTCCCGCGCCGCAATGATGACCGGCAAATACCCCGCACGCCTTCCTCTGACCGAATTTTTGAAGGGTATGCGGCGGGGCAAATTAATCCCGCCCGAGTATCTCGATGAACTGCCGCTGGAGGAGGTCACGGTCGCCAAAGCATTGAAGGAAGCGGGCTATACGACGGGACACGTCGGCAAGTGGCATCTCGGTAAAAAAGAGGAATTCTGGCCGGAGCACCACGGCTTTGATGTCAACATCGGCGGATATGCGGGGGGACACCCGGCTTCCTATTTCAGCCCCTATCAGAATCCGCGCCTGCCCGATGGTCCTCCCGGCGAGTATCTCACGGACCGGCTGACAGACGAAGCGATTCGCTTTCTTAAAGGCACAAAAAACCGACCGTTCTTCCTTAACCTGTGGCACTACGCGCCCCACACGCCACTGCAGGCCAAGGAAACCCTGAACGCAAAGTTTCAGGCGAAAAAAGAGACGCTAAAAGTAACCGGGCCCGAGTTCATCGAGGATTCAGGACGGCAGGTGCGGCAGGTTCAGAGCCATGCGGTCTATGCTGCCATGGTTGCCAGCATCGACGAAAGCACGGGCCGAATCCTGCGCACGCTGGAGGAGCTGGGACTGGACAAAAACACCATCGTCATCTTTACCAGCGACAACGGCGGTCTTTCCACGTCCGAGGGCATGCCGACCTCAAACGTCCCCCTGCGCACGGGTAAGGGCTGGCCCTACGAGGGCGGGGTGCGTGTGCCGTTACTCATCAAATGGCCTGGCGTGGTCAAGCCGGGCAGCGTCACCACCACACCGGTCAGCGGCCCGGATTTTTATCCGACATTCCTCCGTGCCGCCAATGCCCCGCTGCGTCCTCAACAGCATCTTGACGGCGTGGATATAACACCGCTTCTGAAGGGCGGACAGATCTCCCCGCGCCCGCTGTTCTGGCATTATCCCCATTACGGAAATCAGGGCGGCGCGCCGTGTAGTGCCCTGCGGGACGGTGACTGGAAGCTGATCGAGTGGTTCGAGGATAACCGCGTCGAGCTTTATAACCTGCACGAGGATATAGGCGAACACCAGGACCTTGCCCGAACGAATCCTGAGAAGGCGAACGCTCTGAAGACAAAGCTGCATCAGTGGCGCACGGCGATCCGAGCTAATATGCCCACACCGAACCCGGACCCGCCGGCTGTGCAGCCAAGCGCAAAAACGAACGAGTGACAGACGGGTGAGTAGGCGTCGCTTAAAGGGCAAGCTCCAGCCGCGGCGCTTCAAGGGGAAGCGCATCACAGGCAGCCTCCAGCAAGCCCAGAGACCGAGACGCGCTCGGTGAACGACGGAGGGCGGCACGAACCGTTCGAAACGTGTTCGATTCTTTCGGCGCGATGAAATCCTCGTGCCGAAAGAGCAGGTTGTCCCCGTTGTGAAAGCGGTACCAGAGGTCAGGCGCGACGCAAAGTGTCTGGAGCGTCACCAGAATCACCAGTGCGGAAAATCGGTCAAGGGCAGGCCCGAAATGCGAGCGATCCCGCTGCGGATGCTGGTAGGCGGGGTGACCTAGTTCCGCACTGGGGCGCCCGGCCAGGGCTGGGACGAACATGCCGTCGTAGTCGATCAGATGGAGCGCACCCGTTTCGGCATCTACCAGCAGATTGTCCTGTTGGAGATCTCCATGGGCGATTCGCAGCGTTTCGAGCGATTCGATCAGCGCTATCCAGTCAGTTGCTAATCGCTTCATCCGCTGCGGATCATTGAGATGTCGCTCGATATAGACATGCAACGGCTCGCCCTCGGCCCAGTCCATTACAACGACGGGGAAGTTTTGCTCCCCGATGCGGATTCCGTTAGGCGAATAGGCGAAGCGGACAAATAACGGCTGTGGAGGCAGAGACTGTATATAGGCCTGAATGGCGGCGTACCGTGCGGCACGATCCGAGGCTTCGCGCAGAAAGAGGCGAAGCGCATAGCTGCGTCCGTCGATTTGACGCAGGCGATAGACATGGGCAAACTGTCCGGCAACTGGCAGGGGTGATCCGTAAGGGGTCTGCTCCAGAATTTGAGAGCGCTGGAGATCCGGCGCGATAAGACAGGCCGCAGGATCGCTGAGCGCATCCTGGTACTCAATGGGTGTCGGCCAGCGCACTGTGTCCCCTGCTTTCTTCGTCCAAATTACCAAACTCCAGA
Source organism: Armatimonadota bacterium (assembly GCA_040387315.1). Lineage (GTDB taxonomy): Bacteria > Armatimonadota > Armatimonadia > Armatimonadales > Armatimonadaceae > JACMJB01. The sequence continues at coordinate 21,372 of JAZKEA010000373.1, read as the reverse complement.
TGTAAAACCGTGGTGTCATCCCCACGCAGCCGACCATTCTCTCGCAGCAGAGTGATCCTCCTCAAAAAATCGTTATCCGACACGATACCGTCCATCCAGACCCAGGGATCCCGCTTCGCCTCCCGTTCCCGCAGGCACCACTGCGCGAGGGCATCCGTCATCAGGTATAAGCTGTCTCCCACTCTCCAGCCTCCCGACATCTGGTGGATCGCCGCCACGTTTTGCGCGGGCACGGCGTGCGTCGCCCAGAGCGCAGGATTGCTGGAGAAGTCACCTGACCGTACCAGGGGGAAGGAGGAGACAAGCCGATCATCTCGTCGCTGAATAAGGCAGCAGTCACCTGCCGCGACCGCTGTCCAGGTGCCATCGTCCCGGCAGGTCACACCCAGAAAAGCGGCCTGCGCCCCCTGCTGCCTTTTTGCTGCCTGGTACCATGGCAGTTCCCTTCCTGCGA
>JAZKEA010000373.1:17562-20908 GCA_040387315.1 Armatimonadota bacterium | reverse complement strand
CTTCTCCCAGCCTTGTATCGCTTCTTCCCAAAATGCATTTTTGGGGAAGGGTTGAGGCGCACCCGACTCGCAGTAGACACGTACCAGATGGCGCGCCCATTCCCGTGAGAAAAGACTGCCACTGGCCCCATCAGCTATTGCGGCGATGAGAGCAGGGCCGGATGGCTCGCCCGGACGACAGCCGGAAAGCCAGAAACGATCCTCGTTCTCCTTACCCGATTCGGCATCCTGTTTCGGGGTCGTCCAGAGGCGTACTTTTACGGAAAAACCGCTCACCACAGTTTGCCGGGACGTGTTCCTATCTCCATGGCAAGCACCATCAGTGAGGGATCGGCATTCAGCACGAAGGCACGCGACTTGTCCGTGAGCATCTGCCCATTTTCCCAGGCGATTGTCCGCATGAAAGGTGTGAGCGGGCTCGAATGCTCATAGAGCAGCCGTGCGAAGGCGTCGGGAAGTCCATCGGGAGAATCCGGGAAGGAGGCAGGCTCGGCGGTGCGGCTGCTGGAAAGGTGAACGTGGAACAGAAGTGTCTTGCCGTGCGCGGTTTGCAGCTTGCCGATTTCCTCAAGAAGCGGGGCGGGATCACCATCGGTCGCCTCGCCATCCGTAATATGCACGACAATCGGCGGAAAGCAGTTGTTGTTCTGATACACCCAACGGGAGAGTGTCTGCTTCACCAGATCCAGTGCATCGCACATCAGGGTGCTGCCCTTGGCGACGGGTTCGATCCAGACCGGCTGAGGAGAATTATCTTCCGCACTGCGGTTTACCCGAAGAAAGTTATTGGCGACATCGCGAATCGCTACCAATCCACTGCCCGCCAGCGCACCGCGCCACGCGAAATCGGCGGTTTCCCCGTAGCCGATGACCCCAACCTCGAAGTAGTTCCGGATACCGTCGCTCTTCGAGGCGGAGAGCACGAGACTTCGGAGCAGGTTATTAAGTGCCTGCGCAACCCCTTCCGCCTTTGTCAGCGTCGGCAGGTGCTCGTTCCGGTCGCCAAAGGGCTGTGCCATCGAGGATGACTGATCAATCAAGAAAAGAAAGCAGGCGGGGCTTCGCCGTGTAATATCGGCGGCGTACTGCGGATACTCGATACCTTCCACCATGGTGACCTCCAGAAACAAGTGTAGACTCTAATTCACCCCCACTGTACCTGCTTCCTGCCGCCTTTTATCCTCTTTAAGAACCCGATACCTGAGGAAAAGAAACGATCTCAACCCAGTTCGGGTTTTTGCCGACCGGATACGTTTTGATCTCGGAAAGAGTCCCTGTCGATCTGTCAATCGAGTAGATTATCAGGCTGTTCGAAAGCTGCCCCACTGCCAGGAGGAAGCGCCCGGACGGGTCGATACGGAAGGCGCGTGGCTGCTTTGCCGTGGCGTAAGAGGCGATCCGTGTGAGTCTGCCGCTCTCCGTAGCGACACGGAACGCCGTCAGTGTGCTTGAGCCGCGCTCGGATGCAAAGAGGAATTTCCCATCGGGCGTGAGGTGGATATCAGCGGCCCAGGGTTTGCCGGTTAGTTCCTCCGGCAGTAAGGGAACCGTTTGAATCGCTTCCTTTAGAGTGCCCCTTGACGCGTCGTAAGGAAAGACATGTACGGTTGCGTCAAGCTCATTGAGAAGAAAAACGAATTTTTCGTCAGGGGAAAAGACAAGATGCCGCGGACCTGCCGAAACTTTGACGTGTCGTGCCGGGGGATCATTAGGGGACAACATTCCCGTTTTTGCGTCGAACTTCTGCTGATGAATGCGATCGCCGCCAAGGCTTGTGTAAAGCACAAATTGGTTTGTGGCATCGGTGATAATGCAGTGCGCTTTAGGAACGTCGGTGACCGTCTGCTGAACCGCTCCCACCAGGCCATTGCTGCCGATAGGATTCACCGTCACCTTGTTGCCACCATAGGAAGCGCTCAGCAGAAAACGCCCGGTACGGTCTGTCGATATGTAGGCCATCGAATCGGCAAGAGGGACGCTGCCGATATACGTCAGTATCCCGGTCTTGCCATTGATCGAAAAGGACGCGACCGAGTAGGGCTCATTGCGCAGGCCGACATAAAGGAATTTCTTATCAGGAGCGACCGCAATCGGCAGTGAGCCGCCCGGTTTGGATGGACCGGGGACCGCGACAGAGGCGATTGGGCGCAGTTCACCACTGCTCAAAAGTTCGAGAACGGTGACATCCTGACTGTCCGAATTCCCGACATAGACGAAGGTCGATGCCTCCACAATTGTACTTTGCGACATCAAAAATCCTGCAGCCTGTAACACTGCCAGCGCGAATATCCGCATCTGAGATTGTTCTCACCAGGCTCCATCACTTGTTCCGGAACAGATCGCTCTGCACGACCTGGTGCACCATGCGCCGGACGCCGAAGTTTCCGGGGTTCTTCGGATTACCCGCCTTCGCGCGCTGAACGATCTGTTCCAGCTGTGTCCGGTCCCCAAAACGGATGGGAGCGCCCGTCGCGTAGACGGTCAGCTGACGGGCCAGATTACGCGCCACCGTTGTCTCCTCGGACCGGAGAAGACGCTTGAAGTCGCGGATATCTTTGAAGGAACGGCCGTCGGGAAGTGCGCCCGCCGAGTCCACAGGAAGGGCATAGTGGAAGGTGAAAGGGTTGCCGTTCTTACCGTAGCCGGATACCCCCGGCTTGTCCTCTGAAACGCCACGGTAGCGGTCTCGCCACCCCCCCATCACGTCAAAACTTTCCAGCGCAAATCCTGGTGGGTCCATCCGGCTGTGGCATGTCGCGCAGCTTTTGTCCGCCCGGTGTTTTTCGAGCTGCTGGCGAATCGTGACCGCCCCCCGTATGTCGGGCTCGACTGCTGCCACGGGCGGCGGCGGTGGAACCTCATCGCCGAGGATTCGTTCCAGCACCCACTTGCCCCTCAGGACAGGCGATGTGGTGGTGCCGTTGGCGGTCACCTTAAGGATACTGGCCTGCGTCAGAAGTCCCCCTCTTGGACTGTCGGGCGGAAGCGTCACGCGCCGCATCGCGATGCCGTGAACTCCGGGAACGCCGTAGTGGGTCGCGAGACGCTCGTTCAGGAAGGTGAAGCGAGAATCGACCAGGTTCTGAGCCGGAAGATCGCGGCGCAGCAAATCCGTGAAAAAGAGCCGGGATTCCGCGAGCGACGCCTCAGTCAAGGCATCGTCGAGGTAGTAGTCGTTATAAAGGGTTGTCGAGGGTGTCGAATCCTCGATTTTACGCAAATCCAGCCAATAGTCCAAAAAAGCGTCCACGAACCGGCTGGACCTGGAATCGGCGAGGAGGCGTTCGGTCTCCGCGCGAAGCACCTCAGGCCGCTGCAACTCGCCTCGGGCTGCTCGCTGGCGCAG
>JAZKEA010000373.1:16825-17552 GCA_040387315.1 Armatimonadota bacterium | reverse complement strand
AAGAGTGCAAGGCGCGTCGCCAGCGCGTTATCATCGAGCCGCCCCGGTTTTTCGTTCAAGTAGACGAACTCCGGTGAGGCGAGAACTGCCATATAGCCCGCAATCATCGCTTCCGCAAAGCCAAGTCCCGACTCCCGTTGCGAATCCACAAGTCGGAGGAACCTCTGCACATCGGTTTCGGCGACGGGCCGACGATAAGCTCGTCGCAGGAACGTCCGGAGGAGCCGCTCGGCATCCGCTTTCGGATCGGCAGAAACCACCTCGACGGTCGCCTCGGTCATGCCATCACCGGTCGCGGGGACAACCGGGATCGTGACGCCCGACTCACCCTTCGCCACAGTCTTCAGTGGCAGGCTGCCGAACAGCAGACGGTACCCTTCCGTTGTGGAGTCGTCGTACAGCGGCCCCTCGACCTCCATCCAGCGGAACGCCACACTAGGACAGCCGTCCTTGCCCATCAGGGGATTGCGAAATCCGGGGGGACGCGAGCGGTAGAAACGTGAGGCATCTGGTACCAGTGTCTCCCCCGCCAGCAGCCACACCTCGCCAATATCGTAGACCTTCGGTTCCGGGGTGATATCGAACGCGCCGACCCGGCGGTTCATCAGACCGTTTCGTGTGTAGACCGTGATCGGCTCGTTTGTGCGTCCCGGAGAGATGGCATCGTAGTTAGGAACATGGGGCCGGGGTTCGCCTGGCTTTCCAACCTTATCCGCGCCGTTCGCGA
>JAZKEA010000373.1:16261-16815 GCA_040387315.1 Armatimonadota bacterium | reverse complement strand
GAACCTCCGCGCACTGCCACCGGGCGCGGCCCACAGAGTGTAGCCACTGAAGCGGACCCGATAGCGGCCCGCGACGGGCGCGCGGAACTGGTCCCAGCGGTAGGTGAAACCGGTCACATAGTTGCTTGAAACCCAGCCTACCGCTTCTTTCTCGCGGGTTTGCGGATCGGCCTCGCCCACCGTCAGCGGGGTCTTTTTCGCGCGGACATCCGGCTGCGCCTGGCTGCCCAAAACCGGGTATGTCTGGCGGTCTGGGGACGTGTTAAACGGGTTCTGGGTGAATTTGTTGGTCAGTGTGCGCTGATCCCGCGCATAGTGGCGCACGGTAGTCGTCGAGGGCCGGTTCAGCTGGACACTCATCGCCTGACGAATCGCATAGTCAGCGGCGGCCATATACCGCGCGAGGTGGACATGGGAGACATCGAGCGCATCTCCTACTTTGTTAAAACGGAATGCCTCACCATCTTCGGGAAACTGGTCTCTGACCTGAAGCCAGGGTGCCTGAAAAAGGTCGCGCAAAGCATTCTCGTACTCGTACCCGTTCAGACGCCGCT
>JAZKEA010000373.1:15947-16251 GCA_040387315.1 Armatimonadota bacterium | reverse complement strand
GCCCGGCCCTCCGCCAGTGTCGCGGCGCGGTCGCGGGCCGTGAGAGAGGCCGCCAGATTCTTGAGAAAGGCGGCACGAGCAGCCACTGCAGGCTGAGCAGAATACGATTTAGGCGGCATCTCACCGGCACGAACCCGGTCATGGATGCGAATCCAGCGCTGCAGGTTGTCGCCGGTCGCCGGGGCGGACAGAAGCGCCTCCAGATCGAACCCGCCCTCTTTTCCCGCACCGGAATGACAGTCAATACAGTTATTTCGGAGAAAGGCCGCCGTCGAGGCGGTCGCAACCGTGTTCGCGGGAGCAG
>JAZKEA010000373.1:14844-15937 GCA_040387315.1 Armatimonadota bacterium | reverse complement strand
AGCGCAACAACGCCTGTCGTGTACGAGAGATTCAGGCGCAGCCGGTTTCGGCGGAAGCGTTCCCACCAGTGCAACGGCAGCCAGTGGCGGCAGTGCGGCGAGAATACTCACGGCAGCCGGAAACGAAACACGGGGACGCATCTCAGGCGGCCTCCAGACCACGCATGGTACCCGTGGAGGACGCGAACCGGTCCGACTCAATACCCATTCGCTGGAGCATGGAGACATACAGGTTGGGAAGAGGATAGTTCTGGCTGGTATTGAAGGCAAGATGCTGCCCGTGCCGGAACCCGCCCCCGGCAAGCAGGGTAGGCATGTTCGTCGTCACGTGGGTGTTGGCATCGCCGAAATTCGAGCCGTATAAAACCATCGTGCGGTCCAGCAGCGAGTCTTCGTCCTCGCGCACCGCTTTCAGATCCGCGAGCAGGCCAGCGAGCAAGGTCATGTGCTGTTCGTCGATAGCTTTCAGCTGCGACCGCTTGCTCTCCGACTTACCGTGGTGGGACAGGTTGTGATAACCATCGGTGATATCGACTCCCTTGATCTCCATGACGGGGGTGCCGACACCTTCCAGCATAAGCGTGATGGAGCGGGTGGAGTCGGTCTCGAAGGCAAGCCGTGCCAGGTCGTACATGACCTTCACTTTGTCCATATACGCCGCTGGACTCGGGGGATCGACGGGGAGCGGGGCTTGGACGACAGGCTTTGGCTTTTTCTCCCAGCCTCGTGACGTCTTCAGTCGGTTTTCAAGCTCGCGAACACTGGTGAAGTACTGATCCAGCCGGTCACGATCCCGCTTACCGACCTTTCGCTCCAGATCCTTCGCCTGCTCGGCAATGGTATCAAGGATGCTCCGTCCCGTGTCGAGTCGGCGAATCTGGGCCTCGATCTGATCCGGTGTCCCCTGAAGAAACAGCTGACGGAAGACCTCAGCGGCTTTATCTTCGGGCGGGATGGCGACGCCTGCACGAAGTTTATACAGACGTTGCACAAGGAGATGCATGCCGTGCATCACCGATGCCGACGATTTTTGGGGACATGGAAAGACGACCCGGAGTTGGACGCCGAAGCGAGCAAAGTTTCGTGGGACGAC
>JAZKEA010000373.1:0-14834 GCA_040387315.1 Armatimonadota bacterium | reverse complement strand
CGGTCCACGAAAGACTGCGCGAGCGCGTATTTACAGATAGAGTCAGGGAGGGAAATCGTGTGAGGATACCGATCTGCTCGGCGATCTGCTGGTCCAGCGAGATCGTGTTTCGAAAAGAGCTGCTGCCCGGATGCGGAGCCGCGGTCAGGAAACAGACATCGGCGGGATGTCCCCCATCCACATTCGGGTGTGACACCCCACTGAACACGGTGAAATCATTGCGGTGTGCTTGAAGCAGCGCTAAATAGGGCGAGAGCTTGTAGTCGCGTCCGGTGCCCGTGGGGAAGAACTGATCGGGCAGCAGACCTAGGTTGTTGCAGATTCCCAGCATTCGGCGCGGCGGCGCACCCGGAGCCAGCGGCGCAGACGAGGGACGTGCTCTCGCCAGAGCCGGGCGCATCGAGTCCAAGAAAGGAAGCGAGACCGCGATTCCGACCCCTTTCAAAAAAGTCCGGCGCGGGAGTGGGTCCCGGATAGAGACAAAGGGGCCGGAGGCTTTTGGAGACGGATCGGGATTCATCGGCGAATACGCTTTCTAAAACTGAGAACACCGCACGGGGCGTGTAGCGAAGCCCTAACCTCATTTGTTTCGATGGATAGGAACCGTTTTCCTGCTCAGGCATTGTCCTTTTCAAGTCGTCGTCGGGCGCTTTTGAGCGCCTTCTGCTCCTCGTCACTGAGCTTTGGATAGCCGGAGTGCAGAGAATCCAGCTTCGCAGCGATCACGGAAGCGACTGCCGCTCGTGCGCACCAGTCCCGATCTGCCGGAATGACATGCCACCGGGCTTCCTGCGTATTTGTCTGCGTAAGCGCGTCACTATATGCTTTTTCGTACTTCTTCCAGTACTCGCGTTCCTCCACATCCCTCTGCGAAAACTGCCACTGCAGTTCCGGACGATCGATCCGCAGAAGGAGACGTTTGCGCTGTTCCTCTTTGGACACATGCAGGAAGAACTTGAGCAGGTGGATGCCGTTTTCAGCCAGGTACTGCTCGAAGTGGTTTATGTGCCGGAATCGCTTCTCCCAGATGCCCTTCTTCGCCTCGGCGGGCAGTCCCTGCGACTCCAACGTTTCCGGGTGTACACGCTCCGCCACCACGTGCTCATAATAGGAGCGGTTGAATATACCGATCTGGCCTCGTGCCGGAAGTGCTGCGGCGACCCGCCATAGATAGTCGTGCTTCTCTTCCTTGGACGTCATCGTCCGGAACTGCTTAAACTCGCAGCCGCGCGGGTCCAAACTGGAGAGCACGTGGGTGACAGCCTCGTCTTTGCCGGAGGCGTCCATGCCCTGGAACAGAACAAGCAGGCCATAGGTTTCATGAGCCATCAGTTTGTCCTGGCAGATTACCATCTGCTCGGTGCTCCGCTTCAGGCTTTCCTGGGCTTCCTCTTCCGTTCCCATCCCTACATCGGTGTCGGGATCGATCTTGTCAAGATTAATTTCGCTGCCGGGTTCAAACAAAATCTGTCCGTGTACCGCATCTAACTCTGTCTTTGTTTTTTTCATCAAACTGTTTTGTGCTCCTCGCACGACTCTGTGGTACCCCGGTAACCGACAGCCGAAAACGAGCGCCGGAATAAGAGTGGTAGACTTTACCACTGACCTTTAGGTCTTACGCACTCTATATTTCTTCCGAAGCCACTGGAGTCCGGATTCCGTTATGCTGACATTCCTCGGTTTTGCCATGGTCCTGACGTTTATGTTCCTGATCATGTCCCGGCGTTTGACAGCCCTCGTCGCGCTGACTCTGGTACCGATTTTCTATGCAATCGTGGCGTGGGCGCTTGGCAGTTTGGGAGGAGAAACCTTCTCCGCCCTGAGCCACATCAAGCTGACGGCCCTCGGCCCAATGATGCTGGACGGTATACGCACTCTCGCGCCGACGGGTGTCCTGCTGATGTTCGCTATCCTCTACTTCGCCCTGATGATCGACTCAGGGCTTTTTGATCCCGCGGTACGCTGGATATTGCGGCTGGTGAAAGGTGACCCGCTGAAGGTCGCACTGGGTACGGTGCTGCTCACCCTCCTGGTATCGCTCGATGGTGATGGTTCAACGACCTATATGATCTGCGTGGCCGCGCTATACCCGCTTTTCGTAAGGTTACGGATGAACCCTCTGATCATGACCTGCCTGATGCTGCTTGCTAGCGGGGTAATGAACCTGACACCCTGGGGCGGGCCGACCGCACGAGCAGCAAGCGCGCTGCATGTCGATGCTGCCGCTGTCTTCGTCCCGATGATCCCCTCCATGATTGCGGGGATTATCTGGCTCTTTGTGCTCGCCTATTTCTACGGGCGGTACGAGCGTCAGCGGCTGGGAATCCTCGAGCTGCCCACGAGCGGGGACGATAAGAAAGAGCCGGAGGTGGTGGTATCGCAATGGGAAGAGGCGCGCCGACCGCAGCTGCGCTGGTTCAACGGGGGATTGACCGTTGTGCTGATGACCACTCTGGTGCTGGGCGTTTTGCCGCTGCCGGTTCTGTTTATGATCGCCTTTGGAATCGCGCTGATCGTCAACTATCCGGATATCGCAGTGCAAAAACAGCGCATCGGGGCGCATTCGGAGACGGTTCTCGCCGTCGTCTCGCTTATCTTCGCGGCGGGTATCTTCACCGGTATCCTGTCGGGAACCGGCATGGTCGATGCGATGTCGAAAAGCCTGCTGAGCGTTATCCCGCCTTCGATGGGGCCGCACCTGGCGGTAATCACCTCTCTGGTCAGCCTGCCGTTCACCTTTTTCATCTCAAACGACGCCTTTTATTTCGGCGTTCTGCCTATTTTGTCCGAAGCCGCCGGTCATTACGGCATCAGTCCGGTCGAGATGGCACGGGCCTCCCTTATCGGTCAGCCCGTGCATCTCCTCAGTCCTCTGGTTCCCTCGACGTATCTTCTTGTAGGGCTCGCCAAAGTGGAATTCGGCGATCACCAGCGTTTCGCCCTCCGATGGGCGCTGGTCACCAGCCTGGTGATGCTCCTCTGCGCTCTGCTCCTTCAGGCATTTCCCCTTAGTGCGAGGGGTTAATACTTGGCGAACGTCCCATTCTCCAGATCCTCCAGCGCCTCCTGCATCTCCGTTACGCTGGAAAGCACCAGGGAGCGATACTGCAGCACCGGCTCTTTCCAGGGCCTGGCAGAGGCAAAGATAAACTGCATGTCCTCTGGCCCGGCAGACGCGGTCACCGTGTCACCTTCCTCCGCGAAGATCGCGAGTTTTGGTGCGGACACGGCTTTCTCATTCGCGCCGAACGTTCCCTCGCCACGATATACGTACGCGAATGCCGTGTCGCCGTCACGAACCGGCAGCGTAATGCTCGCTCCCTGGGGAAGGGTAACCTGTAGATAGGTCGGGTCCGCCGCGATTCCGGTCAGAGGTCCCTGACTTCCGGAGAACGCTCCGGCAACGATGCGCACCACAGCGCCCTCTGCCGTGGTGACCACCGGAACTTCATCGTTGTGGGCGGCACGGTAGGCAGGCATTATCTTCTTCTGACTCGCGGGCAGGTTGAACCATAGCTGCAGACTCTCGTGCCCGTTGTCATCGACGAACACCATCTCCTCGTGAAAAAGTCCCGCCCCTGCGGTCATGAACTGGGTTTCGCCCGCGTTGACCACTTCCTCGTTCCCCATCGAATCTTTATGCTTCATCCGTCCGGCGAAGACATAGGTCAGGGTTTCGATGCCGCGGTGCGGGTGCCGTGGAAAACCGACTTCGTTCACATCCGTACCGTCATCCGCCACGGTCAGATGGTCACACAACAGAAAAGGATCGAGAAGAACCAGCTTCTCCGAACCGATGGTGCGATTGATAATGACGCCCTTCGCCTCATGCGCCTCAACAGGCGTCATAACGATACCGACTTGCCTTACTGCCATTTACATATTCCTCTAAGTATGGAGTCCATGAAACAAAAAGCCGGGCGGCGCCGACAGGCCCACTGGCGCTATCGGAACCGCCCGGCAGAGCACTTCACGCCGAGGTGAAATCCCCGTGAGCTGTTAAATGCCGATGAGACGAGCGTCCGCATCCCCGAATCGCTTCAGGGGTACGCCCATGCGATCCATCAGGGAGAGATACAGGCTGCAGAGCTTGCGGTTCTCGTCCCCCTTGTCCCGATAGTTTAACACCCGCCCGGTCTCCAGCGTTCCACCAAGTCCGCCGACCGTCAGAATAGGAAGCGTCGAGTTGTCGTGCCGTGAGCCGGAGAACATATTCGACAGCCACAGCAGGCAGGTGCTGTCAAGAACCGTTCCGTTTCCTTCCGGCATAGCCTGCAGACGACCCGCGAGATAGGCGAGCTGGCTGACATAGTGCTGCGTGATGCGCTCGTAATCGTCGGAGGTATCATTGTGAGAGGCGGGATGGTGGGCATCGCGTACCCCGAGGAACGGATAGAAGAGCCCGGACAGGTCACGGCACATGAGCATGGTGGCGATACGGGTTTTGTCGGTCTGGATCGCCAGCGCCACGATGTCGCACATCAAGCGCATGTGATCGCGGATATCTTCCGGCAGACCGTTGTCGGGACGCTTCATCGCGGCGAGCGGCTGTCCTTTGTCCTTTGCCCGGTTGGCGGCCTTGCCCAGGTCTCCGCGCATCCGCTGGGCACGCTGCTCCACCTCGCGGACACTGGTTAGGTACTCGTCCAGTTTGCTCCGGTCTTCACGGCTGATACGGCGGCGCAGCCCGGACGCCTCTTCGCGCACACGGTCCAGAATACTCTCCAGACGGCGGCTGCCGCTGTTCTCGAAAAGGCTGTCGAAGGCGAGCGACGGATATACCTCGGTCGGCACGGGAGAGTCCGCACTCTGCCAGGAGATATGCGAGCTGTAGGCCATGGAGAAATTCGTCTCGTGGTAGCCGGTCAGAGGCTGCTCGCAGGCCAGGACCAGACTCGGCTGAACGGTTTCCTGCCCTAGATGCGCTGCCAGCACCTGGTCGATACTGATGCCGCCGTGCAGCATCGCCCCGCGGGTCAGCGGCATTCCGGAAAGGATATTCCCGGTCATGCCGGGATGGATCCCCACACCAGTCGACGGCTTATTGAACAGCCCGTTGATAACGTTCAGTTTGTCCTTGTATGGCAGGAGAGGCTGCAGGCTGCGGCTCAGTTCCATCTCCGCGCCCGCCCCCTTGGCCCACCAGTGATCGGGATTGATTCCGGTTCCCATGAACTGGACCACGAACCGCTTCGGCGGGGTGCTTGGCGCCTTCGGCGCGTCTCCCGTCGCCCCCCACACAGGGAGCGAATCAAGCCACGGCAGCGCCATTACCACTCCCGTACCCCGGAGAAAGATGCGGCGGGAGAGCGGTGCGGCGGGCGTGTCCTTCGATGGTTGATCCTGTGATAGATCCTGATCTTGGTCCGACATTGCGTATTCAGCCTTTCACGGATGCGGTGGCGGTAAACGGGCGGTTAAGTGGGCGTCGGTTGCGGAACTGTCGGCTTGTGACAATCGTCTCCGCGAGCGAGTTGAAGCGATAGCCGCCCTGAGCCAGCCGCTTCTGCATTTCACGCAGGGTCGATTCATCCGACGGCTGCAGGCTTCGCCCTAGACTATAGGACAGCAGCTTACGGCAATAGGTATCGATAAAATCCTGCTGACGTTTTTCCCGAACGAACTCCTGGAGTCCTGTTACACCGGAGCGTGACTCGCCGCCGGGAAACGGCGCCTGCGTCTCCACCGGCTTTCCTCCCAGGTCTTTACTTCGCAGCTCGCCCGTGGGTCCATACCCTTCGAAGACCAGACCATAAGAGTCGAATCGTGCATGGCACCCGGAGCAGGCCGGGTTTTCGCGATGTCGCTCCAGTGCCTGGCGCAGGGTCCGGTCCCCTAAAGCGCCTTCATCTTTTGGCAGCTCCGGGACATTGGGCGGCGGTGGCGGGATGTGCTCGCCCAGCAGTCGGCGTACTACCCAGTAACCGCGCTTCACCGGGCTGGTTCGAAGGCCGGGAGAGTTACGGGTCAGGAAGACAGCCATCGGCATCAGTCCGCCACGACCATAGCGATCCGCGTTCTTCACACGCACCCAGTCGTTTCCAACGGTCCCCGCGATATCCGTCATCCCATAATGCCGTGCGAGAGGGGCATTCACGAAGGTGTGCTTCGCGTAGAGCAAGTCCAGTACGGAGCGGTTCTCCTGGAACTCGTCCATCAGGAAGCGGACCGGCTCCTCGAACATGGCCTCGCGCAGATCATTGGTAAACGTGGGAAACCGCTCCCGATCCACGGCGTTATGCTCCTCGAAACGGCGGAAGTCCAGCCAGTTGCCCGCGAACTCCAGAGCAAGGGCGCGGATACGAGGATCGCGCAGCATCCGCCGGGTTTGGGCCGTCAGGACCTCCGGGCGGTGGAGGTCGCCTGCGGCGGCATGAGCAAGCAGTTCCTTGTCCGGCATGCTCGACCAGAGGAAATAGCTCAGGCGGCTTGCCAGTGCGTAGTCCGAGAGCGGCTCGACGCCTTTTGCGCCCGCGGGCGGAGCCACAGAACGCGGCTCTGTTGCGACCGTTCGCATTTTAGATGGTGACTTAGGCGGTGTGGCGGGAACGCCTGGGGATTCCAGATCCAGACGGAACAGGAAACTCGGCGACATGAGGACACGAATCACCGTGTCGGCCACCGCGTCCTGCGCGCTGAGGTGCTCTTTCTGACGCAGCGACTGATAGAACGCCATCAGTTCGTTCCGCTCACTCGCCGTAAGCGGACGACGATACGCCCGACCGGCGAAATCCAGCAGCGCCTTGCGATGCACCGGCTCAGCGGCCAGCCGCGCCTTCTCGGTCGCACGGATGGTGCGGGAGACCCATTGGAAATGCTCTTCGATTGCCTGAAGCGCAGCCGGTTCTCCCCCGTTTTTCTTGGCCTTCGCCAGGTAAAGGTCCGCCAGCCGTTTAATCTTCTCGTCCGATAGAGAGTCTTTGTCCTCGGCGCGCGCAAAGTTGAACTCCGGGTCCGTCATGGTCCCTGATTCCGCGCGTTCGTAGACAAAGAATTCCAGGTGCATGCGCTCCGGTACATACGCGACCATGTTGAAATCCAGCCAGAGCTGATTCAGCCTGCGTCGGTCACTGTCGCTCAGCATTAGCTCCATAAGTGGGGTATCGTCGCGGAAATAACCCATCGAGTTGTGAAGCCCTGCTGTCAGGAGACGGCCCTTGTCACCCGACTCGTTGACGAACATCCGTCCGCGCTCGGCGATATAGAACGCATCCGGGAATACATCGCAGAACCGGCTGAAAGATTTAATGACGGAGGCACGAGCGGCTTCCTCCTGCGGTACGAAGAGGTCGGGATCGGCCGGATCAGTTATGGACTGCTCCGGCATCGTCTTATCGCCGCGACGCCGTGCGGGAATCACGCGTGTCGCTGGTGTCCCGCCGACCTGCAGCGCATCCGGATAAAGCTGACGGCGATGAGACGCGTACTGCCGGTCCTTCCACAGAACAAAACACTGGCCCCCAACGGAAAACCCGCGCGGCACCTTCAGGTTGTCGAACTTCCACGCCACTTTCTTACGGAGCGCTACAACCCAGTCTCGCATCGTCACGCACTGCGTTCGCACAGCATCGACGCTCGCGCCTTCGGGGGCGGGCAGTGCGTTCCACATCACCTGAAGCCGCGCAATAGGGCCGGCTTTATCAACGGGCCCCGCAGTCGGTTCGGGTGCGGTGAGCGTACTCCACACCAACTCCAGATAACGCGGACTCACCCCGGAGCTCGCAGCGACGGACGCAAGGGTCGCATTGGGAGTTCCAAGGGCTGCCCGATGTTTATACCGCCACGCCGCCAGGAAGTAGTCCGCATAATCCGTGGGCTGCCGCTTGTAAAAATCAACGATGCGGAATATGCAGAACTTGTCCCGGTCCGTCTCGGCAAGAACCGGATGTGAGGCAAACTCCAATCCCGTGGAGGTCAGCACCAGGTTGTCCGCGATAGAGCGTGCGGCCTGCACATACTTCTTCATCAGCGCGGGGGAGAGCGTGAGCGACTCGCCGGAGTTGTCAAAGCCTTCCTGGTTCGCCGGGTCCACGGGAAATTCGCGTGTGGGACGCAGATCAACGCCGGTCAGGTCTCGGATCGTGTAGTCATATTCCGCATTGCTCAGCCGCCGTGCCAGAACCGGTCCTGGGTCTCCCGCATTGCGGTTTGCCTCAAACTGCCGAACGGCACGAATCCAGGCCATAACCGCCTCGCGCTGCTTTGCGGAGGGCTGGGGACTCATCTCCGGGGGCGGCATCTGCTTGACGGAGATTCTCTCGAGCACAAGCGACCAGTGGGGAAAATCCTTCACCACCGACGACATGGTCGCGTAGGAAGTGAGGTCGAGCTGTGCCTCCGGCTTATCGCTGCCATGGCAGGAAGCGCAGTACGTTTGCATAAACGGACGAACCGTGCGTGCAAATTCTTTTTCCAGCTCTGCGGCAGTCGGGTTTGGAGCGGCTGTCGCGGTGCTGGATGTAGCCACGCCAAGCGTGCTAATCCAGGCGAGCAAAACAGGAAGCGCCAGAGCGGATGCGGCTCCCTGCCATCCGGCGAGATTACAACTGAACTTGCGACCCATCAATTAGAGGAGTTCCTTTAGCATGAAACATTCCCTGGCATCGCCTGAGAAACCTTCCCGGCGGGGAAATTAACACCTGGCATCATAGACAGCTCAAAGGCTGTTCTCGAAAGCATTTTACACTACATCGGTAAATGACCGCTGAAGAATCAGTGGGGGAACTTGCACGGACGGTAAAGAGGCTGGTCTAATGAAAGGGAAATGTTTCGTCTTGCCGTGATCACGATGACGGGGACACTGGCCGCCTGTCTTCTCGCTGTATCTTCTGTTAAACCATCGGCGGGTCAGGGTTCCGGTGCAGCCTCTTCCGACACGCAGTATTTGACCGCGCAGCTTGATAATCCTGTCAGCCGACTGCAAAAGCGCCTGGACAGCCGCAAGGCAAATCTGGAGTGGCATGACCGGCACGGTTTCCTGCGTGCGGTCCTGCGGGAGCTGAATATCTCGCCTTCCTCGCAGACACTTGTCTTCTCGAAGACGAGTTTACAGCGTGATTTTATCTCCCCCCGTACGCCACGCGCTATCTATTTCAACGATGAGTCGTATGTGGCATGGATACCGGATGCCCCAATTCTGGAAATATCGACCACGGATGCCCGCTGGGGAGGGGTGTTTTACACGATTGTTCAGAATGCTACCGATAAGACGAATCCGACCGACAGGCCGCGCCTCTTTCGCCAGACGTTTGACTGTATCAGCTGCCACAAATCGCCCCTGACGGAAAACGTACCTGGCCCCATTCTGCGTTCGGTCTATGCCCTGGCGGATGGACTGCCGGATCTGAGTGGTGGGTCTTTTGTTACCACCGACAGCAGCCCGATGAGTGACCGGTGGGGAGGCTGGTATGTTACCGGCACACACGGTCGTCAGCGACACATGGGGAACGCTTTTGCTCGGGGCAGTGGCAGAGACAGTCAGGGAGAATTGACCGGGGTAAGCCTTGACCGGGAGGCAGGGGCGAACGTAACGGACCTCAAAGGCAGACTCGATACCTCCCCCTATCTCTCCGGGCACAGCGACATTGTCGCTTTGATGGTGCTGAACCACCAGATCACCGTCCACAATCGTGTCACCCAGGCGAATTTTCTGACGCGCGATGCGCTGCGGGATGAAGCGGTCATGAACAAGTTCGAGGGTAAGCCGGCAAATGAGCGTCGTCCGGCGACGACCCGCCGCCTTCAAAGCGCGACAGAACCTCTGGTAAAAGCCCTTCTATTTTCCGGCGAGCCACCCCTTATCGATCCCGTTTCCGGTACATCGAACTTCGCACGGGATTTCGCCGCCCTAGAGACGCCGCGTGACAAACAGGGGCGCTCGCTTCGTGACCTGGATCTGAACCGGCGGCTTCTTCGTTACCCATGCAGCTACCTCATCTACTCCGAGGCGTTCGATGCGCTTCCCGCACCCGCCCGCGAATGCGTTTATCAGCGGATTGGTGAGGTCGTCGACGGCAAGGCTACCGGTGACGATTATGCCTCGCTATCGCCGGAGGACCGCCGGGCCATTGACGGTATCCTCCGTGACACCAAGCCGGGTTACGCGGAAGTGCGCGCTGCCAATCCCTGATGAGGGGTCTCCGCGCCTCTAGTACGTGGGCCAGATACCCGGTGTCGCGAGTTCGATCAGGTGATTGTCAGGATCACGGAAATAGACGCTAGTCCCGCCCCGATCCGTTACCAGTTCGCTCTCAATCGGCACGTTGTTTTCGGCCAGACGGATCCGCCAGGATGGCAGGTTTGATGCCTCGATAGCGAAGGCGACGTGAATCTCGCCTTTTCCATCATGCGCGGGGATCATGCCGCCGTGCATCGGCGACGGCTGCACGGACCCGCCTCGCTTGAAGAGAAGCAGAACCTGGTGGCTGTCGTTTACCGACATTCCGATCAGTCGGTCTTCGGCGAGCAAACGCCGGAACCCCATCAGCTTTTCGTAGAAAGTCGCGGAGCGTTCGACATCGGTGACGTAGAGCGCGGTTTCCAATATCCCCGTGGTTACAGCAGGCATTTTTGTGTCTCCAAAAACAAAATCGCCAGGCTCTGCAAAGAGCCTGGCGATTGTCCTAAAATAAAGCTACTTGGTTGTCAGAGCCGTAAAGATCCGATGATTCGCGATGGCCTCCTCGGTCGCGGCGCGAGCGATGCGGGTCACGCGAAGTCCTTCACGCGCAGACGGCATATTTCCCAGGTTTCCTGTCTGAAGCGCCTGCAGCCATTCCGCATACATTCCCGCGAAGTTCTTCTCGTCCGCTCCCGGAAGATACTGAGTTCCTTGCGGCGTCCGTACCTCGAAATGCCACCCTTCTCTGTCAAACCGGATTAGGCCGTCTGTTCCAATAATATGGTACGAGAAGTGCGACAGAGACTCCGATACGGTATGACCGTAGGAGAAGCTCATCTCGATAGCGGAATGGACGCCGTTTTCGTGGTCCAGATGAAGCCAGACATGATCCGGCGCTTCGTAGTGCTGATCGACCCAGGCCGCGGACGCCTGCTGCCGAACCACCTCCGCACCCGTCCACCAATGCACCAGGTCGATCTGATGGACGCCGCAGTCTACCATCGGCCCCCCCTCCTGCATTCGACCGACACGAATCGGGGATTCGATGCGCTGACCGTTGGGGAGATACTCGTATTTGCCGTGCAGATCCCAAATATAGATCATGCGCAGGGCGCGCACATCACCGATGACCCGGTTCTGGATCATCTCCTTGATGCGCAGCGCAACGGGGCTGAAGCGATAGCAAAAAGCGGTGGCAAAGAGCAGGCCCGCGGAGTCCATGATATCGATCATGGTTTCGATATCGGCATCGTTCATCGCGAGCGGCTTTTCGCAAAGCACCGGTTTGCCCCATTTCGCGGCCTCGCGAACATTATCGAAGTGGACTGGTGCGGGAGAAGTGACCGAAACGGCATCGATCTCGGACGCAAAAAAGGCGTCGAGGTCACTATAACCGTCCGTATAAGGGAAGCGCTCCTTGAACCGTGCAAGCTGCACCGGATCAGGATCATACACCGAGGTCAGCACGAGCCCCGGTGTTTGGACGATGGCGGGCGCATGGCCATAGGTGGCGACAACGCCGCAGCCCATCAAGCCTATTCGTTTCAAAACGCCAAATCTTCTTTCTGCAAATCTGCGTCACTCCGATAACGGCAGGCGATTCGCTCAGGTCAGGGAGTGACGGACAAGTAAGGCATCGATCAAAGCGCCCGACCAGAAGTCGCGCTCGTCCTCATCTAAAAACTCGAAACGGACGCCTGCCTGCCCCGCTTTTTTCCCACGCCACATCACATCGGAGAGAACAAGGACCGCCCCTGCCCCTTCCGCACCCAAACGGGTCGGTGTCGGACCATAGGCCCAGGCAGGAAGATGGTCGGTGCGCGCCCCGCCAACCCCGATATCGGAACAGTCTATTTTACACCAGCGACTTCCATCATGCATTTCCATCGTGATGCCGGGAGGGGTCTCCCATCGACGGAAATCGCGCCGTTCGTCACCGGTCTTTTGCTTGACACGAGAAAAAGCAAAAGGTTCCTCCGCGCGCAGGCGCTCCAGCAAAACTAAGGCCTCATCTTGACGGCGAAGAGCGGCTTCTACCTCGCTCTCGACATCAAAATCTGATAGTTCGTCAAACTCCTGCGACATATTCAACACCTCGTAGTTTCAAGGATTTTCGGCTTCTAACACCAGTTAGTTTAGCGTTAAGTTCAGGCGAAAGGATATTTTTGAGAAAATATAACTTGGCGCCCGTGGTTTTACCCGCTCCGACAAATCAGTAACCGGCACCGTTTTGGAGGAACAACCCGTCCTCGAACATCGTCGTATGGAAAAACAGAACCACGCTTTGTAAGAGAGGAAGCGAAGATGCCTGGAATACTAATCTCCGTTGTTCTGATGCTCGCTATTGCTGCCGGAATCGTCTGGCCTATGATTCAGCGGCAGCGGGCTGTGCAGATGGATTCAGAAAACGTCTCCCCCATCGCTCCTGCGGCGCAGGAGCACCGGATTACGGAGCAGCTCTGTCCGCACTGCAGCACCATGAACGCCTCCAGCCGTACCACCTGCCGGGAATGCGGAACCACGATGCCCCTGGAGAGCCTGTCCGGCCTGCTCGGCGCGGATAAGCCCGAGACGATGCGCGAGCTTACCCAGGCAGGACTTCTGCTTGCCGGTATGATTGTGGTCATGCTTGTGTCGAACTGGCTTCCCATGCCGGGCAAGATCGCAGTGATCATGGGGACGCTTGCTCTGCTTTCCTTCCGACTGTACAAGCATGTCAGCGGCGACTAACGATTAACTTCCGCCAGCGGAAATGACAGCGCCTGACACTCAAGGCCACGTTCGCGACAGAGATCGAGCAACAGCGGCAGCGCATCCGCCGTGACGCTTTTGCCGGGACGCTCATGCAGAAGCACGATGTTTCCCGGCGAAAGTCCCTTTTTAACGTGCGCTGCCAGCCTTTCCGACGAAACCGGATCGTAATCCCTCGGATCAAGGGACCACGCGATAATCCGGCAGCCCAGCCGTGCCGCGGTACGTGCAAGAAGCGGTGTCTTGAAGCCGTACGGCGGTCGGAGAAGACGGGGAAGCGGCAGAGGCGCTCCCGCCGCCTCTTCAATCTGAAGAATGGCCTCACTTATTTCTCTGCGAAGCGCCGCCGGTTTTTGCAGCACCATGGTCCGATGTCGCAGGCCATGAATCCCTATGGCGTGGCCCTCGCTGAGAATACGCCGCACAATCTCCGGATATCTGACGGCACGCTCCCCCACAAGAAAAAACGTCGCTCGTGCATCGTACCGGGCAAGTATGTCCAGCAGGCGGGGGGTCGAGTCTGGGTGCGGTCCATCATCGAAGGTGAAGGCAACGGCATTTCCCGCGGAGGCCGGAAGGCGGGTTATAAACCCGTTTCCCCTGCCGGAGAGAAGTGAGAACAGAGGGGAGCGGGAATGAAATGTGGCGGCGAAATAGACGGAAAGCGCCCCGGCCACAAACGGCCCGCTCGCCCGAAAAAGCCGGCCAAAAGTTTCCGGCGGAAGTACGGCGCGCAGTCCTAACAGCACGGGCAGAGTAACAGCCACCGTCTGCAGAGTACGGGCCACGATGATCTGTGTCACCGGGTTCGGTTCCGGCCCCTCACCCTCCCAGTGTGTCTTTCTCCCGGTCACGGTCGGTTCCGTCGCCGTATCCGCGACCACATCGCGCGCGAGGCAATTGGTCCACAAAGACGGAAGGGTCGAAATACCTCTCCTATCCCCTCGCCGTGACCGGTCCAGACCACTTCTCCATTGCTGCTTTCTGCAGCGTGTATATGGGCGGGAAGACGTACATAAAACGGTCCCTCGGAGAAAGAGCCCTCAAATGCTTTCAGTCGTGCGGCGCCGTAAAATTGAGGGTTCGTTCCCCCACTTCCGCTTTTCCATTCCAGCTCACGGCAGTAGGTAAATCCATACCGACCGCGACGCGGACCGGCAAGCATAATATCCGTCTCCTGCGGTTGGGTAAGTACCGTTCCCTCGTCGTCCAGAAGCAACAGTACCCCGTCCCAGGGCGTCATTGTCTCGGGCAGATAATACAGGAGACAAAAGCGGTCTTTACCATCGCTGCATTTCAGAGGCGCATACACCCAGTACCAGGTCTCTATCTCATCGTAGGGAAGAAGGCCGAAATTGTGATCGTGGTATCCCTGCCCCTGAAAGGTCGTGCCGCCGATGGTGGCCTGTACCCGGCACAATGGCGCGACACAGACCCAGGTATGCCGCGCTTCCGTCTCTTCCGTGCCGAATGCGGGCAGCCGCAAAGGCGCCCCCTTTAGCGAGAAACGAAGTTCGGCTTTCACGCTCTGGTTCCATAATCCTCGTTCCTGAACCGAGAGCGTCCATGTCTCGTCGCCGTCAAACGTCATTGTCGAATCGCCGATGTCTGCTTCGGGCCGCTCCGCGCTGAACTCGCCACCTCGATACAAATTGTAGGCATAGGCGCGCTCATTCCACGTCTCGCCGATTTTCTCGTGCAGGGTAAAGAACACGCCGCACCAGTCCATCGGGTCCGGTTTTTTGCCATCCACAACGGCTTTGTAGTACGGAGTCATTGGAGACCCCAGGAAGAAGATGGCGACGACCGCGTAGCGCCCGTCAGAGGAGAGTGCATCGAAGTACCACCACTCATAAGCGCCGGGAGGGGCAGGAAACGGCGTCTGACGGTGATCGTCCTCAGGGCCAAATAGAATTCGCAAACAGTGTCTTTCGTACCGGGGATGGTGTGAGAGTAGGATTTT
>JAZKEA010000372.1:0-8095 GCA_040387315.1 Armatimonadota bacterium | reverse complement strand
CTTCCACAGCACTGGCATTGACGTGTACGGGTCGATCAGCGCTCTCCCGACGATCATCCCTTTATCGTTCATCCCACCCATAAAGCACTGCAGTCCAGACTTCAGCGGGGGCAGTTCCTGCCGCTTCGTCCCGTTCCAGTAAAAGTGCTCGATGTCTTTGGCGTCGATAGAGCTGCGTGGCCACGTGGAAAAAACCAACTGTTGCCGCTGGTTGGCAACTCCGAAGAAGCTCTTGAGTTCGGGGGCGGTCTCGAAATAGGTGATCGACCCGTTCGGGTTTCGCAGGTAGGCACGCGATCCTGAGTTGACCACATGAGTCCCGTAGATGTTTCCTTTGTTGTCGATCCCTCGTGCCCAGCTTGTGTCGGTCCCGTTAAACAGGCGCTTCATGCCGCCATTCCAAACAACGGCATGAGACTCGTGCTCGCCAGGGTAGATCTGGCCAACGGCGACTCCCGAGTCGTTGACCGCTTCGGCAGTCGACAGAGGCGGTGCCACGTAGCGGATCACGCCGTCTTTCCAGATAAAGGCGCGCATACCGTAGCGCGTGCTAACATGCCCGACCACGTAGCGGCCATTGGGCGACGCCCCTCTGGGTTCTACTGAGTACTCCCCGTCAGGCACGCCAAGATCAATCGCCTCGTAGCGAGGAGCGCTATTCCTGCGGCTCCAGGAGGTTCTGTCGGGAGATGCCATGGATGCCATAGCGGTCATAGCGTTCGCGGCAGGAATCATCGTGACAGCCTTCTGTTGAGGAAACAACGTCATCGCGCCACCGACGACCGCCAGGACTCCTGCCATAAGCCCTCTAAGCGCTCCGCACCGGTTCTCTCGCCTCATCGTTTGAAACCTTTAGATCCTCTCGTCAACCATTCGTCAGCCTCTGGAGATGCTGGGGAGACGCAAACACAGGGGAGCATCGCGCATCTCCCTTGTGTTGATCTGCTATGGTGCAGAATTCGCGACGATCTGCCCGCTTCCCTTTTTTCACCGACTTGGTGACTTCAAGGTAGCGAAACTAAGGCAACTAGCGCATCTCGCGCCATTCAATACTTTTAGCCTTTGCTGCTGAGTGCAAAGCCAACAGTAACAAGGGCTGTAGCCCACAAAAGAGTGATTAGGAATAACGTAATCAGGGCGTCGAAGCTGTCCGGCATTGGATTCTCCGAGCCCGAGACGTAAAGCCACGAAAGAAGCAGCTGAAGAACAATGTTCAGACTTCCACCCACAGTACAATAACGGCTCGCTATGTCTGGGTGCCCTTGACGCAAAAGATCGGACGCAATCTGGGTTGTGATTCCTAGAGCTGCGGCAACAGGAACGACAAACAGATAGATGAGGAAGTAAAGACCTGAATGGAACAGTTGGGGCCAGACGACCGCGTGTACCAGGGCCGTCAGCAGGACCACGACACCGATTCCGGTAGAAATTCCAACAAGGTAGCGCATAAGTGTGTCAGTTTATCCTTTTGTAAAAACCCGCCATATCTCAAACTCACTCAAACTGTCACGGGGTCCATAGCGAAGTCAATACTTTTCAATCGCTCCAGGTACTATGACCACTATAACAACTGCCCCTATTATCGCCGAATCCACTCTTTGCGAATGTCAGCAGTGACGGCATTGCTCCAGAAGACGTCCTCCTGGCCCGTGTAGCCGTTGTGATTAATACGGAACGCGTAGAAGTAGTACGTTTTGTCGGGCATGTCGAAACGTGGGTTTTGTTCCCTCTCTTTGCGGACGTAATCCGCCCGCAGGCGTACCTGCTCCAGGTAGACGCGCTCAATCTCTTCGCTGGTGTAATTGGTTCGCCGGCGAACCAGACCAAAACGGATGGTGCTCCTGCCGGGCTTGATCTGACGCAAGAGCAGCCAATGAGGTTTATGGGAGAAGGACTCCCCGGGCGGCAGGATGATGGTCTGCAGGTTGTTCTTAGTACAGCTGTGTGGTGCCAGGCCAATCCCGCTTCTGTCACAGCGCCAGTTGTCTTCCCAAGTGCAGTACATCTGGTCGAACAATTCGTACTGTTTGGAGTTGTTGCAGATTGTTAGCTGGACCTGCAGATAGCGAGCAGTGGGAACCAGTTTAAGAGACGTTTGAAGCGCCATAGAAAACGTACATCGTCGTTGCGTTGTCGATCAGTAAACCTGATGCTCCAAAACTGGCCGTTTCCATCTTGTCACAGGGACAAAGGGTTATAATGGGAGCCAGCGATCACCTTAATGTTCTATCTCTTCTTCTACCTCGTGGTTTCGTATTCCATTGTTGGGGCACTCCTCTTCACCGTGAAGGCCGTCATGGAGTTGTTCCCCCATGCCCCTCGGCGGTTGGTCTTCCGCTATCTGACCATCATCGGAATGCTCCTGCCGTTTACGCCATACGCCGTTGTGGCGACACAAACGTCCCTTTACAGGGCCGAGATGGAACCCGCTGTCCGCAGAGCACTAGCGGATGGGATTGGCGGCGCGGATGACCCCATCCGCATAATGCGGGTCTTGAAGATCAGCCCGTCCTATGCCGAGGTATATATCGTGCAACCTTACGCTAGGATAGGCGGGATATGGACAGACGAAGCGGTAGGTCTGGTCATCCGCTTCGGGAAGACTCCGAACGGGTGGCAATACCAAGAATACGACTGCGTGTGGTCGGACGGCGGCAGCGCGGACGGCAACACCTTTCCGCCCTACCTGGAAGCGAAGGAATTTTGAGGCGCAACCTCCTGCACAGGGAAGCAGCACATCTATAGGGATGCAGAGTCGCTGGTGGCAGTTCTCACGTTAGCGTAGCGCCTTTTTAATGGCCCCCAGACGCCCGTCTTTTCGATGTCCTTAGTCCCTATTCGTCTTGCCTGTACTTGTTGCGGTTTGTCCCGTTTCAGCGTCGCCGAAAAGCCATCGCTGCGCTTGAGCGTCAAGGTATCCTGATCGATGACCTTGAACTGGTACTTCTGCGTTCCTCGGTTCGAGACCGGGAGCCATTTTGTTTTACCGCTGATGGTCTGGCCCACGGTCGTCTGCTGCACCGTGTTTCCTTTAATTGTATACGTCAGGTTGATGACATAGGTGGGTTTTACGTTGAGCAGGTCCGCGGTCGCTTTGCCATCGCTTTTGTACTCAAGTCTGGTGGGAATGCCAGCCATTATGCCGGTCCACTTGCCCACGAGAGGGTTTTGAGCATAACAAAGAGTCGTCAGACTGAGAGCCGCGAGCAAGGTGAATGGTCCAGCGAGATATGGTCCAGCGAGATAATGAAGGTTCTTCATGAAAACCCCTTTGGCTCAGGTTAGCAGATTAGCAGGTTAGTTGGAGCGCCGCGCAGTTGTCTGGCGCGCAGCCATTAGAGGCGCGTCGCCGTCTTTGGTTGCAGCGACCTAACACATATTCGCCCAGACCGATGCGGCGTAGTACCCGCCACTTGACGCTGTTCTGCTCGCCTGCAGTTGGGCGATCCGAAGGAGATCCCCTATACCCTGCCGAATGCTGACACGGCAGTGGGCAGCCATCCTCCGTAACCGCGGCCAAAGGGAGACAGGGAGACAGGGAGACAGGGAGACAGGGATGCGTTTCAATTATAGAATCAAGTATCGGTATCGGGTATCGGCAACTTTTTGCCTTGCGGTCCTCAGCCTGCTGACCCTGTTTACGACAGGATGCGGTGGCGGTAGTGGCGGAGACACCACGGTGCCAAACACGACAATACCTCAGTTGCGAAGGGCACCGGAACAGATAACGCTCCGCAATGGACAATCACTGCGCCTTGATGCCTATGTTTGGCGGGACTTCACTCCAGGTGGTTCGTTGGACGAGCGTCGCATGATCGCATTGCTGCGAGTAGAGACGACGGATCAGAGGCCAATGCCCGCCGGAACCCGCGTCGAGGCTGCCTGGGTCACGGACGGAGAGGACGTTTGGAATGTGGCAGTCGTTGAGGAGTCTCCTCTCGTGCCAGGCAGCGCGAGACTCGAAGTGATTGGCCGCAACGGCCCGCTATGGGAGCCTGGCACTCTGGTGGACGTCATCGTGCAAATCCGCGACGATCAGAACATCCCACACCGGTTACAGGATCGTCAAGAGCCTATCGACAGCCCCTCTTAACCCTACCCTAACCACAGTGATCTACATCTACATGTCTTTTGCCTTCGCTCGCCTTCGGTTGCTTTCCGCAAACCGTGCCCGTCCCTCCGCTGTCGTTGGACTCGTTGAGCATCCCCCGTGCAGCCGGCAGCGGCTTTTGCCCCACACGCAGGCGGATTGACACGGTGTGCCCTTGCGCGTCTTGGCACCGCACTTCACCCGCTCACCCTTCGGTGGCCGCTGGAACACGGTCCGGTGGGCTGTGGGATGCTTCACCGCTTTGAAGTGCAGGCTTCTGGCCATGGCTTCCTTAAGGATCGGCCCGATCATCAGCCGCGCGAACAGATGCGAGGAACGGGACCGGAGACCAAGCACTGCCATTTCGTGGATGTGCCTGATCTCCTGCCAGATCCGATAACGGTCGTCAGGGCTGCGAGCGTCCTGCATGACCTTGCCGAACCGCTAACGCCCGGCTGTCTTGTTCTGGCTTGGCATACGACAATTCCCTTCACCCCCAGCGCTGGCTACCTTTGTGTCACCTCATAGATCCCAGAGAGTAACCGTGGCGGAAAGGTGCCATACTTATCGTAAGGGGATAAACCTGTAATATCTATGCGTCTTCGGTCATTACGGTCACTGCTGCTTTTGCTACTGCTTGTGGTTCCCGGCGTCTTCTGCTTTTTCTTCTGCATGTATTTCGCTCTGCAGGATTGGGCAGCACTGCAAAAAGCCTATGTTGCTTTCGAGCGTACCGCCGCCCGCTCCACCGACATGAGCACTCTCTTTGTGGCTGAAGCAAAGCAGAACATTCACCGCATCAATCTGTTCGCTGACGTCGTGTGGGCATTGCTTGGTGGCGTTGTTGCAGCCATCGGCATTCACGGTTTGTGCAGGGATTGCGCAGGTCACTGCTACTGTAATAGTAACGAAAATCCGTCCAGACTCCATGACGCGCACGTCCACGAGAGAGGTTAGGGCGGAGTATGACAGAATCCCTGGAATCCCTCGGTATGACTGTCTAATGACTTCTGTCGACTGATTTCCATCTACAGACTACAAATTAAGAATCAAGTGGGAGGTCAATCAAGTATGTTGAAGGCTACGATGAACGGACGCGAGATCTGAGTAATAATGTCCTCGTGAGCCGGGCCTTTGTGAAGCAGCGCTGACACCGGCTGGAAAAACACCTCCACCATAATGAGCGAGCAGTCACGATAGACATACTGCCCCTGCGTCTGTGTGGACAGACCACCCTCTGGCTTGCAGATCCTGAGCAGGTCTGCCCGTGTCATTCCCGGGCGAATGGTTCCGATCTCTGCGGCTGCCTTGCGTATCCACGTCTCCCGCTGCCGGGCTGCTTCTCGTTGGATAGCGGACGAGGGAACGGATTTTCCGAGCAGGTGTGATCCCTCCGGCACAATGCCTGTCGCTGCCCCTGCTGCCTGAGCCTCCGCAGGGAGAGCGGCTTTGCCTATCCATCCGGCAAGCCCCATAGAAAAAGCGGTGACAAAATTCCGGCGTTTCATAATTAACGACCTTTCTTCAGAACAAAACGACGTTAAGACGGTGGTTAGGACCGTGGTTACGTGATCCCCGGCCCTCAATTAGCCCTCGATGCTACACACTAACTGCTCAGACTACTCAGAAGCTGGTCAAGTACCTATGGTCAAGTACCTAGTAATCGATGAGGTAAAGGATGCCTCCCAGAAAACCGCGACCATTACTACTAGGAAAGAAATAACGTGGCGCACCCATCAAAAAAGTATAATCCCGGTAGCGCTCATAGGCTACACGAGCAGAAACGTGACTATCAGGGACCTTATCCCAACCACCAACACCGTTAGCGGTTCTCCAGGCAGTGTGCATCGCAGCCGCACTGAAAGCAGACACAGGCATAGACATCAGTACGCAAACCAGGGTGACTCGCTGCCACTTATTAAGCCGCATCATAATCTTCATCTCACCTTCTGGGGCAGTAGTCACAGACACGCTTGCGCGTCTTATCTGCCCCGATCTCAGTTATCTCAGTCATCTACGCTCTGCACTGAGTACATGCTTGCATGCATGGGGAAGCCCCAGACCCCCAGATCAGAACTACCTCAAGGAAGTGATACTCCGCCTACAGGCGGATGGGGTTTCTTCCAAGTACCATCGGACTCCTGCCATAAGAGCCGATACCAACGTATGCGCAGCAGAGGACGCGATCGCGGGACACCAAAGGACCTAAGGATGCGACGCAGCGGTGGATCTCGATTTAACTCCATCCGCCCGGTAATAAGATAAACCCGCTTCCCCAAGAAATCGGCATCCCGCGAAACGGCATGCACTTCTTTTGGCAGAAGACGAAAGGGGTATGGCTCACGATAGGATTGATACTCCTTCACGACGGAGTCAACGGCGGCTTGATAGACCTCCGCTTCCTCCGATTGATGCGGAGGGGAAGAGCGATAGAACCATGCCACAATCCCGAAATTCAGAAGGCCAAAGCAAACACAGATGAGGACAACTCTCAGAACAGGATGGACTCTTTGCTTCAACATTGCTCCCCGGCAAGAGATCCCATTGATGGGCTCCATACCGCCTCTGCTATTATCAACCCCGATCTCCGTCATCTCCGTCATCTCCGCTCTGCGACTCGTCGGGTGCATGCTTGCATGCATGGGGATGTCTCAGACCCCAAGAAACTTAATGTGAAGTGGCAGTCGCCCAAAGCAGATAAAGATTAATTGCAGACATTGCAATTATCCACGCGAGGCAACGCCACCAAGCAATTCCCTCGTTCCTATACTCACGGTATAAGGCCAGAGCAAAACAGATATCTGGAAGCGCCACAACAAGAAGCCAAACGTCGTAGTGCAACATGTGCTTACTCCTCGTTACGTCATCGCGACCGAAGCCCTCATTGGTGGAGTCCTATACCGCCACAACTCTGACAACTCAGAATCTGGTCGAATGCACGTCAAAGACATTGATATTGTTCGCGCTCTAAGAAGGCTACCTAGGCAAGAGCGAAAGCGAGACGAGCAAGGGAGCCGATACAAGCAGGCTGAACTTTAGACCAAAACTCACATCAGGTGCCTCGCGTTGTAGCATACGAGCCACTACCAGCACAAGAACAACAGGGAAATTCTGGATAAGTGTAGCCTCAAGCAAAAAGGATACTCTCGAAGCGAGAAGAAGAGGGGCAAAAATGAGCAACAACAAGTAAACGAACAGCAGACCTGCTACACAACCCACGACGATGCTAGGAATACTTCTACTCATACGACACTCCCTAAAAAAAGTCCCCACCGGTGGAGCACTATATGACTTCTGCTATCTGCAATTATCCGCCCGAATCTCAGCCCCGATCTCAGTCACCCACGCTCTGCGACTGAGGGACACTCTCAGCCTCCCGAGTTTGGTCAGATCCAAGCACTCGGTCCATCTCGTATTTAAGCTTGGTATCATTGATCCAAGATTGGCCATCTGGAGCCCAAAAGGAAATTGCCTTAGTCAGTTCTTGCGGTATGCAGAAGGCAACGCTGAAGATATGCCGCTGCTGGTCCGGATTAAACCCACGCCCCATCAGCCTCTTGAGGATTTCAGCGTAAGGATTGCCACCGCTCCTAGCCTGCTGTACCTCTACAACAAGGGTTGCCAGTAGGTCCGAATCCTCCACGCGTTCAGGTTCATGTCTGTCGTTGTACATTTTCAGCCTTTAAAGCTACTCGCACTTACTTGGTATTCCTAGGAGGCGCTCGACAAGATGTGCCAACTCTTCCGGATTGAAAGGCTTCATGAGGTATCTATCTCGGTCTGTACTCGCGCCGACATAGTACTGCATCAACTTTTTCTCGTAGTCGGGATTACCTGATGACTTTGCAGTCAGCATGATAACCGGCAGATCCGACAGAGCAGGATCAGGATCCCCGCGAATTATAAGCCAGCATCTCAAAACCGGTTATCTCCGGCATCAGGTCATCGGAGACCACAAGGCTCGGTCGATTCTCCCGAATCTTCTCAAGAGCTTTCTTTCCGTTC